>CAYXDX010000035.1:0-16356 GCA_964463865.1 uncultured archaeon | reverse complement strand
CGGTGGATGTGGTGGTCGCGTGGGAATTTGCCGCCAATACCAAAAGCGAGACCGTGGCCGCCGATGCCTGCCCCCCCGATGCGATGATCCTTGATGCTGGCCCGCAATCGGTTGAGCAGGTTGGTAAGGTTTTTGCCGCCGCCAAAACGCTTGTGTGGAACGGCCCGCTTGGCGCGTTCGAGATCGAGCCTTTTAACATGGCGACTGACGCCGCCGCCCTAAAAGCCGCCGAGCTAACCCGCGCGGGTAGCTTGCGCTCGGTCGCGGGTGGCGGAGATACTGTGGCCGCGCTGAATAATTCAGGGGCCGCGAAAGATTTCACCTATATCTCCACCGCCGGGGGCGCGTTCCTTGAGTGGCTTGAGGGCAAAACCCTGCCGGGCGTAGCTGCGCTAGAGGGCTAATATTCAGGCGCGTTCCATCACGGGGCGCGCCACGCGTTACAAATTATTTGCTTAAAATTGTCGATTTGGGATTCACAAACCGAATCACATCTGGCATGATTCGCCTTATCCGGCATTAGATCGGCGTTTTGAGGCAGCTTAATGAATGAATCCGGTAAATCGAGGCACGTGATTGGCTACCTGACTTCTGTCAGCGTTGTGGCCCTAGTTGCCTATTTCTCCTACTCCGCGATTCAGGGGCCGTATGGCATGCTAACCCTCTTTAAAGTCGAGACAAAAGAGGTGCAGCTTCAATTGCAGCTGGATGCCCTGAAGCAAGAGCGCGCCATCGCTGAAAACCGCGCGTATCGGCTATCAGACGAGTATTTGGACCTTGATCTGCTCGACGAACAAGCCCGCAAGGTGCTTGGCTATATTCGTGGTGACGAAATTATCGTTCAGTAAATCCGCTATTTTCGCAGCATTATTGTTTTGCATACCGCTATGCAAAAAAGGCATGTGACAAGCTGTCAACCTGTTGTATACTGGTGGTTAACCGTTAAACTATCCGCAGGAGTCCCACATGGCCAAAGCCAAAAAAGCGAATGTAAACGCCGAAGAGTTGCTTGAATTTTACCGCGAAATGCTGCTGATAAGGCGTTTTGAGGAAAAGGCTGGCCAGCTATACGGCATGGGGCTTATTGGCGGGTTTTGCCACCTTTATATCGGGCAAGAGGCGATTGTGGTGGGGCTTGAGGCCAGCACCAAAGAGGGCGATCAGCGCATCACCTCTTACCGCGACCACGGCCATATGCTAGCCTGCGGCATGGACCCGAACGGCGTAATGGCCGAGCTGGCGGGGCGCGAGGGCGGCTATTCGCACGGCAAGGGCGGCTCGATGCATATGTTCTCGAAAGAGAAGAACTTTTATGGCGGCAACGGGATTGTGGGGGCGCAGGTGCCGCTGGGTGCGGGGCTGGCATTTGCCAACTGGTATCGCGGCAATGATAATGTGAGCTTTGCCTATTTTGGGGATGGCGCGGCCAACCAAGGGCAGGTTTACGAGACGTTTAACATGGCTAGCTTGTGGAAGCTGCCCTGCATTTTTGTGATCGAGAATAACAAATACGCAATGGGGACCAGCCTTCAGCGGGCGTCCTCCACACCTGATCTTTACACGCGCGGCGCGGCTTTTGGCATCCCCGGGGAAAAGGTGGATGGCATGGATGTGCAGGCGGTGAAAGATGCGGGGGCCAAGGCCGTGGCGCACTGCCGCGCGGGCAAGGGGCCGTATATTCTGGAGATGAACACCTATCGCTATCGCGGGCATTCCATGTCTGACCCCGCCAAATATCGCACCCGTGAAGAGGTGCAAAAGGTGAAGGAGGAGCGCGACCCGATAGACCATGTGCGCGATTTATTGGTCAGCGGCAAGCATGCCACCGAGGCGGAGCTGAAGACGATTGATAAAGAAATTAAAAAGGTAGTGATTGCGGCGGCAGACTTTGCCACCGCCAGCCCCGCTCGTCGTTTATGGGAATCGACGCCGCCTGAGGGATCACCATCTTCAGGAAGAAGTTCTTTAACAGGTAAACGATGATTCCACCTATCACCGGACCGTACAGCGTTCCAAGACCGCCAAGAACGGCTGAAAGTATTATCATCAGCATCAGCGGTATGTCGTATAAATCTGGGCCGACCGTGATTCTGTAGAGAACTATCAACGCTCCCCCAATTCCGGCGAAGAACGAGCTTATCGTGAACGAGATTATCTTGTATTTCACGACGTTTATTCCGAGCGACTCCGCCAGAGCTTCGTCGTCTCTGACTGCCATGAACCTGTATCCGAGGTCGCTCCTGACGATGTGCCTTATCGCGAAGAAGCAGATGAGGAAAGACGCGAGAGCGATGTAGTATCTGCCGACGATGGACTGAGAAAGAGCTCTTTCGAGGCCGATGGAAAAACCTTCTTCTCCACCGAAGACGTCGGAAAAAACGTAGACGCTCTGTATGAAGACGAGGGGAAGGATAGCGGTGACGAGGGCGAAGTAGTAACCTTTCAGCCTGAGCGTAATAACGCCTATTGCCGCGCCGAACAGCGCAGCGATTATGCCACCAGCGATTATAGACAGAAAGAGGTTCTGCGGAGGCAAAGAGGCCACGAAAGGTATAAGACCTTCGAGCCTCGACGGGACCTGAAGCAGCGCCGCCGTGTAGGCTCCGAGTCCGACGAAGACCGTGTGACCTAAGTTCACTTGTCCTGTGTAGCCGACTATCACGTCCCAGCTTATCACCAAGATCAAAAACAGGAACATCATTCCGAACATGAAGAGGTATCCCTCGGGAACGAACAGCGGAAGTGCCAAAGCGATTATCAGTCCTATCAACCCCACCAAGATGTTCTTCTTCATTCTTCCACCCCGAACAACCCGGTAGGTTTGAACACGAGTATCGCGATTATCAGCAGCATGACGACGAACTCAGACCACCTCGCTCCGAGAGTCGTGATGGTTATCGCGAGGATGTAGCCGACGATGAAGGATGCGACGATGCTCCCCTTAACGCTACCAAGCCCTCCAAGGATGACGATGGCGAACGCGAATATCAGAGACTTCATAGCAGCAAACGGATTCGCGGAGAATATCTGAGCGTAGAAAATTCCGGCGAATCCGGCGAGAATCGCGGAAATGAACATTGTCATCATGAAGATTCGCTCGACGTCGATCCCAATGAGCATTGCTCCCTCGTAGTTTTGAGATGCCGCGTTGATCATCTTCCCCGTCCTCGTCTTGTTTATGAAAACCTCAAGGAGAACCAAGACGACCACAGAAAGAATCAACGCCAAAATTCTCGTGACGGTTATCGGAACTCCGTAAACCCTTACGACGCCGCGAACGAAGCTTGGAAAACTGACTCCGTGCTCGCCGTAAGTGAGCAGTATTATCTGTTCGAACAGGAGGGCGAGGGCGAGAGTTACGATTATGACCATAACTTCGTGCTCCCGAATCGGAGATAACAAAAACCTGTAAATCCCAACTGCCAAAACGCCGATCAACAGGACTCCAAGAATTGCAGAAACGTAATAATTGATCCCGAGCCCGTAAAAGAAAATCGCAAAGTAAGCTGCGAGGATGAAAAACGTTCCGTGGGCAAAATTGAGAATTCTCGAAACGCCAAAGATTAGCGTGAATCCAGAAGAGACGAGAGCCCAGATTCCACCGATAACCGCACCATATATAAGGATCCTTACAATGTCTTCGATCATACTTAATCACGAAATTACAAAAAATAAAAAATTTTCGGAAATTCTTTACAATGTCACCTCTGCAGCCACGGTGGGAGTTTTAAGTCACACGTAGCGACTGTCTCCGGATACAGTATGCACTGCTTACCGTCCTGCCACTGGCTCACCCAGTTCCTCACGTATTCGTCTCCCCAGACGAGGGCGTGGTTCTTGTGGAACGCAACGTTCCTCGTAAGCTTAGCTGGGTTGCCAGGCTTGAACTTCTCTAAGTACTTAACGACGACGTCCGGGTCGAACGGATTCTTCTCGCCCGCCTTGTAAGCGGCTTCTACGGCCATCTTGTAGATGTAGACGGCATCGTAAGCTCCGTAAGCCTGGTGAGACTCGGGATAGTGTCCGTATTTCTTCTTGTACGCCTCAATGAAGTGCTTGGCCATCTCCGTCGGAGGGGCTGTAACTAAGACACCGCCATCAGCGAGGAAGATGTAGTAGTTAGCGGCTCCGCCCGTCTTGTCGTAGAACTGGTAGTCTATGGCCGCGAGGTCGTGGCCGGCAAGTATGTAGTTCGGCTGCAACTCGGCCCACTGCTTCACGAGGACGTCGCCGGTTCCGGCAATAGCGAGTATCGGCATAACCAAGTCGGCGCCTTTCTCTTCAGCGTCTATGAGGAGCTGTTCGTATTCCGTGTATCCCCTCCCGACCTTGACGTCTCCGACGATCTCGATGCCCCTCTCTTCAAGCAGAGGTTTGAGGTCGTTCATCACCGCGTCAGTCCACACGTGCTCGTCCCTGATGATGTAGACCTTCTTCACCTCGTAACCCTTGCTCTTCAGGTAGTCGATCATCCCGGCGAGATCCCACGCGAAGGTCGTTCCGTTGTTCTGGCTGATCCTGAACCAATACTTGTATTTGTCGTAGTTCTCGGCCACCTTCTTCGGGTGAGCCGGAGAAGAGGCGTCGGCCAAGAAGATGGTCTTCGTTTCTGCCATGACTTCCATCATCGTGTTCATGACTCCGCTGCTGAAACCTCCGAGAATCATGTCCGCCTTTTCAACCTCTGCCAGCCTCCTGAACTCCGACGCAGCTGTATCAGGATTCAGCTTCGTGTCTCCCACGACGATCTTGATAGGCAAGCCGAGAATTCCTCCCTTCGCGTTTATCTCCTCCGCCGCAAGCATAGCGGCGTTCTTCTCCGCCTGACCTTCGGGCAGCGCCATGGGTCCGATAACGCCTATGACGACCTCCTTCTTACCCCCAAATTTCTCCTCGGTCGGCGTAGCCACGGGAGTTTTTTCGGGCGGAGGCGTTGGAGTTGGAGTCTGTGTCGGCTTCTCCTGAGCGCAGCCAAGAAGTAGCGCGGCTACGACCAGTATCAAAACTACCTTCCGCATCATCGATAATAAACAATCATGGAAATACTTAAATATTTCGACAGGATGAGAAGTTGTTTGATGAAGAATATACTTGAGGTTGAAAATGTAAAGAAAAAGTTCGGTGAACTTGTAGCTTTGGAAAATATATCGTTTACCGTTCGTGACAAAGAATGCCTCGGTATAATAGGACCTAACGGAGCTGGAAAAACAACATTATTTAACGTGATATCCGGTCACCTCAAGCCCACGGCAGGTGACGTATACCTGAGAGGAGAGAGAATCACCGGACTGAGGCCGAGCAGGATAGCGCGAAAGGGCCTCGTGAGGACGTTTCAGATACTCAGAGTGTTTCACAACCTGACGGTGGAGGAGAACTTCAGAGCTGCGGGAACGGACATGAAAAAGGCTGAAAAGATTATGAAAGAGCTCAAGCTCTACGAGAAAAAGGACGTTCTGGCGAAAAACCTGTCTCAAGGAGAGATGCGAAAGCTGAACATAGCATTGGCACTCTCTAAGGATCCGCAGATCCTCCTCCTGGACGAGCCGTTCTCTGGCTTAAGCCCGGCAGAGTGTCAGGAGCTGCACTCGGCGATAGACCACCTGAAGGAGAAGGGCGTGACGCTCGTAATAATAGAGCACAAGCTGAAGGAACTCTTTAACCACGTAGAAAGGGTCATAGTCCTCAACTACGGGCACATACTCTGCGAGGGGACTCCGGAAGAGATCGTAAACGACGTCAGGGTCATAGAAGCTTACCTGGGTGTCGGAAATGTTGCTTGAAGTTAAAAATCTCAAGGCTTTTTACGGAAAGGCTCAGATACTTCACGGCGTAAACCTCGGAGTGAACGAAGGCGAGTTCTTCGCCCTTCTCGGCCCTAACGGAGCTGGAAAGACTACGCTCATAAACTCGATATGCGGGCTCGTGAGGACGGAAGGAGAGATACTCTTCGAAAAGAAAGACATAAGCGGTCTGAAGCCCTACGAGAGGATAAGGCTGGGCATTGGAGTGTGTCCAGAAGGTAGAAAGCTGTTTCCGGAGATGACCGTAGAGGATAACCTACTCCTCGCGTGCAAGGACGGTTGCGAGGACAGACTCGACTTCGTCTACTCGCTGTTCCCGAGGATCAAGGAGCTGAGAAAGAACAAGGTCAAGAACATGAGCGGCGGAGAGCAGCAGATGGTCGCGATAGGCAGGGCATTGATGTCGAATCCCAAGCTCCTGCTCCTCGACGAGCCGTCGATGGGCCTTGCACCGATAGTCTTGCTGAAGATAAAGGACGCTCTGCTGAGAATAAAGGAGGAGACGAACATATCGATCCTGATAGTCGAGCAGAACGTTCACCTCGCTCTCGAGCTCGCGGACAGGGCTGCGCTTCTGATTAAAGGAGAAATAGTTAAGGAGGGTAGTGCGGAGGAGATGGAAGATATAGAAAAGCACTACTTCGAGGTGTGAAGATGCCGGTCGTGTTGAAGGTTAGGGACATAATGAATAGAGACGTCACGAAGGTTAGAGCTGACGACAGCGTTCACGAAGCCGCGAAAAAGATGGTTGAGAAAGGCATGAAGTGTGCGATAGTCGTCAACGAAGAAGACAAGCCGATAGGCGTCATAACCGAGGGCAGCATAACGAGAAAAGTTCTGCTCGCGTGCCGCGATCCGAGGGAAATCAAGGTTGAGGAAATTATGTCAAAGCCGATAATCACGATAAGCGCGGACGCGTCGCTGAAAGAAGCTTCGGACGCTTTTCTGAAGCACGGAGTAAAGCAGATATACGTGGAAGAGAACGGAGAGATAGTCGGTCTGCTTACCGAACACAGAATTTTAAAAGCGATAAACGAGGTCGTGTTAACGCTGCTGTCGATATGATTTAAAGTCCGAGTTTACTCCTATTTTCATGAGATTTTTTACGGACTGGGAAGGGCCGTGGATACTCAACGACATCGCCTACGAACTCTGCTTGGCCGTGTTCAACAACGGAGAGTTCTTCGAGAGGTTGAGCCAATACGACGATTACCTGATGCTAAAAGGCAGAGGTTCGGCGGGAAGCACTCTGAAGCTGATAGCCCCCTTCCTCGTCGCCGCCGACCTGAGAAACGAAGAGATTGAAAAAATCAGCAAGGACCTCGCGAGGTTCGTTCCAGATTCTAAGGAAGCTATGCAGTTCCTCTGCTCGAAATACGAGGCAGTGGTAATCTCGACGAGCTACCAGAGATACTTGGACGTCACAGCGAAAATGCTCGGAGTGAGAGGAAACCTTCACGGCACGTATTTCGATCCAGAGATTTTCGACATCGACGAAAGGTGGAAGAGGTGGCTGATCGAAAAAGTAGACGAGATAGCTTCTCTCCCGGACATCGACCCGAAAAATCCTGACGAAGAGGCTGTCAGGTTTCTTGACGATCTTTTCAAGGAGCTCAAAAAAACGCCGTTCAGGGAAGTTCTCGAGAGCGTGAAAGTGGTTGACGCGAGGGAGAAGAGGAAGATAGCGGAAAGCTACGGAGAGGACAGAGTGATCGCGATAGGGGACAGCATATCGGACGTGGAGATGCTCAGATACGCCAGGGAAAGGGGTCTGGCAGTCTCCTTTAACGGGAACGAGTTCGCCGTGAAGGAGGCGAACGTGATAATAGTCAGCGAAACAGCTTTCAGCGAGGCGCTGGTGGTAGATCTGTATCTCAGCGGAGGGATCGAAGCCGTTTTGAACTACGAAAGTTCGAATCACGAGTTACTCGAAAAACTAAAGAGGACGGAAATATACTTCGAAGCCGACGAAGAGGTCGTCGAGAGGTCGGAAAAAATGAGGAAGAAGTTGAGAGGAAAGGCAGGTGAACTCGGATGATCGTCGGATTCGGGGCGTTAAACCTCGACAAGATATACCTTGTCGAGAGAATTCCCGGGAGGGACGAGGAGAGCTACGTCATCGACGTCGAATTCCACCCAGGAGGGAGCGCAGCGAATACGATATCGGGGCTCGCGAGCTTCGGCGTCGAAACGGGATACATAGGAAAGGTCGGAAACGACGCTGAGGGAAAAGTTCTGCTCGAAGACTTCGAAAGGAGAGGGGTAAACCTGTCGGGAATAATCAAAGCCGAGGGCAGAAGCGGACAGGCGATAATCCTCGTGGACAAAGACGGCAACAGGGCGATACTTGTGGATCCGGGCGTGAACGACACGATAAGATACGAGGAAGTCAACAGAGAGCTGATAGAGGAAGCGGAAATAGTCCACATGACCTCGTTCATATGCAAGAACGGGACGGACTCGTTCGAAAGCCAGAAAAGGGTCGCGAAAGAAGTTAACGCGGTAAGCTTCGACCCCGGCTTGCCTTACGCCGAGAAGGGTGTGGATGAGTTGATGGAGATTCTGCAGAACACGACGATACTACTGCCGAACAGGTTGGAGATAGAGAGGCTTACTGGCAAGAGCTACAAGGAGGGTGCGAAGGAGCTGATAGAACTGGGCGTTAGGGTCGTCGCCGTCAAGCTCGGAGGAGCTGGCTGCTACGTAACGGACGGGAAAAACGAACACTTCGTCGAGGCGTTCAGAGTCAAAGCCGTTGACACGACAGGCGCAGGAGACGCTTTCAACGCTGGCTTCCTCTACGGCTGGCTGAAAGGGAAGAGCCTGGAAGCCTGCGGGAAGCTCGGAAACTACGTGGCTTCGAAGATCGTCGAGAGGGTTGGAGCTAGGAACTACGAAGGAATAGATCCAGAGAGGTTTGTCTGAAAACGTGCCCCTCCCACAGTTCCCTCCTCGTCGACAACTTTTTTGCGACGAAGTCTATCGCCTCGCTCAAACTTCCAAACTTCTCCGGCTTCCCGGCTAAAGCCTTCCTGACTCCCTCCTCAACAACCCACACGCCGAGCGGTGCGAAGTATTCGGGGGTTATCTCCCTGACCACTATCACGCCCGCCTGCCTCCTAATCTTCTTCAGGTGTTCGAGAACCGGCAACCTCGCCGCGTAATACCCTCCAGACAGTTCGGAATACTTGCTCTTCTTCTTTATCCCCTCGGAGTCGCTGCCGATCCACGTGCTTTCCGGACTCCAGAAGCTCTTCTCTATCCAGATCTCGACGAGCTGAAAGTGATACCTCGACGGATAGAGGATCACGCAGAACCTGTTTCCGAAGTGCTCGTAGCTGAACGCCACTACCTCGTCGTAAACGTCGAAGTCCGCGATTTCCTTCTTTATCGCTTCGCCAATGATGTCGTGCACTGCTGTGATGCTCCATCTCGTCGGAACGAGCTTCCTGTCGATTCCGAGTATTCCCGCAGAGAATACTCGCTGGATGTAGTGCGTCGGGAAGCCTTTGGTGTGCAAAATGTAAACGGATTCAGAAGCTTTAACCTCGTCGCTCCAGAGCTTTTCCACCGGCCGCGGTATTTTCGGGTTTTCGGCAATCCACAGCTTCTCGATTCTCGCCGAAACGCCAGCTGGATTCACGACGTCGTCGAAGAGCGGTTTCCTCACGACCTTGCTAACCTCAGCCTCCACGTCGAAGTATTTCTTCGCCGCGGCGATCTCCTGAATTTTGAGGACGTATTCGTTGAAGTCTCTGACGTTTACAACCTTCGTCCCCCTCGCGACGTTCATCCTCATCCGCAAGACGTCCTCGACTCTACCCTTCCAACGCGAGGGATCTTCGAACTTCCCGGGATCGTCTTCCGACAGAACGACCATCGGACCCGCGAAGACCTTGGGGTAACCCATTCTGCCGATAAAAATTGATGGTGGGGTTGGGTCTTCTATCTTCCCCTCGACAGTCGGGAGATACGAAATTCTCAGAGACTCGAGCAACCTACACCTTCCGCAGACGAGGTTGCCCTTACACCGGGCACATATCATCCTCAAAAAGTCTTGATTTCCCCGTTTATTACCATTTCCGTTACCTTGGTTATCTCTCCGAGCCACTCGTCAGCGACTGTCTTCACCCTGCTCTCCATCTTTTCGACGCTGTATCCCTTCTCTGGAATTATCTGAATGCTGCAGACCTTCGGCTGGTCTATCGGCTTCCCTATCTGGGAGAGTATCCTCACGTGCACCTCCTTTATTCCCTCCACGGCCTCGTAGCAGTCTCTCGCTATCAGGTTCGCGAGGAGGTTGTAAATCTTGCCCACGTGGTTTATCGGGTTCTTTCCGCTCGTAGCCTCCATAGACATAGGCCTGCCCGGGGTTATGAGTCCGTTGCACCTGTTCCCCCTTCCAACGCTTCCGTCGTCTCCGCTTTCAGCTGAGGTGCCAGTTACGGTCAGGTAAACCACGCCTCTGTCGATGTCGTCGGCTGTGTTCACGAACACTTCCACTTCTCTACCCGTGTATTCGGCGGAGATGTCTTTTATAAAGTTCGTCAGCTCCTCCTTCACGGAGACGTAGTCCTTTATGCTCGAAAGGTGCCTGTCGACCATCGCAGCCGCAACTGTGAGCTTTATCCTGTTTCCTTCTCTCAGAGCCATGACCTTCACGTCCTCGCCCATCGCCTTCTCGCTCTTCCTGAACTCCTCGTAAATTCTCCTCTCGACGTTGTAGACGAGTCTTTCAGTTTCGGAGAGGGGAGCGTAGCCTATTCCAAAGCTCGTGTCGTTCGCGAGCGGGACTTTGCCCTTCTGCCTTTCGAACACGTCTTTCAAGTCGGTAGACCCTTCTCCGAGCCTGACGTCGAAGATTACGTCAGTCTCCGGGTCAAGGTATCTCATAGCTTCTCTGATGTACTGTTTCGCGGCTTTCAAGGCTATTCTGTCAGCCGGAATGTCGATCCCGTCGAAGAACTTAGTGGCTCTCCCGACGAGGAGGATGTAAATCGGCTGTATCAATTCCCCTCCTCCAAAACTCGGCTTCGCCTTTCCGGCTACTATCTGCGTCTCGTCGGTGTTGTGGTGCAGGACGGTGCCGACTCTCTTTATGTACTCCCTGCACAGAGCTCTGCTCATCGCCTCGGCTATTCCGTCGGCGAGGCTGTCTGGATGACCGATGCCCTTCCTCTCGACTATCTCTATTTTCTGCTCTTCGATAGGAGTGTGAACCAACTCCTCGACGACGATGTTTCTCATGAGGGGAGAATTCGAAGGAGGGTAATATAAGGGTTGCCTCGAATTATGGAGAGTAATTTACAGCACCGTCCCTTCTTCAACAGCCTTTTTGACGACGCCCAACTGCTTTCTTTTCTTCTCGAATTCTTCAGGAGTGTAACACAAGACGTCTACTCTCCTTTCGCCATCCCAAAGTTCGTAAACCATTTCAAGTCTTTTTAAAAAGTTCATCATCTTCTAAATGCTCACCATTCGCTCTTGACCCAAAAAGAATAATTTTTTGAGGATTGAACTTTTTTGATTTTATAAATAAACTCACTTATTTCTCTAACTCTTTCCTCACCCACGCTATCACGCTCCTTGCAATATCCAGCTTTTCTTTAGCTATTTCTTCGTCGTACAATTCGTAAGGTGCTGTTTGCGCGGCGTCTGGATAACGGGACATAACAAAATCCGGCGTTAATTTCCTCAACTGGCTCTCAAATTCTTTGGGAATACCAACTTTCTTACCAGGATACACAAGAAAGCGCGAGAGTTCGGGAATTGATTTTAATATTAAGGAAAGCAGAAACGTAATACAGCCCTATTTGAAAATTCTTTTCTGCTGCTTCGAGATCTTTTAAAGCTTGTTTCCACCACAACATTACTTCTTCCCTCATTACCACAAAACCTATTCTTATAGTTTAATAAAACTTTTTCGCGGCTCAAACTCCCTCCATTTTCTTGCAAAACCTTCTATACCACGTCAGAAGAGAGTAGAAACGTCCCTATAGTAATTTCCTTTAGAAGAGCAAACCTCCGGAGGCTTCTCCACTTCCCTCCTATAAAACCCCCTCGCGTAGTCTCTGAGGTCAATGTTAAGCGTCGGTTAATTTCGCGTCGCCGAAAGTTCGTCAAGCAGCTTCACGAGATCGTGAATCAACTTTTCAACGAACTTTCTAACTTATTCCATCTACCATGCTAAGCTCTTCTCATTTTCCTACAAAATTTTTTGTTCCACTCAAATTCCTTCGGAGTTACTACGTGTATTTCAAAAGGGGCAAACACGTCTATTTCTCTCATGATCTTTGCTCTAACTTTACTCCGCTCCCACTGAGATTTCGGAGTGTTTTCCGAAACCACGAGAATGTCTATGTCGCTTGCCGGCGTATATCTCCCCTCCACGACCGATCCAACGACGAAAACTTCCGCTTTTCCAAGTTCCTCTTCAGCTATCCTCTTTATTAACTTAGCGTAGTGCATGTAATTTTCAAAGTCTCTCCTCCTTAACAATTTCCCTAACAGCGTCCATCAGCTTCATAACTCATCAACGAACTTCCTTATTTTCCTCGCCAAGTTGAGCATGTTTTCGACCTCCTTCTTTTCGAATTCGGTTGGAATTTATCGCGAGGTTATGTAGGCATTTTCAAGATTCGATAATCCATCTACGTGTTCTTCCACAAACGATCTAACTTCCTCAAGCTTTTCAGTAACTTTCCCGATTTCCTTGAGTAGCTTCTTGAGAGAGTGTGTCTTCGGATAATCTCCAGACAGAACGAAAAGTTTGTATTTTAGATAGAGTTCTACTGACTGCTGTATGTTAAATGCTGCGAGATCGTAGACTCCTTTCTTTAACAGATCTTCCCCGTTTTTCAAAAACTTTTCCGACCTCTCCCTCAAAATCTCAATTTCTTCAAGACTCATCTATCTCAAATGTCGCCTCAGCCAAGTTAACGTTTTCGCATTTTTAACCATCCGATTTTTCTAAAATGGGGCGGAAAATCCCCTACAACAATTATGTGAGAAGCTAAGCCTTTGTCGAGGAACACCCTTCAACTTTTCCGAATTTCGTCAAGCACGTCTTTCGGATCCTTTAAACCTATTGCTTCGCACAGGTGTAACACCGCACAGCACCCTCCTGAGACGGCGTCTTCGTTCAGACCCTTTTCTCTAAGAATTTTAAAGGCTTCAAAATCCTTTTCAAGGTGGAACTCGTATCAAAAGCAGATACTATTTTCGCGCTTTAAACTCTTGCTACGGAAAACGTTTGAAAATACGGCTCGATCCGGTCGCGTTGAATAAACAGTCGTTAAAACGGGTAAAAAGCGATACTACACAGTTTGTAAGACGCCTTAGCTGAAAATAGCTCTCGAAATCTTAACTTGCAAGTCGAAAATTAAAAGAAAAAGGGGAAAAAATTGGGTTTACTGTCTTCTCCTCAGCAGGTAGGCGACCGCCAGCAGTCCGGCGATGGCAAACGCTGCTTCGAAGCCCGGTCCCTTCTTCTTCTCTTCGGTCGGTGTCGGAGCTGGCGTCTCAGTCTTCTCCGCTACCGGCGTGGGCGTCGGAGTTGGCGTCGGAGTCGGAGTCGGCGTTGGTGTTGGTGTTGGCGTCGGGGTTGGTGTTGGCGTGGGCGTCGGGGTTGGTGTTGGCGTGAGTTCTTCGACTATCTTGACTTCAAATGGACCAACGAGCACATCATCGTGGAATTTGAGATCTTTAGCGAAGCCTTCAGCCGGGTCAAGGTCGTAGTAAGTGTTCAACAATGTCTTGTCGTTGTCCTTTATTGTTCCGAGAGTGTCTCTAACGTATACCTTAGCCGTGCCGAGTGGCAAACCATATGTTTCAAAGACGGCTTCAGCAGTACCATTTTCATCAACCGTCACTTGCTGCCTGTATACCTTCATCGGTGTCTTGAGAATCACGAAGATGTTGCTGTAACCCTCCTCTCTATTCGTCTTTATGGTAACCTTAAGCTGATCTCCTTTCTTGACTTCACTTGGGACGCTGACTGAAATTTCTGGGTTAACGACCTCTACAGGTATTGTAACCGTACCGCCCTCAACCTTCTCGTCATCCTCGGTGTTGTCCAAGGTTCCCTTCGTGTAGTAGAGCGTTAACTTGAGCGTGTACATCCCGGTGGCGAGAGTCTTTCTTGGTTCAGATACGAGGACCTTGTTCTCTTCGTCATAGTACGGTTTGAGTTCAATTTCTACAACACCCTCGTCGTCTGGAGTTCCTTCATCGATTTCTTTCGTTTTGATACCCTGCCCCTCAAGTTTCCATGCAAGTCTAACAGCATCTTTGTTTGGAGTGTCAATGACGACCTTGAATGTCACCTTCTGACCCTTGATCATCGTGATGCTTTCCGGAACCTCTGCAAATGCAACATCAGTAACTGTGATAGAGAGTATCTTCTGAGCGTCACTCACTGGATCAATTTTTTCAGTAGATGCTGGAGCAAAGACATAGACCAAGTACGTTCCAGTTTCTGCGTCATCCTTTACAGCAAGTTCAGTCTCAAAGGTATTGTCATCACTTACATCTACAGATTTAGTCGGATAGTCAGCAATTGAGAACTCTTTGTTTTCAAACGGTAGTGCTGCAACGCCTTCGAACACATCCTTAGAGTCCGCATAGATGTACACAGTCTCCACTGTAGTCGTTCCGTTTATCTTGACTTTGCCACCCTTAGCAACAACATTCTTGTTAACATTGACGTCCAAGGTTTGTCTAACGACTTTTATTTTCACAGAGTCTTCTACAGTATACTTTGAAGTTTCATATTTCGCTTTGACCTTGTATGTCGACAGAGCAGCGTCTGGGTTAACCCTATACTTGTCAGTCTTGAAGTTTCCTTCACTATCCACCCTAACAATTACTGTCGCTGGTGCGTCGGAGAACTTATCAAGTCCCGTTATTACAATTTCCTCACCAGCGGGCAAGCTCGTTGTTCCCTTGATTTCGAACTCCTCACCTCTCGCAAATGACAATGTGTCCATCTTTATCTCCAGTAGCGGCTTCTCAGCAGTTATCGTTATTCTCTCCTCTTTGGATGTGTATCCGTTACTGACTTCAGCGACTACCTTGTAAGTTCCTGTGTCCCAGTCGAGCTTGAACTCGACTTCCTTAGAGAACGTTCCATCCTCGTCTATCTTTACTTCTATCGGTTCACCCACCATGTTCTCTGGCGCAACAGTGTCCTTGTAGATCTTTATCGTGACCTTGTTGTCGCCGTTCTTGTCGTAGTCGCTACCACTCTCAGCGACATTGGTCGATCCGGTTATCTTGACTTTCTGTCCAAGTCTGACGGTATCCTTGTCCGCCGAAACCGAAATCGAAGCTCCGACAATGTAGAACGTCACACTGTTATCTGCGTCACCACTAACAACTTTCAACTTGTAAGCTCCAGTCTGACCGCCGTTCTCTAATATTTCCTCAGTGTCAATTACAAGCTTGAACTTGTGATCTTCAACATTGAATACCTTACCGTAATACTTGTCGAAGGTTGTCCAGTCGTATGGACCCGTGAGGTAGTAGGTACCCTGATCTGCACCATAGAGCCTTATTTCGAATACTGCGAGGTCACCCTTCACGATTTCTGAGGACGGGTTCTTCCTGATAATTTCAATAACTGGTTTTTCGACTTCTTTCGGTCTAACCTTTATGACATAGTTTGCTTTCGGTAGAACCTCATTTCCGATCTTCACTTCAGTATAGCTGGTGGCATCATTAAGGTCGAACTCGTTAGTCTTGTCAGCATAGCTCGCCGTTATTCTAATAGTGTACTCAGAAGGCTTCAGGTCAAGACCCACAGTGTCCAGTGAGAAGTCTTTGTATCCGGTAAAGCTCTCAGTATAGACGACCTTACCCCCCTTCAGGTCAACGATTTTCACTGTCGCCTTGTCTGGAACATCAACGCTGAACTCAAGCTTGTCGCCGTAGTCTAATGCCAGGACATGGTTATCCTTATCGACATCAACGTTCTTCACGATGACCTCGATCGGTACAGCTGATTCAGTCTTATCGACAAACGTCACATCGGCTCCAGTGTATTCGTAAGTTACTTCACTCGGTGTTTGTGTTGGCGTTGGTGTGGGTGTTGGTGCAACACCACCCACAGTAATGTTACTCACACCCTCGACTGGCTTGGTCGTTGGGAAAAATATCTGTCCATCAAACGTGTAGGTGCCGTTTACTGATGGCGCTTTAAGCTGATACGTCACTGTTACATTGCCAAACCACGAGATAGTTATTTCGTTTCCTGAAACGTTTATCCGAGTATTCGCAGGATCGGAAGATGTTGGTGTGCCTACGAGTTCAAATTCTGACGGAAAGATTTCTTTCATTCCACCGAAGTTGTTTGGATAGCTGAGATATAGTGTAACTGTGAATGTCTCGTTTGGATAAACTGTTGCTGGCATGTCTCTGATAACAGTCTGTGCGCTTGCAGTCGCTACCATCAGTAGTACCACTAACACCGCAATCCCTACTTTCCATACCTTACCCATACTTTCTCTACCTCCTTTTCACGCACCTCTTCCTTTCACGTTCTTATATATAAAATCTC
>CAYXDX010000034.1:0-16731 GCA_964463865.1 uncultured archaeon | reverse complement strand
ATTTAAACGTAAAAAGAGTTAAAATTGCCAAAGTATATCCAAACCCCACAAAAGATCCACAATTCGTTAATCCGCTTGAGTGTGATTATCTTGTGGTAAAAATTAAGAGCGAGTTTTGGGACGGGTGGAAGAAATACTTTGAGGAGAGAAGCGATGCTACAGTAAAAGACGTCGATCCTAAGAATGAAACTGCTGAATTCGTATTAGCCGTGAGATCTGCGCCCGTGTACAAAGTTTATGAAATGCCAATAAGAATCAGCAGGCTGAACTACACAAGCGAGGAGCCGATTAAAGAATTCGTAATAAATTTTCAAGGATTGCAGAGCAACTTTAAGCTCGTTTGGTTCACCGAAACAGACCCAGGATTGGTTATATACATGCAAAAAAGACTCGGTAGTTCAAATGAGTTCGTGCTCCGAGTATATTACGGTAACGCTACTAAATACGAAGCTTGGACGACGCTTGAGACTCTTGCTTGGAACCCAGACGGTAATTACACTTTGAATTTCCTCAACACATCGATTCAAATGGTCTACCAAAAACCAGATGCTGCCATAAGCGTTGGAGGTGTCACTTGGCCGACCAACGCGTTCAGCGACACAACATGGACTTGGGGAGTAGATGTAAATACCACAGACCCGAATGATTACAGTGCTGGAGATGTACTGCCTCTTAAAGATGTCATAGAACACTATTTTAGAGTCGTCGCAATGCAAACATCACCAGACGTGACGATTTACGAAGAGAGAGGAGACGGTTTCAACAAGCAATTGACAACGTACAGACTTTTCGTAGATCAGATGCCCCCCATAATAACGTATCTTCACATAGTCGAGCATACGATTAAAGTTTATTAAAATTTTTTAAAATGAATCAAAAAAGCTTATACCGTGACGCCACCAATAGAACAATAATGCGAGGCACCACGGCTAAGCTCAGTCTGGACATGCTCGTCGGTCTTTCAATCTTTCTCCTCTCGTTCTTCATGATATCCAACTTTATAGTCGGTTTGTTCGGAGACGTTAGAAGCGAGATAAGTCTTTCGGGTGAAGCCTACAAAGTTTCGGTGATCTTAGCAGAAATGTCTGGGAAATGGAGCAACGGGACAGCTAACGGAACAGACTGGGAAAACCACTGGAACGACCCAGACGTCGTTTTTCTTCCTGGATTAGCCGTAAAACCCTGCGAACTCAGTTACTCAAAAATTATCGCGTTTAGAAAAGCCACGCAATCCGACTACGAAAAGATAAAGATGCTCCTTGGACTGAAAACACCCGATGCTGACTACGACTTTCACGTCAGCCTCGAAACAATAAACTCCACGCCTTTCGAGAGAGAACTTCTGCTAAACTTTTCCAGCTTACCCGTGCTCGATGTCGGAAAAGAGATTCCCCAAACCCAAGTAGCGAGATACGAAAGAATAGTCTGGCTCGACAACTGCACTGACGTTGCAAATCCGACGCTCTTAGCCGGAAGGTGCGTTGCCAAGCTGGTGGTGGTAGTGTGGTAAGGGCTCAGATGATGACTCTCGAAGGCATAATGGCCGCTCTGCTGCTTTTGGTGGTAACCTATACTCTCTTTCAGAGCTCCCTGATCGTATCTCCTCTTTGGAGTGAGTTCAGCGACGCTCAGCTCAAGCAAATAGCCTACGACACGCTTAGAGTTCTTGACGGAGACCCTTCAAGAAACGACACGCTGAAAGGAATGCTGATAAGACTCGATTCGAGCTTCAAGCCGAATGACGAGTTCGTTAAAGCAGTGGAAACACTCGTGAAGCCAGCAAACTTCAGAGTGGAGATTTACTGGGTAAACGGAAGCAGAGTCGAGTCGCGAGTCCTCGTAGACAACAAACCGACTCCCGAGGCTGTCGCGGCAAGTAGGTTTGTCGTTATAGAGAGTGGCGAACTCTCTCAGTCGTCCCCCTTTTACAGAGGAGGGATCAATGACGTTAGATCCATGCCTATAGTAATTGAAGTGAGGCTGATATTATGGAGAGCGTAGATAGAGCCCAGATCCTGATTCTTTTCGCGTTAATCGTAGCTGGAATCATCGTCGGGCTTTCGGTCGTTTACACACAGAACTTGCTCGCAGGAATGGAAACGTCAAGAACTCTTCTCGTCTTTCCCAAGGAAGAAATAAGAAACCTCAGGGAAATCGTAGAAAACGAATATTTAAAAGTCGCCGGAAGCGACATTTTTGAAAACTTTACGTCGTCCATAGATCGGCAGATACGAATTCTGTACGCTCAAAAAGGTAGCTACGCTGAAGTTTCTGGCGTGCCAGCCGGATACCTGTCGTTCAGAGCTAAGATAGTCTACGTCGGGGGAGGCATTGAATACAACGACACGGTTTACTGCGAAGTGGGGAGTGGGTGCACATGAACGATAGAGGAGTTTCAATCTTGGTCGAATATCTCGTTTTGCTGTCCATATTATCTCTTTTCGTGGTAGTCGTCTCCCTCCATTTGAACGACCAGCTCGAAAAAATCCAGATCGGAAAAGTTATCGAGAACCAGTTCTCCGACGTATCCTCTCAAATTTCTGCTCAGATTATCGATACACTCACGATAGCTCCCAGTAACGGCTACCTGAAAGCCACGATAAGGATGCCAAGAAGTATTGGCGACGAGGAATATACAGTTGGATTCAGAACCGTGAATAACTTCAGCTACATATACCTCGTTTCCGAAGATAAAAAATACGAGAAGTATTTGGGGCTCGGAGCAACGACACTCTACTTTCAGCCCCGTGGAATTACGCACAGCTTAGCAGTAAACCACTCGCTCGTTTTCGAAAAGAAGACTCCAATTTTCCCGAGCGCAGTTTTGATCGTCAGACCGGCAGTCGTTCTCGCGACTCCAACGCAGCCAGGAGTCGTTGAAGTCGACCTTTCGAAGTCTTCAGCCTTCGGCTGGTGGAAGTGGAGAGTAGAGCTGTGGAACGGAAAAGTGTTCGAGGGATTCCAAGGCAACGAAACTTTCAACATAGAGGTATACTGGAACCAGACGGAATTCGAGAAATATTGCAACTACGACTCAGCAAATTCCACGGCTTACTGCAACATTACGCTAACCGTATACGACCTCACGTTCAACCTCAACGACACGGATACCGACACCTTAGCGATTACGAACAACGAGTCGAAGCTGCCAGACGTCTACATTAAGAAGTTCGTGACTCCGCCTCAGGTAGCTCCGGGAGAGCCGTTCAACGTCTCCATATACCTGCAGGGAAGAGGGATTAAAGGAGAGGCGACGAGAACTGCTCTGTCGGTTGTGCACGCAATGGACGTATCTGGAAGCATGAACAATCCGACGATGTTCGACTCTTTCAGTGGAGAAATAACACCGAAGGTCTGGAAGGTCGTTTTCAACGTTAACGAGTCGTTCCTTGGAAAAGGATTAGAAATCGACGTTTACACGACTTCAAGTTTGTATCCCTGGTTCTCATCAGGAGAAGAGTACAAAGCGATAGTTTCCAAGGTTATCGAACCGAACGGAGACGAATACTACATCACAGGCGTCATTAACGGTAAAAGGTACGTCATCGATCCCTACATAAGCAGCGACGAGCTCGGAAACTGGACGATAGAGACGATAGCCGCCGTTCCCAAAGAGAACATCGAACTCGTCGTTGACGTCTACAAGCTTGACGTGACGTGGGTGTTGTTCTGGTATTACATAACCGGCGAAACTCTGGTAAGCGAATTCACTACCACGTACAGCAACAACTACACGGTCGTAAACGTAAATCTACCGTCGGGGTTCACGGAAAACGACGAATACGCTTACCTAATACTGAGACTCGACAAAAACATGGCTACGAGTTTCTACACCTGGGCGAACTACAGCGGAGACTCTCCGCGCTTCTGCGACGATATCGCTTACTACAACGGCAAGTGGCTTTTAGACTACTCTTCCACCGTCTGTTACTTCAGCGACACGACGATTCCAGCCAGAGCCGGAAGCTACAGCTACTTCATCGTCCCCAAAGCGTTTCCGAGTGGCGACAGTCTGAACTACATGGGATACGCGGACATCCAGAAGCTCGACTCGGCAAGAATTGCCGCCATAACTTTCAACAGCAAGCTGAACGAGAGCGACTGGGTTGGGCTCGTAGACTTCTCCTACACCGCGAATGCCCACAAAGTTAACACGTCGTCACCATACAACCTGACAACAGACAAAAACGTCGTGAACGATACGATAAAGACCCTCACGGCATCAGGAGCTACGAACATATACTACGCGTTAAATCAATCGAAGATGGTCCTTCTGGAGAACGTTACGGCGATAGAAAATACGAAACCGCTGATAATTCTGTTGAGCGACGGAGAGCCGACGTGGGGTAGCTACAGATGGGACCCGTCAGACCCATACGATGATCCAATATGCTCAGGAAGCACGTTCTGCCAGAACGCGTCGGATAGAGCAGTAAGAGAGGCCAATGACATAAAATCCACTTACATAGGAAGCGAAAACATAACGATATGCACGATAGCCTTCGGATACGACGCAAACGAAACTTTCCTGATGAACATATCGAGCTCCAAACCCAGCGGAGGAAAGTGCTTCTACCAAGCGAATAACGTTCAGGAGCTGATCGACGCTTACGTTGATATAGCCAAGGCTTTCAAGATAGCAGCAAAGAACGTTACGATCACGGACGTTATCCCTCAAGGGCTCGAAGTCGTCGGCGCAACAGTCACTATTTCCGGAAACGCGACGTCTTCGCAACCTGTCATATTCAGCACATCAAACGGAACGGCAGTCCAGGTTCAGATCCCAGAGGTGTACATCAACGACGAAATATTCCTGACGATCAGAGTAGTCGCCAACACGCCGGGAGATTATATCTTGGACGTTCCCTACGTTAGCAACGTAACCTACGAGCCGGTTCCATTCACAGGCTCAATCAAGACCGTCTACTTAAACGTCACCTACGGAAGAGTTTCAGAGGTAACAAAAGCGGTGGTGAGCATCTCGTGAGCTCGGAGGTCGTGGGAACGCTGCTGATAGTTCTCCTAATCTCACTGATGGTAGGACTGCTGTTCGTCGCCTCACAGCCAGTTATATTCAGCGGCAAAGAGGCTATTAGAGAAAAAGATGCTTACTTCTCGATGGTAGAACTGAGAGAAAAGATAGATCAGGTTAGATTCGGAGCTGAGCCGAGTTCGGTTGCAAGAATTCACCTGAGTGGCGTTAGCGTTGCCATGAGAAACGAGCCTATAATAACGGTAAACGGAACGAGTTACAAAGTATCATCGATAGCATTTTACGGAGAAGACTGGGAACTCGTAATGGAGAACGGAGCTATCGTGGAGGTTAGAAACGGAAAGAAGATCATGGTGTTTCCTCCTCCCATATATTTAAACGAAAAAACCCTGACCATGCCGGTTATTTCCTTCAACGGGAGCATTTCGGCAGGAGGTGAGGGGACGATAAGCGTTACTCTAACCCAAGAGAACGTAACGGTGCTAAAGACCGGTCCTGCCGAAATAAAAATTACGAGCAGCAACGCCGAAGTGTGGTACGAATTTTTCAAAAACCTCGGAGTAAACCCAACTTTAAGCGAAAACACCGTGAGCTTCACCGTAGAAAACTCCTATATCGTCCTGTATCGGGTGAGGCTGCGATGAAAGAGAGAGCAGTTTCGGAAGTCCTCGGATACATGCTGATTCTGAGCATAGTAGTAGCAGCGATCTCGATGGTTTATCTAAAAGTAAACGACATGGTCGAAAGCACGAGCGAGAAGTTCAGGGTCGAAGGCGTGAGGCAGAGCTTTAAAAGAATTCTGAACGTTGTCTCAATCTCGACTTACGGTGGGGCACCTTTGCAGAGTATTCAAGTAGAGCTACAAGGCGGAAGTTTCTGGATAGCAAATGAAACGAGGATAAAACTTACCGCCGGAAACGTGTCCATAGACGAGTTCGTCGGTTCGTTAAACTACGAACTCGAGAATTTCAGGGTGTCTCTAGAGAACGGAGCGGTCTGGGAAGACTACTACGGCTACAAGAGACCAGTAGAAGAGCCGAGAATATTCATTCACACGACTTCCGAGAGCGTTCCCTCCGGAACCACCAGAACCGTAGCAGTCGTAGTAATAACGAAATTCACTGGAAACGTATCGATAGCTGGCCAGGGGTCGGTAAAACTGATATTCAACACCACTTCCGTGGACATCTATTCCGAGGACGTTTACGGAAACATGACGCTGAGCGTCACATCTCCATTCGCCAAACTGTGGTTCGAGTTCTTCAGCACGTTACCAGGAGATACCGTTCTGAATAACGATACTGCAATTTTAAGGACCTACGTGGACAGGATAGTAGTCGCTAAGTACAATGTAGAGGTCAGAGTCGAGAGCTGATCAAAACACATATATGTGAGAAGCTTCTCATTTTTGAGAAGATGATAGAGACTTTGAAAAAGCTCGCTCTAATGGGCGCTGTGAAAAAAGCTGTGAAAGTAAGTTCCAAGGAGTTCGCCGAAAAGATCGACCAGAGCATACAGACCGCGGCGAGAAAGTTGAAAGAACTCGAAGAGGTTGGATACATAGAAAGGGTGCTGACGAAGGACGGACAGTTCGTCGTCATAACGGAAAGGGGGAAGGAAGTTCTTTACAGAGAATACCTCGACTACAGGAAAATCTTCGAAGACTTCGACAAAGTCGTGTTGAAGGGCAAAGTCACGAGCGGCCTCGGAGAGGGGAAATACTACGTCTCCCTCGAAGGATACAAGAGACAGTTCGTGGAAAAACTCGGATTCGAACCTTTTCCGGGGACTCTCAACCTGAAGCTCGACAAAGAGCAGCTCGTTCTGAGGACAAAACTCGACGAGCTAAACGGAATACTGATAGAAGGGTTCAAGACCGAAGACAGAACGTTTGGAAACGTCAAAGCCTTCAAATGCCGTATAGACGGCATAGACGGTGCAATAATCATACCGGAGAGAACTCACTACTCGAGAGACGTCGTCGAGGTCATCGCTCCGGTAAACCTCAGGAAGGAGCTCAAACTGAAGGACGGTGACGAAGTGGTTGTGGAGGTGACACTCTATGGACTCGGTTGAGGAAGCGATCAGATCATTCAAGAATGGTAAACCCGTCCTGATCTACGACTACGACCACAGGGAAGGAGAGACGGACATAGCCATCCCGGCTTTGAGCGTTAAGCCGAAAGACGTGGCTATGATGAGGAGGGACGGTGGCGGTTTGATCTGCGTAGCGATCAGCTACGAAGCCGCGGAAAGGCTCGGACTACCCTTCATGCACGAGGTGTTGGAAGCTGCGGCGAGCAGAATGCCACACCTGTCTGAATACACCAGACACAAAATAGCCTACGATTCCCGCTCTTCCTTCAGCCTCTGGGTAAACCACGTCGATACGTTCACCGGAGTTACTGATGTAGATAGAAGTCTGACGATAAGAAAAATTGGAGAGGCTGTAAAGAAAGTTTTGAACGGCGAGAGTTTCGAGTTTTACAGAGAGTTCAGAAGCCCCGGACACGTTGCAATTCTGAAGGCTGCAAAGAACCTGATCTACGAAAGGAAGGGGCAGACGGAACTGAGCGTAACGTTGGCAAAACTTTCCGGAATAGTTCCGGCAGTCGTTATCTGCGAAATGCTCGACGAAGAAACTGGTAAAGCGCTATCCAAAGAGAAGGCTAAGAGATACGCCGAAGAAAAAGGCTTACCGTTCGTGGAAGGGAGAGAAGTGGAAGAATACTTGAAAAAGCTAAACCTTACCCTTCAGTAACTCTGCGCCCTTCTCAACCACTATTCTTGTCGGTGTCGGAAGCTTCTGGCTCGCTCTCTTCAAAGCTTCTTTAGCCGCGTCGAAATACTCCGGTTTCGTCCAGATCGTCATGATCTTCGTTCCCGGAAACACTCTCGCGGCCAAACCTACTGGCTTCCCGAAAGCCTTCCTCATCCCCTGCGAAATTCTGTCAGCTCCCGCTCCTACTGCCATCTTGTGCTCTCTCAAAACGTGGTGCGGGTAAATCCTGACCTTCAGGTAGTAGTTGCTACCTCCTGCCTTCTTCGTTATGAACTTGTTCGCGGCAACACGAGCGGCTTCGAGCGCGACGTCTCTAATCTGAACGGCTTCTTCAGCTACGAGGGTGACCGCTACCGGGAATTCAGCTGTTCTGTTACCCATGTCGAACTGTCTTATTCTCGGACCGGGAGCTCCGTCTATGTATTCCTTCCTCGTGTAGGGTCTTTCGAGCCTCCTCCACATTCTCGCGGGTTTTCTCGCCATGCTCTTTCCACCTCCTCATGAGTATTTAAGCTTACCTATCAGCTTTAAAGCTTCTTCGAACGTATACTTTTCGGGCGTTATCGCCGCAACTCCGAACTTCCTCAACTCTTCTTCAGTCGGTTTTCCGAGAGCTACAGTCACCATATCATTAAGCGCGCTCACGACTTCATCGAGCAAATTTACAGCTCTGGCGTTTTCGAAAAAACTCCTGACGATTAACCTGCTCGAAAATATCACCGCGTCGATCTCCCTGTTCGCGAGCTTCTCCACGATCAGAGCCTGCTCCTTACCGATTATCGGCTTTATCTCGTAGAGGACGTATTCCCTCAGATCGCAGACTTCGGAGAGCTTTAAAAGAACTTTATCCCCCTTGTCGCTCCTGAGTAAGTTGACGACCTTTCCTCTGAAAACGTCCTTGAACTCCTCAAACAGCGTCCTGGAGTCGTATTTAGAAGGTGTGAGTGGCTCGAAGTCTTTCAGAATTTCAGCGGTCTTCTCTCCTATCGCCACGACTTTACCCCTCAAAAGGTTTCTCGACAGCGAGATTTTCGCAGCAGTCTTGCTCGTTACGACGGTAAAGTCCGCGTCTCTAACGTCTTCGACTTCCTTCTCGATTATCTCGACCATCGGAACGTGAACGGGTTCGAAACCCATCCTCAAAGCGAGTTCGTGCGTGGCTTTGTAATTTCTCTTCGGGCTAAAAAAAGCGACCTTCATTTTACCAGTCCCGCTATGAACTCGACGATTTTGTCCACTTCGTCTTTCTTAAACCACCTGTAACCCTCGACTTTCTCGTCGCAAACCACGGCAAGAATTCTCCCGAACTTGAAGTGCTCGACGTCCTTCGGATCGTTGACGACGACGATCCTGTCTTTCCCAGCCTTATTGAACCCTTCAGTCAAAACTATGTCGTAATCACCTTTCAGATACCTTTCGTATATGTAGTCGAGGTCGTCCTTCTCGGCCCTCTTTATGAACGCCATCTTAACCGGAGAAGATATGACCACGTCCGCCCCTGACTTGTAAAGCCTCCACGAATCTTTTCCCTCTCTGTCCACTTCGAAGTCTCCGTGAGCGTGATGCTTCACCACCGCAACCTTAAAACCCTTCTCAACGAGCTTCGGTATTATTTTCGTAAGAATCGTAGTTTTTCCGCTGTCAGAAGTCCCTACGAAGCTTATTATCATAAGAACCTCACCGTCTCCAGGTTCATCGGTGCTCTCGTTTCGATCCTGTAAGTTTTGTAAATCGCCGAAGCCAATTCGATGCACTTGCCTTCGTCTCCGTGGACGGTTATAACTTTCTCCGGCTTTGAGCTCAAAGACCTCACGTAGTTCATCAGCTGCCTTCTGTCAGAGTGGCCAGAAAAACCGTCGACGGTGACAACTTCCATGTTCACCGTCACCACTTCCCTCTTCCCGTTGCTCGGAAATGGCACTTCCTTCCAGCCTTTCTGTATCCTCCTTCCGAGCGTTCCCTCTGCCTGGTAACCAACGAAGACGAGCGTGTTCTTCTCGTCCGGAGCCAGCGCTTTGAAGTATTCCATCACGGGGCCGCCGTTGAGCATTCCCGAGGTCGCGATTATCACTGCCGGGGAGCTGTCGTTTATAACCTCATCCCTCTTCGAAGCCGAGTCCACTCTGACGAAGCTCTCGGATATAAACGGATTCACGCCCTGGTGGAAAATCAGGTCTCTGAGGTGCGCGTTCAGGTATTCAGGATAAGCCGTGTGAATAGCCGTAGCCTCGTAAATCATGCCGTCTATGTAAACGGGCACATCCGGAATTCTTTTCTCTCTTATAGCTTCTTCGAGAACTATCATGACCTCCTGGCTTCTTCCAACGGCAAAAGCTGGAATGAGGACTTTTCCACCTCTCTTTATCGTCCTGTTGATGACCTCTATCAGTCTCTCCTCCGCTTCCTTCCTTGAGGGCTGGAAGTCCTCGCTGCCGCCGTAAGTTGCTTCCATTATCAAAGCTTCGAGCCTCGGAAAGTTAGTCTCCGCTCTGTCGAAGAGCCTCGTTCTCTCGAACTTGAAGTCTCCGGTAAACGCGACGTTGTAGAGGCCTTCACCGATGTGGAAGTGCGCTATTGCCGAGCCCAAAATGTGTCCGGCGTTGTAGAACGTCAGCCTCACGTCCGGAGCTATGTCCGTCACTACCCCATAGTCGAGCGGAATCGTGTGCTTCAGGGCTTCTCTTATGTGCTGGGATTCGTATGGAATCGCGCTACCCTCTCTCGCTGCCACCTCTATGAAGTCGAGCTGGAGCAACACCATTAAGTCCCTCGTAGGCTGGGTAAGGTAGATCGGACCGCGGTATCCGTATTTGTAAAGTATGGGCACGAGACCGCAGTGGTCTAAGTGAGCGTGAGTTATGACGACCGCATCAATGCTGTCGAGCGGCATCACTTCCGGAACGTAAAGGTAAGGAGACTGCTGGATGTTCGAAACGTTCACGCCACAGTCAACCATTATCCTGCTCTCAGGAGTCTGCAGAAGGTAACAGCTCCTACCTACTTCTCTCGAGCCTCCGAGAAACGTTACTCTAACCCACTTGTCCTCGTAAATCGTTCCGCGGTGTATTTTCTCCCCTATCCTTTTGAGAATCTCCCTTCTCTCTTCCCGGACGTTTAAGAGGTAATTTCTGATGTCCTGTATCGTTTTAGACCTTATCGGCGGAGTTCTGACGACTCTCGGGCTCCAGCCCGTCGCGATCATTATTTCTCTCAGAGTCTTCCCCTGTTTTCCTATCACTATTCCGGGTTTTTCGGCCTCTATGATGACTTCTCCGTTTTCCTCGTCGAAGAAGAAGCTCGTTATCTTAGCTTCGTCCGGAACTATTTGCTCTATGATCTCCTTAGCTTCTCCTGGCGGTCTCCTACTCTTAGGATCGGCTCTGACGATGATCCTCTTTCTCAGATCCTTCGCGAGCCTCTTTACGACATCTCCGCTACCGAGGAGCTGCTTCGGATCTTCGACGTAGACGACGAGGTGAGGTCCCTCGAACTCTATGCTCTTAATTTTAACGTTCGGCAGAATCCCCCTAATTCTCTCCTTTAATTCGTTTAAAACCTTTCTCGTAGCCATCGTTTTTATCTGTTCAGCTTCTTCAGAATTTCTTCCACATCTTCAGGTTTCAGCTCGACGTAGTCCTGTTTGGTAATTTTGACGACGTCTATCCCGTCTCCAGACGCGGAGTCTCTTTTCATCGCGGAGTAAATCGCTCTAATCGCTAACTCCACCGCCTCGTCGACAGATAAGTCTTCTCTGTAGTTGTCCTCGAGAACTCCGTAAGCCATCGGAGAGCCTGAACCGGTAGCCACGATGTCGAACTCCTCTATCGCTCCGCCGATCGGATCTATGGAGTATATCTTCGCTCCGGTTTTGTCGACTCCACCCACGAGGAGCTGAACGAGGTAGGGGAAGTATCTGACCGAGTTCAGGAGGTTCGAAAGCAAAGTCGCCACCGCTCTTACAGTTGGCTCCTCCTCCTTCCTTATCTCGTAGAGGTTCGCCTCTACCTTTATCAACCTCGCCAGGAACTGCGCGTCTCCAACGCTCCCCGCTGTCGTCATCGCAATTCTGTCAGTTATTCTGTAAATCTTCTTCGCCCTCCTGCTCGCAACGAAGTTTCCCATCGTTGCCCTCTTTTCCGTTGCAAGCACAACTCCATCCTTGCAGACTAACCCCACTGTCGTGGTTCCCTTAAACACCTTGTCGTGCATCATACTTTTCACTTCTCGTAACTTTTTTAGAAAAAGCCACAAACGGCAATCATAAGTTCAGTTGAGTGTTTTTAAACTTTGCGGAAGAATCAGTAAAGCGACGACCGACACGAGTTTCAAACTTTGGTTTTTCAACGAAGCGTTTAGCGGTGCGATTAACGTTCGCGAAGCGTTCCAAGAAAATCGATGCGATTTCCTGCCAGTCACCGACGCGAGCGTCTAAAGAACCTTTTCTCCAAGAACGTCGAGTAAAAGCTTAAACTCCTCTTCGCTCTTCGCGAACACGCCTATGTTCCCGAGCTTGACGTTTTTCAATCCAGAACTCACGGCCGAGTGGTAGGCTGAAATCATCTCCGAAAGCGTAGGAGGTCTCTCGCGAAGCTTGTATTCCGGGAAGTATGCGAGTATCGTAAAAGGTATCTCCGGATCTACGTCCGCTACTATCCTCGCTATTTTCCCTATCTGATCGCTCTCAACCCAGTTTGGAATGTAGAGCGTGCAGACTTCCAGGACGAAACCTCTCTCAACTACCCACTCAGGAACCTTCAGAATCCACCTGTTCGTGGTTCCGCACAGAGACTTGTATATCTTCTCGTCGCACGCCTTGATGTCGAGCCAGAAGCTGTCGACTCCGGCATCTTTCAGGATGTCAAGGTTTTCGGGCGTTAAACCGTATCCGTTGGTCTCTATCAGAACCCAGAGGTTCGTTACCTCCTTGATTTTTTCTGTTGCTTCCGCGTAAAATTCCGCTCTGCAAACTATGTCTCCCCCGGTAAATGCGACGATGTTTCTCGCCGGACCGAACCCTTGCGGGCTGACGAGTACTTGCTCCCTCGACAGCTTCCCCGGACAGAGCTCACCCCTCTTCCCGGTCAAAACGCAGCTCCCACAGTGCCTGCACAAGTCCGTGGCGTGCCACATCGTCGCTCTTTTTCTCGGCTCCCTTACGGTTACGATTTTTTCGTAATCCTCTGAAGCTTTGGCGATGTCGCTCGTCGACATCCAGCTCCCGACAGCTTTTTGAGTGAAATACCAGGAATGGCACTTCTTACAACTGTGGTTGCAGCCGCTCTGGTATACGCTAAGGTAGTCTTCGGGGCGTGATAACATTATAGACTTTATCAGCCTCCTGAACTCTCCGTCCCTCCTTAAAGTGACCTCGCACGCTCTCCCGACGGATCCGTTTACTTCCACGGAGCAGGACCCTGGAGGATATCCCTGCCTGACGAGGCTACACTCCACGCTAAGATATTTTTCGAAACGTATTTATCGTTTTTTAACGAGAATCGAGTATGATAAGCGGCGAAGAATACAGAGAGAGGCTAAAAAAATACAAAAGAGACATATACGTCAAGGGGGAAAAAGTCGATTACGAGCACCCGAACGTTAAGCCGGTTGTAAACGCAATAGCTTACACTTACGACCTCGCAGAGGAAATGGGCGGCGTCTATTCAGATCTGATTGACGACGACGTGAATGTTTTAAACGCCGTGATAAAGTCTTTCGACCAGCTCGTTTTCAGATACGAGTTCCAGAGAGAGCTCAGCCACAGGTTGGCCACCTGCAACTACCGTTGCACTGGCTGTGACGCGATAAACTCCTTAGCTGCCGGGCTGAACGGAGAGAGCAAAAAGAAGTTTTTGGAGTTTTTGAAGCTCGTTCAAAGAGAGGATCTCTCCTGCACGGCGTCGCTGACTGACCCAAAAGGAGACAGAAGCAAAAGACCGGCAGAACAAAAGGATCAATACGTCAGAGTCGTGGACGAGCTCGAGGACGGTATAGTTGTGAGAGGTGCAAAGGTTCACCAGAGCGGAGCTTTTGCGAGCGACGTAAACTTCATACTTCCGGGGCAGACGTTTAAAAAAGGAGAGGAGGAGTTTGCAGTTGCTTTTGCCATAACCCCGGAGGACAAGGGCGTCAGTTACGTTATTCAAAACACGGGGCAGCAAGCGTTACAGAGAGAAGGAGTAGATTCCGGAAATCCGAAATACGGAGACAGAATCACGTGCGTGGTCATCCTCGACGACGTTTTTGTCCCCTGGGAGAGGGTGTTCATTTACAAAGACCTGAAAGCCACCGCTTCCGTCCTGCAAAACTTCGCGAACTCGCACAGGTGCGTGGGAGCTGCCTGCAAATCCGGATTCTTAGCTTCGATGTCCGGAGCTGCGAGCCTAATGCTAAAAGCAAACGGACTCGAGAAAGTTAGTGCCCTCAGGCAGAAAGTAGCAGAGATGATCGGAATGAGCGAAGTCGCCTTTGCGATATCCATCGGAGCAGCCTTCAAAGGCGAGAGCGTTAACGGAGTCTTTCTTCCAAACAGCGTGATTGCAAACGCTTCCAAGATCGTCGGAGTGGAGAGCTTTCTCAAAGCTATTCACTCGCTCGTCGAAGTGTCCGGAGCCTTACCGTCCACATCCCCGTCGGAGGCTGACTTCAGCATAGAAAAAGTTGGAGAAAAGCTGAGAACTTACCTGAGTGCATCAGACAACTTTACGCCGGAAGAGAGGTTAAAACTGGCGAAATTCGTAAACTTCTGGCTCTCCTCATCTCACGTCTTCGGAGCCGTCCACGGTGGAGGAAGCCCTTCAGCTGCCGCAGTATTCCTGCAGTTCCTCGTCGACTTCGAGAAATACGAAAAACCCGTCAGGGAACTCCTTTCGTAAAATTTTTTAAGTTGCATTATCCAACGATTTTCATGGAGAAAAGGTTCGATCTCGACGAGTTCAGCCTGCTGTTCCTTTTGTCGATAGTTTTAGTTTTAGCGGTGTTCGTGATACTCATTTACAAATACGGCCTGTGAACCACAAAATAAATTAATCAGTGAGAGCACTATACACACGACGCGGGGGTTGCCGAGCCAGGCCAAAGGCGGGGGACTCAAGATCCCCTCCCGCAGGGGTTCGTGGGTTCAAATCCCACCCCCCGCATGATTTCAAGTAGAATTAGCTTTGCAACAAAATTTCGGTATTCTCAGCTATGACCACGAAGTCGCTTGGGTCCGTGTCGACAACTTCGTAGAAAACGAAAGTATCTGCAGATGGAGTTCTAACAGCCACGATATCTTCTGCAGTTACCGCTCTCCTAATGAGAGCGATTTTCAGCAAATCCTCCTTATCTTTCGAAATTAACCTTGGCAGCCAGGTATAATTCGACAAGTCCTCTCCACGAAGGGTGACCTTTCTCGCGATCTTAGGTGTTATTCTCTCAACTTCTACCAGTTCACCAATCTCAATTCCCGCGTTTCTTACAGTTATTTCATCAAGCCAGATACTGTTCTTCTCACCACTTTTTGTCCAAACCTTGGCAACCGTCGTTCTCTTTCCAAAAATTGCCACATACTCATTTGGATTTACCCCTACATCTCTGCTGATTCTAAGGATTCCTCTGTAACTGTCTTCTTTTTCGAGGGGTTTTGTCTTGAGCTTCATACATTTAGAAATCTTTCCGCAATAAATTAAATTTTGGAAGGATGTGCTCGTTTTATTTTATTTATGTGCTCCTCTAAAACTTGATAGAGTTCTGGAATGTAGCAACCAAATCCATCGTTTTTAGCTATTATTACTGGTATGTCTTCAAGTGTTCCTCCAATTTCTCCTTCTGTCCAGATTATAGCCTTTCCTCCTGCAGGAAATCCCTTTATTCTCTCTAATGCTTTTTCAATCGAATGCCTATGCTCTACCTCAATTAACATTGTTCTTAACGCAATCTCTCCATCATTCTTTTTGTTAAAGAAAATACGTAGTGGCAAATCTCTCAAATCAGCGTAATACAAACCCACTATGTCCAACCTTGTTTGAAATTGAGGATTGTGCAAATGTATCCAAGGACTGTTCTTTCCCAGAAACACATTAGCAATATTAAATTTAAAATCTCTGTACAACTTATCTAAACTTTCTTCTGGTAAATATTTGTTCGCGTATCCAAGTATTGTACTAACCCAAGCTTCTGTTTTCACAAGATATCCGTAATCTTTGAGTATTCTAACGGCCTCCTCTACAGTCTCCTTATGTGTACACCCCATCACAAGAATATTTTAGACAAGCAGAAATATTAATATTTTAGGCTCAGGTCTCTCGAATTTTCTTGGCATTGTCAAGATAATCACCTCAGATAATTATGAAGCATTACAAAACTCTCTAACCAGCTCTGAACAGAATTAAACGAACTATTGAACGGAAAACAGTTAAAGAACTACTTCGTCCTGCTCTTCAGCAAAGAAAAGAACCCTTCAACAGCATTTCTCTCACCGAAGGTTTCGTGTCTGTGGTTCGACCCCAATCTCCTCAAAGTCTACCTGTATCAGAATACTTTTATCAACGACAACTTCTGGCTTGCTCTCGCAGTATTTGAGAACTTCTTTAAGGAAAGCGTAAGCGTGGAAGCTCGATCTTCCTTCACTTGCCCAGATGAACAGACGTTCTTTAGTATCCCCATCTATCGCACTCCATACAAAGATTCTGCTTGTTTTCTAACTTCAGTTTGGTCTCGTCTATTGCAATCAGTCTTCTCTTCTTTCTTTCTGGTGGTTTTAAGATTCTTTTAATTCTGTGATAGTAGATTCCTATTGACTCATGGCTTATTTGCTGGGAAATAGAGATGAATTTGCTTGCTTTCCTTTAAAGAGAGTCTGTATTGGAGAGTGCATGGATTGTATTTTTGGCTTTTATTTTTTAAGGTTATTCTTGACAGCCCCTTGTTAGGAAAAAGGAAAACGAAATCTGGGTATGGCTGGCCTTAGAAGTCAATT
>CAYXDX010000033.1:0-17005 GCA_964463865.1 uncultured archaeon | reverse complement strand
CGAGTAGTCTGATCTCGTTCGGTATTCTTTCTCTTTCGAAGATGTTTAGCTCTTCTATAAGTTCTTTTAACCTCATCAAAATTTGTTGAATAATATTCTGGGAAGGTAAAGTTTACGGGCCTACTGCTCCAATAGCAAAAGCTTTCAACACTACGCCAATTCCGGACTACGTAGCTCACAAAAGCTTCGTCGAGTGGGCGAACAAAAGTAACATCTGCGTCGGGGAGAACGAAGCTTGTCTCGCTTGTCACACGGAGATGAACTTAACCTTAACGTTTCGGTATCCTGAATACATAAACTGGTCATTGCAGTTTTCTACGACGCCAGGTTGGGCAAATCCTGTAACGTACACTCCTTTACGGTATAGTTTAGGTCCAATGATTATGTATAATGTTACACTTAAAAGATCTGGTGAAAAATGGGATATTTTTTTGTTTTGTCGTGGATTTTGCCGAATTTCAATATCTCAGCGACCATTATATCAGCGAAGTTGGTTCCAAAATTTCCTACTCTTGTGCTTTTGGTTTAATTTATCTATAATTATCTATTGTCTATTATTGAAGAGGTCAATATTTATAATAATTTATAATTTAAGATTTGTGTCGCTCAAGCCAAACTGGGAAAGGTTAAAAAGATTTTAGGAAGAGTTCTGGAGGACATGAAGATTGGCGTTTTCGTCTGTCACTGTGGTCTGAACATAGCGAGGATAGTTGACGTCGACGAAGTTGTAGATTACGCGAAAACTCTTAAGGACGTTCACTTCGCGACAGATTTGAAATACGCGTGTTCCGACAGCGGCCAGGAGGAGATTATCAAAGCGATAAAAGAAAACGATCTCGACGCAGTGGTTGTAGCGGCTTGCTCACCGAAACTCCACGAGCCAACTTTTAGGAGAACTGTTCTCAGAGCCGGGTTGAATCCCTACATGGTCGTAATGGCGAACATAAGGGAGCAGTGCTCGTGGGTCCATCAGGAAAGTCCGAAAGCCGCGACGGAAAAAGCGAAGGACCTCGTGAGGATGGCAGTGGCTGCCGCGAGAAACCTCGAACCTCTTTCGAGAAGGAAAATCGAAGTTAAGAAGTCTGCAGTCGTCATTGGTGGCGGTGTTGCCGGAATCGAAGCGGCGTTGACTTTGGCTAACGCGGGGGTTAAGGTTTACCTGATCGAGAAAGCTCCGACGATAGGCGGAAAGATGGCGACGCTTAACGAAGTTTTTCCGACTAACGACTGTTCCATCTGCATTCTTGCTCCTAAAATGAGCGAGGCATTCAATCACGAAAACATAGAGGTGATAACGAACGCCGAAGTTCTTCAGGTCGAAGGGCACGTCGGGAACTTCAAGTTAAAGGTGAGAAAACACCCAAGATACGTCGACGAGAGCAAGTGCAAGGGCTGTATAGACGACTGCTCTTCCGTCTGTCCAGTAGAAGTCCCGAACGAGTTCGACTACGCCATAGGAGTGAGAAAGGCGATATACCTTCCGATTCCTCAGTCCACTCCGCTTTACGCCGCGATAGACTGGGAGCACTGCATTGGCTGTAAGCTCTGCGAGAAAGCCTGCGAGCCGAAGGCTATAGACTTCGACCAGCAACCTGAGGACATCGAAATTGAGGCCGGAGTTATAATTGTGGCGACCGGCTACAAACCGTTCGACGCGAGAAAAAAGGAGGAATACGGATACGGAGTGTTTAAGAACGTGATAACTACGCTGGAACTCGAGAGGTTGCTGTCCGCTTCTGGCCCTACTCTCGGAAACCTTTACAGACCTTCCGATTCTTCGGTTCCGAAAAGGATAGCGTTCATCCAGTGCGTCGGTAGTAGAGACGTCAAAACGAACAGATACTGTTCGAGAGTCTGCTGTATGGTCAGCATAAAGAACGCTTACGCGATAAAGGAGAGGTATCCCGACGCGGAAGTCACGATATTCTACATAGACATAAGGGCTTTCGGAAGGATGTACGAGGAGTTTTTCAACAGGGCGCAGGAGAAGGGAATAAGGTTCGTTAGGGGTAGGGTGGCCGAAGCTTACGAGCTCGAAAACGGAAACGTCGTTCTCGTTTACGAAAATACGCTGACTGGCGAGGTAAAAGAGGAAGAGTTCGACCTCGTCGTCCTCTCCATAGGTATGGAAGGTAACACGGACCTCGCGACAAAGCTCGGGATAAGCGTCGGGGAGGATGGATTCTACGAAGTTGCACACCCCAAGCTTAGACCAGCGGAGACGGACGTGAAAGGGATATTTCTTGCTGGGACTTCGAGCGGACCGAAAGACATTCAGGACAGCGTCGCCTCCGCTGGCTTGGCTGCTTCGAAAGCTATGGAGCTGATATTCGGTGGAGAGGCCGAGTTCGACCCCTACAACGCTTACGTCGACGAGGAGAAGTGCATCGGATGTAGGATCTGCGAGGAGGTCTGTAACTTTAACGCCGTGTCTTTCGAGAACAAAAAGGCAAAAATCGACCCCAACGCGTGCGCCATGTGTGGGGTCTGCGCGGCATCGTGTCCCGCAGACGCGATAGACCTCGGCTTCTTTAACGAGAAAGCCATCGTTTCCATGATAGACGCTCTTGCCGAGGAGAAGAAGGTCGAACCTTTAATACTCATCTTCGCCTGTCACTTCTGCAGCTACGGAGCCCTCGATTTGGCCGGAACGACGAAGACGCAGTATTCTCCGAACGTCAGGGTTATAAGGACTCTGTGTTCCGGAAGAGTCGATCCCGAGTGGATTCTTAGAGCTTTCAAGAAGGGGATAGACGGCGTCATGATAACCGGTTGCAGGTTTGGAGAGTGTCACTTCAGGGTAGGCAACTACCACGCTGCTGAGCGGGTAAAGGCTCTCAGGAAGCTCCTTGAAAGGATAGGGATAAACCCGGAGAGGCTCGAAACTTCCTGGCACTCCGCTGGTGAGGGAACGGACATTGCTAAGGACATAGACGAGTTCGTTGAAAAGATCGCCAAGCTCGGGCCGATTTATAAAGAGGTGGTGGAATGATCGAGAGAACGGTTGATATGGAGGAGAACAAGTTCATCTTCGTTCAGAGAGTTGAAGGAGAGGAAAGAAAACTCGTTTACGATTACAAAAAGTGTAACGGCTGCGGGATGTGTGTTTACGCGTGTCCGGTCAACGCGATAGAACTCGGGCCGATTCACGACATCGCTCTCGGCCTCGAGATGCCTCCGATAACTCTGGACCACGTGAAGTGCTCTTACTGTGGCATCTGCTACTCTTTCTGCCCTTTCAACGCCTTCGAATTTTACGTAAACGGGGAAAAGATCTCCAAGGAGGAGCTACCTCTAACGCTTTCCGGGGAGACAAAGAGAGACGAGGAGAAGTGTGTAAACTGCACGCTCTGTTACAAGGTTTGCCCGACTCAGGCGATTACGAGGGTCGTGAAAGTGACGAGAGAAACAATTCCGGAGAAGAACGAGGGCTTGGAAGGGAAGATTGAGGTGGATAAGGAAAAGTGCAACCTCTGCGGTATATGTGCCGAGTTCTGCGAGGTCTTCCAGATGGTCGAAAAGGATCCGCATCCGGAAAACGTTATGCCTTACGAGGACATCCTTGTGGACGAGTCGAAGTGCGACTACTGTGCTCTCTGCGTCGACATCTGTCCGGAGGAGGCAATAAAAGTTGAGGGTAAGAGAATCGAAGCCGACGTGTCAGACTACGCGGAAGTTTCGGTGGACGACGAGAAGTGCTCAAGGTGTGGTTACTGCGAAGAGGTCTGTCCTTACGACGCTATAATGGTGTCGAAGCCTATTTTCGGCGAACTGTATCTATACGAGCCAAGGATGTATCGCTGCGATCCGGTTGGATGTGGGGCGTGTATAAAAGTCTGCAAGCACAACAGGGTGTGGTTCGTGTCGAAAGACAAAGGCAGAGTTCACTTCAACGAGAGGTTCTGCATATACTGCGGGGCGTGCGAGAACTCGTGCCCCTACGACCTGATAGCCGTTAAGAGAGATGTCGTCTTCACGAGGGAAAAGGTGGTTAACGAACCGTGGAGGGAGTCGTGGGAGGAGGCAGTTTACAGAATAACGAAAAAAGTCAGAGCAGAGGAGCCGAGAGTTAAGTTTGCGAAAGTTTCTCAGCAATTTGAAGTGAAGGAGGAGGAGTTTTCGGTTACGACTCCGGACGAAGCGGCGATTAAATTGTTGGAGTCGAGGATATCCGTGGCTGAAAAAATTTTAAAAAGAGCGGCTGTGAGAAAAGCGATTGAGGAAAAGAGGTTCGAAGACTTCCTGAGAATGGTGGATAAGTATGCATCTGGAGAGGATAAGGGGAAAGAAAAACAGAAAGCTTGAAGGGAAAAAAATCGTTCTCGGAATAACTGGCAGCATTGCAGCGGTTGAAACGGTAAAACTTGCAAGGGAACTCGTCAGAAGAGGTGCTGAAGTTTACGCGGTGATGAGCGAAGCTGCGACGAAAATAGTCCACCCGAACGCTCTTGAGTTCGCGACAGACAACCCGGTCGTAACCGAGATTACCGGGAAAATCGAGCACGTGGAGTTTCTTGGTGTCGACGGCGTTGCTGACCTCTTGCTGATAGCTCCCGCCACTGCAAACACGATCTCTAAGATAGCCAACGGAATCGACGACACTCCCGTGACGACGATGGCGACCACGGCTCTCGGAAGCGAAAAGCCGGTAATAGTCGTTCCTGCGATGCACGAGAGCATGATAAAAAATCGGGCTGTGAGCGAATCACTTAGGAAGCTTGAAGAGATGGGAGTCGAAATTGTAGCTCCTCGTTACGATGAAGGCAAGGCTAAATTCCCGGAGGTCGAAAAAATCTGTTTGCACGTAGAGAGAAAGCTTTACAGGAAGGATTTTGAAGGCTACAAGGTTCTCGTCACTTCCGGACCAACTTACGAATTCATCGACCCGATCAGGTTCATAAGTAACAGGAGCAGCGGAAGGTTCGGTTACGAAATAGCTCTCGAGTTCTGGAGGCGCGGCGCGAAAATCGTTTACGTTTCTTCGAAATCTCCACCTTTCGACCTTCCTGACTTTGAATTCGTGAAGATAACATCCGTGAGAGATATGCTCGACGCCTGTTTGAAGCACGTGGACTGCGACGTCTTCGTATCTTCAGCTGCAGCTTCCGATTTCATGATTGAGAAGAGAGATAGCAAAATCAAGACCACGAGCGAACTCACGCTGAACTTGAAGGCGGCTCCTAAAGTCTTGAAAGAGTTCAGAAAAGCTTCCGACAGCAAAATAATCGGCTTCAAAGCTGAAACCGGTGTTAGCGACGAAGAGCTTGAGAGGATAGCTCTCGAAAAGATGGAAGAGGACAGGATAGATATGATAGTTGCCAACGACGTTCTTGAGAGGGGGATGGGAACGGAAGACACGAGGATCTTCGTCGCCACGGGCAAGAGAAAAGTCTGGCTGGAAGGTCTGAAGTCCCAGCTTGCCGAGGTAATCGTCGACGTCTTCGCGGAAGATTGCCTATGATATTTGCTCCAGCAAGCGTTACGGCTTTTTTCTCTCCCAAGCTTCACGAAAACCCGAAAAAAGCGGGATCTCTTGGAGTTGGCATAGTGTTGAGCGAAGGGGTCCTTGCGAACGTCTCGAATAGCGAAGGAGTTCGTTTAAACGGTGAGAAAGTAGACTTTCCTACGGTCAGCTACGTGATAGAAAGGGTCGGAGTTAGAGGTGTCGATCTCAGAACGAACCTTCCGCTCTCGTGCGGCTTCGGGTTGAGCGGAGCCTCTGCGCTGGCAACGGCTTTTTTAAAAGGTCCTTCCGACTACCTGGAGATGTGCGACCTCGCTCACGAGTCGGAAGTCGTAAACAGAACTGGTTTGGGCGATGTGGTCTGCCAGTGTTACGGAGGCGTGGTTGCGAGGATTAAACCCGGTGCGCCGTCGGTTGCAAAGGTCGTTAAATTCTTTTTTAACGCCGAGCTGAACTTTCTCGTCCTCGGCAAGATAAACACCGCGGAATTCCTGTCGAGCTACAACATGAGCACGATATCGAAGATCGGCGAAGAGTGTTTGAGGGAGTTCGTGAAGAAGCCAACGCTCGAAAACCTTTTCGAACAGTCCAAGAAGTTCGCGTTCGAAACTGGGATTGGAGAGGAGTTGAGGGACGTGATTGAGGCTGTTGAATCTTCTGGCGGCAGGGCTTCGATGGTCATGCTCGGAAAAACCGTTTTTGCAATCTGCAAGCGCGAGGTCTTAGAAGAATTTAAGGGTCAGGTTTTCACGGCAAGGATAAGAAATTGCGGAGTCGACGTCCGCTAATTTTTAATAAGTTACCGCCGAAGTATCTAAAGGGGGTGAATGAATTGCTGCACGTTTTTGACTTAGACGAGAAAGACAAGCTGATACTGGAGCTTTTGGAGAAAAATCCCGAAATGACCCAGAACGACATAGCGAGAGTTGTAGGACTGTCTCAGCCTTCCGTGGGTGCGAGGATAAAGAAGCTGAAAGAACTCGGTCTGATAAGTCACGTATACGGGTTGAACTTGAAGAACTCCGGACTCTATGTCGTGAAGGTTGACATGAAGTGCAGGAATCCGAGGAAGATCGTGGAGAGGTTTTCTAAGTGTCCACACTTCTTAAACGCTTTCGTCGTGGCTGGAAACAGAAACCTGACGTTGCTCCTGGTCGGAGAGGACCTATCTACGATAGAGGCGATAGTCGACAAGCACTTAAGACCGAATTCCGAAGTTCACGACATAGACCTCGGGATAATGATCAAAGCGGAGAGAGACATCGTAATGCCAGTGAAGATTCTTGTGGAAAAGAAAGGGAGTCCTTGCGGGAGTGACTGTAGTGAGTGCGAGTATTATAAGTCCGAGCTGTGCAACGGTTGTCCAGCGACTGAATTTTACAGGGGGAGTCTGTGGAAATGATACGGATAGTTCTTGTAGAGGCTTCTCTCGAACTCGTGCCGGAAAGTTTGTGGAGGCATCCTGCGGTAACGTCAGACGCGAGGAGGAGAAAGAAAAAACCGAAAGAAATGATCCTCGACGATTCAAAGCACCACGCCGCGATGAGAGATCTTCCCAACAGAGAGAAAAGGGGGAGACCGGACATAGTTCACTCGTGTTTGCTCGTGATACTCGATTCAGCGGTTAGAGACCTCGAAGTCTACGTTCACACGGTTAACGGAGACGTCGTGTGGATAAACAGGGAAACGCGGATACCGAGGAACTACAACAGGTTCATTGGACTTTTCGAGCAGCTGTTTAAGGAGAAAAGGATAGAGGCGGACGGAAAAACTCTGATAGAAATCGTAGACGCAGAACTCGAAGACATGCTTGAGGGGGAGGTCGTTGTAATGAAAGAGGGCTACACCGTCGAAAACCTGAAGAAAGCTCTCGAAAGCGACTTCATTACAGTGTGCGTTGGAGCTTTCCCTCACGGCGATTTTAACGAAGAAACGTACGAAGTTTTTGAAAAAGTTAACGTGAAGTTTGCTGGATTCGGAGACGAGCCGAGAACGAGTCTTTACGTCGTCGATAGAGTTCTTGCACTCTACGAAATCTCGAGAGGGTTGATCGATTTTTGCTGACCAAAAATTAAATATCATATTTTATACTGAATAATCATTATGGAATACAAACTCGTTAAGCAGTCCGAAGGTGAGCTGAGGGAATACGACGGTGTAAGGTACACTGTAAAAATTGTCAGCGAAAACATAATCGTTATCCTCGCCGAACTCTCACCCGGTGCAGAAACGGAGGAATACTCTCACGACGGCGAGGAATTTAGAATAGTCATCGAAGGCGAAATAGAGTGCGAACTCGACGGCAGGATATTTAAGTTGAAGGCCGGCGACTCGATCTGGCACGTTTCAAGAAGAAAGCACAGGATAAGGAACGTGGGAAGTAAAACGGCAAGGTATATAACGGTGGGAACTCCACCCACGTTCGGTAGGATTTAAATAGCAGTTGCGAAGATTTGGCGGAGAATGAAGAAAATAATCTACTGTGACACGTGTAAAGAGGAAACAGAGCATACCCTCCTGAGGGAAGACAAGAACCTGTATCAGTGCGTCGAGTGTAACACAGTCGTCGAGTTCGTGCCGGAGAAAGAGCTGGAGCTTAAAGCGATAATAAGCAAGGGCTCTGAGTCCGAGGTAGGCAAGCTGAAGGTAAAAAAGGGCGAGCTCTTGGAGAAAGGAGAAGAGGTCGTCGTTGAGGTCGGAGACGGATTTAGAGTTGGTGAGATAACTTCTCTCGAACTCGAAAACGGTAAGAGGAGCGAAGTTGCGCGAGCCGAAAACGTGAAGACCGTGTGGTTGAGAGACGTTGGAGAAGTTTTCGTGAAGTTTTCTTTACACAAAGGGCCTGTAACGACGCCGTACATCATAAACTCTCCTGGAGAAACGGAGTTCATGATTGGGGAGATATTGAACATAGAGAAGGGCAGATACAAGATAACGAGGATGAAGCTCATCGACGGGAGGCTGTTGAAGAAACCCGGACAGAAGGCGAAAGCTAAGGAGATAAAGAGAATCTATGCGATATACCTCAGGTAAACCTTTGAGGTTGAGGGACTTTTTCAGAGTCGGCAATCTCTACTTTTCGGTCGTAGGATACAGAAACGATCGTTACGTCAAGTCCCTGCTCAGATACGCTCCGAGCGAGAGTGGAGACAGAGTTAAAGACGGTGTGAAGTTTAAGAAGCTCAAATACGAAGAAGCCGTCGAAATTGGAAGGAAGTGGTTTAAAAAAGAGGAGGGGATTTTCAGAGTCCCGTTAAGCGAGATAGACGAAGTCTTTAAGCCAGAAGAGAGGCTCGAAGCGGTATTGGACGAAGAGGTCAAAAAAGTTGTCGAATTTTTCGACGGGATTCCAAGAAACGCTATGGGCGTGACCGGAAGCAGGCTGATCGGATTGAAGAAGGAAGGAGAGAGCGACGTCGACTTCGTGGTATACGGAAGGTTCTGGTTCAGGGCGAGGGAGATGATCAGGAAGGGGATAGAGCTCGGAAGGTTAGAAGAGCCGGACGAGGACACCTGGGAGAGAATATACAGGAAGAGGAATCCTCCTCTGACGTACGAAGCGTTCATCGTTCACGAAAAAAGGAAGTTTCACAGGGCTTTCATCGGCTCAACGTACTTCGACCTGCTCTACGTCAGGGATTACTCTGATCTCGATAAGGGCTTTCCGGAGAAGATCGGAAGGAAAATATCGTTTAAGAAGATAGTTGCCGAAGTCGTAGACGACTCGCTGGCTTTCGACTACCCTTCAATTTACTACGTGAAGCACGACGAAATTCGGGCGGTTATCAGTTTCACCCACACTTTTGCCGGTCAGGTGTTTGAAGGAGAAGTGTTGGAAGCAGCTGGGTGGGTCGAGGAGATCGACGGAGAAAGGTATCTCGTTGCCGGATCTAAGAGAGAAGTCGAAGATGAGTATATCGTATCTTTAACGTTACTCGAAAAAAACGGCATCAGTAATTTCTTGAAGTTCTGAAAACGAGGTATACGGTTGCTAAAACTCTGAATACCGAAATCGCGGTGAGAAACACGAGCGCCTCTTTGAGCAGTCCGAACAGGCAGAAGACCATCGTGGCGAATATCCTCTCGTCTCTTTTTCCAGGAACTTTGTTAAGCTGTTTAATTTCCGAGAACGGACTTCTCCCGTATTCGGCCTTGTATTTCTCTGTGGAGTAGCTGACCATCGTTGTTGTGAAAGCGGCTAAGATGCCCCAAAGCAGCTCCCCGGACACGAGAGCCAATACGAGAACGAAAAGAAAGTCCACGACTCTGTCGAGGATCGAGTCGATGTATCCTCCGAACCTGCTCTGCTTCAACGACGCTCTCGCGATCTCTCCGTCTACTCCGTCTAAAATCGAACTTATTTGATACAGCACTCCTCCGACTGCCGGATTTAGATAGGCTACTGCCGAGGAAAGTATGCCCATCAAAAAGGAGAGAGCGGTGGCCGTAAACGGATCCACCCTGTTAACGAGCTTGCTGCTGATCCACGTGGAGATTTTTCTGTTCAAAACTCTCGAAATAAAACCGTCTCCAGTCTTTTTTACGCTCTCTTTAACTATAAGGTAGTTCGCTCTTTTGAGCTCTTCTTCGGTATCCACGTCGGTCCAGAAGTGCCCGTCGAGGAAGCTAACGGGAATTTTCGAGGCCTTCACGACTTCGCACAGTTTGAGCTCACCGTCTATTTTGAAGTCCGTGACCAGGTCGTTTTTGTTCAGAACGAAGAATCCCGTATCTACTCCGTCGAACTCTTCGAGCGCTTTTCCGCACTCGACCAGTCTTCCGTCCTTCACTCTGACTTTAGTCGCCTCGTCCACATCCACGAACCTCGGACTCCTGTCGACGATGAGTCCTCGCAGTTTCACGGCTTTTTCGACGAACTCCTTGGAGTATACGTGGTCGGCCATCGTCAGAACGAAGTCGCCTTCGATGTTGTCCAGTGCGAGCAGCAGCGAGTAACCGTTTCCGAGCTCCGGTTTATCGTTTTTGATTACCTTCTTCTTCACCTCAAGCTTTCTAACGAACTCTTCGACCTCCTTCTTGTGAACGACGAAAACGAACTCGTCCACGTAGTCCTTGAGGAGCGTGACCGTCCTTTTCAGTATCTCGATCCCGCCAACTTTCAAAATTGGCTTCGGTTTGCCGCCCATCCTCGTGGCTTTTCCAGCCGCTAATATTACCGCTTTCATAAAAAATCACCCTGATAAGAAACAAAGTGGGGCCGCCGAGACTTGAACTCGGGTCTCCGCCCCCCCAAGACGGAAGGATAACCAGGCTACCCCACGGCCCCTCGATAAGAAGCTGAAAGATTAAGGATATAAAAAATCTCCGATGGGTAGGCAAAAATCCTTTTATAGTTTCTGGGGAGATTCTGTGGGATGAAGGTTATTCAGGACACCATACACGGAACGATAAAGCTTGAGGATTGGCAGGTCGAAATAATAGACAGCCCAGCCTTTCAAAGACTGAGGAGGATAAAGCAGCTCGGTTTTGCGAACTTGGTTTATCCCGGTGCGAATCACACGAGGTTCGAGCACTCCATAGGGGCCATGCACCTGGCGAAAAAACTCGTCGACGACGAAGAGATAGTTGCGGCAGCTTTGCTCCACGACGTCGGACACACGCCTTTCAGTCACTCTGGGGAGAGGATAATAAAGCACTACGCGAGAAAGAGGCACGAGGACGTCAAGGAATTGATTTACGAAAAATTTGGCGAAATCCTTGAAAGAAACGGTATTGATCCGAAAAAAGTCGTTAAAAAAATAAAGGAGAGTCCCGTTAGCGGAGATATTGACGTTGACAGAATGGATTACCTCGTCAGGGACTCGTATTACACCGGCGTGGCTTACGGAATTTTCGACGTTCAGAGGCTCATAGAAAAGATGTTTTTCGACGGAAAGAGGCTTATAATCGAGGAAGGAGGAATTAGAGCTGCTGAATCTATGCTCGTTTCAAGATACATGATGTATTCCGCCGTCTACTACCATCACGTTTGCAGAATAGCCAAGAAGATGTTCGAGAAAGCCCTCGTCTGGCTCGTGGAAAACGGGACGATTTCCGCGAAGGACCTCCAGAAGATGGACGATTACGACATAATCTCGTTGATGAGAAAGAGCGAGGGTTTTCCGAAGTTCGTGGTGGAGTCGCTCGACAGAAGGGATCTATTCAAGAGGGCGATCTACGTAAGCTTGGACAAAGTTGGCGTAAACGTAGAAAAGATCAATCCGTGGAGAGCAGAAGAACACATCGCTGAAATTTCCGGCGTGTCTGAGGAGTTCGTCATCGTCGACATACCTGAGAGGAGAGAAGAGGAATACGGAGCGCTCGTCGAAGTGGACGGAGAGGTTAGGAGGATTGACGAAGTCTCCAAACTCGTTCAGGCTCTCAAGAATATGCAAAAGGATCTGATGAAGCTCGGAGTATATACGAAGAAAGAATACGTGAGTGAAGTCCAGAAAGCGGCGGTCGAATACTTTTCAATAGAAAAAACCAAACAAAAGACGCTCTTTTAACCCTTTCCGTAAACCCCGACGAGCTCTCCGGCAGCTATGACGTGGTTTTTCATCTTTTCGAGCAGTTCTTTTTTCGTTTCGATGTCTTCTTCGAGTTTCGTGTCGAGGGCGTATACTTTAAAGAAATACCGGTGCTTACCGAACGGCGGACACGGACCGTTGTATCCGAACTTCCCGAAGTCGTTCCTCAGTTGGACGGCGTGGAAGGGCTCTTCTATAATCTTTCCGTGGGGTATCCCCTCCGGAATCTCTTCTTCTGGAGGCACGTTGTAAATTATCCAGTGCGTGAAAGTTCCGCGAGGAGCGTCAGGATCCTCGCATATTATCACGAGCGATTTCGCCTTTGCCGGAATGTTTCTTATGTGAAGTGGTGGAGACACGTCCTGCCCGTCGCAGGTGTATTTCTGCGGTATTTCGCTCATGTTTTCGAAGACGGAACTGACTTCCATTTTTTGAACTTCGGGCATTTTAACCACCCCCGGTTGCGTGCACGCGGCCAAGATTACCGCTAACACTATCCAGATAATCATATTTTTACTTCTCTGACTTTGATAGATTAAGTTTTCCAGATATAAGTTTTAGTTTATATTATATTTATTGAGTATCAAAAAGTTAATATCTTCGTAGCATTAAACTAATCACCATGAAGATAGACGTCGTGAAGATAGAGAACCCGGAGAACAAGTATCAGGTGATAATCGGCCAGGCGAACTTTACGATCTTCACGTGCGACGACATATACAGAGCGCTCCTCACAGCCGTTCCGGGAATTAAGTGTGCGGTAGCGATGAACGAGGCAGCTCCGAAACTCACGAGGGTAACTGGAAACGACGAAAAGCTGAAGGAACTGGCCTCAAAAAACGCGTTAAAAATAGGAGCAAGCCACGTGTTCGTGATATTCGTTGAAAACGCGTTTCCGATAAACGTCCTCAACACCGTAAAGATGCATCCGGCGGTGTGCAACGTTTACGCAGCCTCCGCCAACCCGATGGAGGTAATAGTAGCGGAGACGGAGCTCGGCAGAGCGGTTCTCGGAGTCGTCGATGGGCAGGCCGTTACGTCGATAGAGGACGAGGAGCAGAAAAAGGAGAGAAGAGAACTCGTCGAGAAGCTCGGATACAAGCTGGATTAAGCGGCCGAGACGATCTTTATCACGTCGTTGTGGTTCAGAACGTAGTCCTCTGAGATCCTCATTTTTCTTTTGGCGTCTATCGCGTAAATGTACTTCTCCCCGATCTCGGTGTGTATCTTGAACGCGAGCTCTCTTGCGGTTGTTCCTTTTTTAACGAGCAGAGCATCTGGCAGGACGTTTCCGCTCGAATCCGTAAATTTGTTCTCGTCCTCTACCGGATAAACGACTATGTAACCGAGAACGTCGAAGACGACGGAATTTATGATCTTTTGAACTCCCGTCCCTCCGTTCTTTTTCATGAATTTTCTGATTTTTTCGAGGAGGCTTTTCTGCTTTTCGTTTAGCTCCCTTACGATCTCGAAGTCCTCGTCTCCGGGCAGGTATTTTATGTATCCGTTTTTCGCTGCTATTCTCAGAGCGAGTTCGTAATACGCGGAGCACGGAATCGCACCGAGCTTTTTCAGCTTTTCGACGAACTCTTCCGGGGCTTTGTCCGACTTGTTTGCCGCTATCACGGACTTAAACCTTATTTTCCTCAACTTCTTTGCAATTTCCTCAAGCTCTTTTTCGCCGATCTTCGAAACGTCTTCGAATCCTTTCATGGCTTCTTTGACCATTACTTCGTTAAACCCGAGCCCTGCGAGGTTTTCCGCTATGAACTTTGCCGGATCCATTTTCTCCATCTTTATTCTCCTCACCATTTTGTCCCAGTTCCTCTTCAGTATTCCGAACAGCCACATGTCGAGTTCGTATTCGAGGAACTTCACGTCCTCTACCGGGTCTCTCGCCCCGACTTCGACGAAGTTGCCGTCCTCGTCGGTAGAGCCGCTCGCGTCGACTATGTGGATTATCGCATCCGCCTGCCTCAGGTTGTCGAGAAACGCGTTTCCGAGCCCCCTTCCTTTGTGCGCTTCGGGAACGAGTCCAGCAACGTCGATTATTTTGACGGGGATGAACCTCCAACCTTCCGTGCAATTTCCACACGGGTAAACTCCGAGTTCCTTGCACACACACTCGACTCTCACGTAACCGATTCCGACGTTTGGCTCTATCGTCGTGAAGGGGTAATCTGCTATTTCGGCATCTGCGAGGGTAGAAGCTTTAAAAAAAGTGGACTTTCCGGCGTTAGGCTTTCCGGCCAGACCTATCTCTATCATCTCAATCCCCACCTCTCGTATTCGCCTGGCTTTCTCGTTCCGATTAGCGATTTGAGAAGTGCCCTATTACTTTTGAGGAAAGCGGCAAACTCTCTCGTGATTTCACCCTTTTTTTCGAAGTATTCAATTATTTCTATAGCCTCCTCTTCGCTCTCGCACCTTTCAAGGTGGTCGAGCACGTCGGGAACTTTAGCTGATTCAATTTCTCGATACAAGTTGGGAAACATCCTCCTGAACTTCTCCCTGTCCCAGCTTATCAACTTCGATCAGCTCCGGAACTTCTACCTCTTCTTTAATCCAAACGCCTTTTCTTCCTATTATGCTCCCCTCCACCGTGCAACCTTCCTCCATGAATACCTCTTCTCCCCTTACGAATCCGTAGACTTCGCTCTCCTTCGTTATGTAAACCTTCCTACCCTCTATCGCTCCGTGAACTTTGGAGGATATCACCGCGATGTCTCTCCCTCTCGCGCTGCCGAAGAGCTCGCAGCCTTTTAATACGATGTTCCGCGCCTTCAGGTTTCCAACGACTCTCGAAGCTTGCAGCTCCGCGTCGGAGCCGACGTTTATGTATTCGATGGAGAGTTTGCTCCCGTCTGGAACCGTTAGCGGGTTTTCGAACTCCTCGTCGAAGAGTTTTTCGACCTCTTCGAGTCTTCCGAGCCTCAACAACTCGAGTATGTAAACGAATAAGAAGATTATCACCGGAAGAGGATCCTGAATCGTTATCAGTCCTTTAGCCTCGAAACCTTCCTTTATTCTGACGTTTCTTCCAATTTCGAGGTTTCCGTGGACGACGAGTTTTCCGTTTATTGAGGAGAACTCCCCGATGTAAGCGTCGCCTCTGCATATTACGTTTCCGTTTATGCTGACCCATGAATCGAGCCTGACCTCGTTTGCAACTATGTCTCCGTCGATCGAACTCCTTTCACCGATTATCACTTTTTTCCCGGATATTCCGTAGCCGACTTTGGAGTTAGCTCCAACGATGACGTCTCCGTCGTGGTATAGCATACCTTCGTCAAACTTTGCTCCCGCTGGCACTCTGAAAATTTCGAACATAGCCTATCTTAAGCTCCAAACTTTTTAGCTTTATCTATCAGGTCGAGGACGATGTTCATGACGTCGAGACCTCTTATCCTGCACAGCCCACCTTTGTAAGCGGAAAACTCGTTGAACTCCTTCACTTCGTCAACCCTCACGCCGTCGAACACGATCGTTATCGGAACCGGGTCAGCCGTGTGCTCGCCGACCTTTACTGGAGTGCTGTGGTCTCCTGCGACGATTAAGCAGACCTCTTCGAAGTTCAGGTCGAGTATGGGCTCTATCGCTTCGTCTATCTTTTCTATGAACGATTTCTTGCCCTCAAAATCTCCGTCGTGCCCGTATTCGTCGGTAGCTTTGATGTGAAGCAGAACGAAGTCGTGCGTCTCGAGAGCTTCGAGAGCTTTTCTCACTTTAAGGTTCAGGTCGGTATTTTTCTCTCCGGTTATCCTTTCGTGCTCTATCACGTCTCCGCCGAGTATTCTTCCGATCCCTTTTATGAGGGTCGTTCCCGCAACTACCGCGAGCTTCATTCCGAACTTTTCCTCGAAACTCGGAATGTGAGGAACTTTTCCAGCCCCTCTCAGAAGCAGGACGTTCGCTTTCAGCTCTCCTCTTCTTTCCCTTTCGGCGTTAAAGGGGTGTTCGTCAAGAATTTTGTGAGACTGCTCCATGAAATCGTTTACGACTCTCGCGGTAAACTCGGCCTCTTCGCTTAGGGGCTTGCACCTCTTGACTTTCTCTCCGACTTTTTTGGGGTCGGTGTCCGTGATTTTGTCGGATAAGTTTTCACCTCTTAAAACGAGAGCAGCTCTGTGTCCGCTTCCCTTTTTCAGGACGAACTCGACGTCAAGCTTCACGTTTTCGTTCACGGCTTTTACGAGCTCTTCCGTGTCGCTGACTCTTCCCGCTCTTCTGTCCACGACGATTTTGTCGAAAACGCTACCTTCCCCCTTTACCGTTCCGAAGTTAACTCTGAACGCCACGTCTCCCGGCTTAACGTCTATTCCTGCTCCAGCCGCTTCGATAGGTCCTCTGCCCGTGTAGTATTTGAATGGATCGTAACCGAGGAGAGATAAGTGAGCGGTATCGCTTCCAGGCCTGATTCCTGGAGCTATGGTGTCCATAATTCCGTTTATACCGATTTCTGCGAGTTTATCGAGGTTTTCCGTTTTTGCGGCAGAAAGAGGAGTTTTGCCGTTTACCGGTCTGTCCGCAACGCCGTCGATGATAACCATCAAAACCTTCATAGCTCATCGCCTAATGCACGGAATAAAAATCCTTTCTTCTCCAAAAAGCTTTAAAATTCCTCGAACAAAAATTTTAGAAAATGTCAATATTCGTAACGTCGGAGGTTAAAGAGGGTAGAGTGGAGAAAATCTACGCGAGCACGAGGTATCCATCGACGCAGGAAGGGTTAACTTTTTTCGACTCCGTCGAGACGCCGAAAATCTCGGACACCGCTCCGCTGGACAACAGAATGCTGTTTTACGTCGTCTCGTTTAAGCCTTCGCACGTGTTTATTGCGAGAGACGTCCTCGGGTCTAAGCCAGTGTATTACTCGAAAGATCTGACGATATCGTCGTTCAAGTGGTATTTCGACGAGGAGCCGATCAAAGTCCAGCCGGGGGAAGTTTTGAAGATCTCGTATGACGGAGAAGTCTTGGAGAGGAGAGTTTTCGGGTTTTTCGACGTATTC
>CAYXDX010000032.1:0-17508 GCA_964463865.1 uncultured archaeon | reverse complement strand
TATTGCAAGTTTGCAAATTCAGTCAGGTGATGACGAAATGAAGAAAGCCGCAATTTTGGTGCTGTTAATCGCAGCACTCGTCTTCGCCGGATGTGCGCAGCAACCGGCTGAAAAGCCAGCGGAGAAGACCACGCCAGCGGTAGAGACTAAGGCGAAGGACACGATAATCATAGGAGTGACCGACAAGATCACGGAGCTCGATCCTGCGAACGCGTATGACTTCTTCACGTGGGAAATCCTCAACAACGTGATGGGCGGCTTGATGAGATACAAGCCTGGCACAACTGAACTCGAGCCGTATCTTGCGGAAAGTTACGAAATCAAGGAGAACGGAACGGTCTACATCTTCCACCTGAGGAAAGACCTCAAGTTCGCTGACGGAACTCCTTGCACGGCTAAGGACTTCGAGAGGAGCATAAAGAGAGTCATGAAAATTGCCGGAGATCCGTCTTGGCTCGTAACTGAATTCGTCGAGGACGTCAAAGCTCTTGACGACTACACTCTGGAGTTCAAGCTCAAGAAACCGGTCGCTTACTTCTTGGCTCTAACTGCAACGCCGCCTTACTTCCCGGTGCACCCGAACTACAAGCCCGACGAAATCGATCCGGACCAGACCGCCGGAGGAGTCGGTCCATACAAGATCGTTAAGTGGGTTAGAGATCAGGAGCTCGTGCTCGAAGCGAACGAGAACTTCTTCGGAGAAAAGCCGAAGACGAAGAGGATAATCATAAAGTTCTACGCAGACGCTACAACTCTCAGACTTGCGATCGAAAAGGGAGAAGTCGACATAGCGTGGAGAACGCTCAATCCGGTCGACTTGCAGTCTCTGAAGAACGAGAAGGGACTCAAGGTCTATCAGGTGCCTGGCGGTTTCATAAGGTATCTCGTCCTCAACGCGAACGAGAGCTACGGATATCCGACTGCTAACAAGCTCGTCAGACAGGCGATTGCGGCTGCGATAGACAGAAACGACATTGTGAACAGAGTATATCTCGGAACGATGGCTCCGCTGTATTCTCTCGTTCCAATCGGTATGTGGAGCCACGTGGACGTGTTTAAAGAGAAATACGGAGACGCGAACATCGAACTCGCAAGAGAGCTCCTCAAACAGGCTGGATACAGTGAAGAGAACAAGCTCAAGCTTGAACTCTGGTGGACTCCTACTCACTACGGAGACACCGAAAAAGACCTCGCTCAGGTGCTCAAGGAACAGCTTGAAGCTACTGGAATGATCGAAGTCGAGCTCAAGAGTGCGGAGTGGTCGACCTACACCGAATACTCGAGAAAGGGCGCGATGATGGCGTCGCTCTTCGGATGGTATCCGGACTACATAGACCCCGACGACTACACGACGCCGTTCTTGAAGACTGGCGCAAACAGGTGGCTCGGATATCCATACAGCAATCCGAAGGTCGACGAACTCCTTGAGAAGGCATCCGTGGAGACTGATCAGAACAGGAGAGCGCAGTATTACGAGGAAGTCCAGAAGATTCTCGCCGAAGACGTTCCGATAGTTCCGCTCGTCCAGGGGCAGCTGTCAATCGTCGCAAAGGAGAAGATAGGAGGAATAAACCTCGATCCAACGATGATTCTCAGATACTACACGCTATACTGGGAAGAATAATTTTTAATTTTTTAAAATTACACAAATTTTTTAAAGCCGGGTAGGGATCGGAGTGTAATGTCCAACCTCAGGACATACATAGTAACGAGAGCGCTACTCGTGATTCCGACGGTATTCATACTTCTCACGGTCGTGTTCTTCATACTCAGGATTCTCCCCGGAGATCCCATTGCCGCGATGGTCGGTCAGAAGGTTCCGCCGGAGGTTCTCGAAAAACTCAGGCACGAAGCGGGTTTGGACAAACCGATACTCGTTCAGTATTTCGAATACCTCTACAACATAGCCCACGGGGACTTTGGTAGGTCTCTAATCTGGGGTAGGAGACCCGTTGTAGAGGAAATAGCCGACAGGTTTCCGGCAACTCTCGAACTAACGATTTTCGGATTTGCGATAAGCGTCATAATCGGAGTCATAACCGGATCCGTCGCAGCTTTTAAGAAGGGAACGAAAATAGATGCGTCGCTCAGACTTTACAGCGTTCTCGCCTACACGCTTTTCATACCTTGGTTTGGCATGCTCCTCCAGATGATTTTCGGCGTTTACCTCAAGGTGCTCCCAATTGGTGGCAGGATAGACGCGGGGCTCGCACCAGACAGAATTACCGGGCTTTTCGTCGTCGACAGCCTTCTGACCGGAAACTTCGAAGCCTTCGCGAGCGCGATAAGTCACTTAATTTTACCTTCGATCACTCTTGGTATAGTCTTGAGCGGTGCGTATACGAGAATTCTCAGGAACAACCTGATTGACGTCCTCAGTCAGGACTTCATAACGGCTTACAGGGCGAGGGGAGTGAGAGAGAGGAAAGTCGTCTTTCACGCGATGAAGAACGCGTTTATTCCAGTCGTAACTCTCATGGGGTTGCAGTTCGCGATCCTGCTCGGCGGGGCTGTGCTGACAGAAACGACATTCTCGTGGCCCGGTATGGGAACGTTCTTGCTCGAGAGGATCCAGTATAGAGACTACACGTCCGTTCAGGGTGCGATCGTCTTCTACGCGCTGTTCGTCGCGTTGATAAGCCTTATCGTCGACGTCATATACGCTCTGCTCGATCCGAGGGTGAGATACTGATGAGCGGAAAGATGCTGTACGCCGGACTCGTAATCGTCGGCGTCGTGCTATTCATGGCTATCTTCTCCCCGTTCATCGCTCCTTACGATCCAACGAAGTCTACTGGAGACGTTCTGCAGCCACCAAGCAGCAAACACATCATGGGCACCGACAACCTCGGAAGAGACATATTTTCGAGAGTTGTGTACGGGTCGAGAATAGTCCTTCTTGTAGTCTTCTCAGCTTCAATTGTTTCAATGCTTATCGGCGTTCCGCTGGGTTTGATATCTGGCTACTACGGAGGAAAGCTCGACAGAGTTTTGTCTATGGTGATGGACAGCCTTTACGCGTTCCCGAGCCTAATACTCGCCATAGCCATTGCCGCCGTTTTAGGGCCGAGCGTGTTCAACGCAATTGTTGCGATATCGGTCGTCTACATACCGACGTACTTCAGAATGATTCGAGGTCAGACGCTCTCTATAAAAACGAGACTTTTCGTCGAAGCCGCGAAAGTTTCTGGAGCGAGCGATTTTAGGATACTCAGAAAATACATCCTTCCGAACGTCGCGACGATAGTTATCGTCGTCTTCTCGCTGAGCGTTGCCGACGCGATAATTACCGAAGCGGGATTGAGCTTTCTCGGTTTCATCGTCTCTGCCCCAACTCCGGACTGGGGTTTCGATTTGAGTTCTGGAAGACCCTACCTCCCGGCCGGCTACTGGTGGATGATTACGTTTCCCGGACTCATGGTCGTCATTCTATCGCTCGGATTCGCGTTGATAGGGGAAGCGCTGAGCGAAAGGTTCGTGGTGAGGGAAGAGAGATGATCGACATTAGGGACCTCGTCGTAGAGTTTAAGACTTCGCGAGGCATCTTGAGAGCACTCGATAGGATCAACCTGAAAATAGGTAGTGGGGAATTCGTTGGTGTTGTCGGCGAGTCCGGTTGTGGAAAGAGCACGCTCGCTTACTCGATAATGCGTTTAATCCGGAGTCCGGGAAGAATCGTTTCTGGAAGTATCGTGTTCGAAGGGAGAGACTTGCTTAAGCTGAGCGACGAAGAGATGAGAAAAATTAGAGGCAAGGAGATCAGCATGGTCTTTCAGGATCCCATGACGAGCCTCGATCCGCTCGAAAGGGTCGGGGATCAGTTCGTCGAAATGCTCGTGGAACACGGGATGGATGAGGACTCGGCGGAGGTGAAAGCCAAGGAGACGCTCGAAGCGGTGGGGTTGATTAGAGACGTTTTTTACAGCTATCCTCACCAGCTGAGCGGCGGACAGAGGCAGAGAGTTATGATAGCCATGGCAGTTGCGATGAACCCGAAGCTGCTGATCGCCGACGAACCGACGACAGCTCTGGACGTGATAGTTCAGGAGAAAATAATGGACTTGCTTGAAGACTTGAAGAAAGGCGAGCGGTCGATAATGCTTATTACTCACGACTTCAGCTTAGCTGCAGAAAGAAGCGATAAGATAGCGGTTATGTACGCTGGCTGGCTCGTCGAATACGGAGATGCGGAAAAAGTTGTTAACGATCCATTACATCCGTATTCTGCCGGATTGATTTCTTCAGTTCCGGATCTCTGGCTCGACAAAGACATAAAACCGCTTCCTGGCTCTCCTCCAGACTTGGTCAATCCACCTGAGGGTTGCAGGTTCATAGATCGCTGTCCGAAGGCGATGGACATATGTAAGAGGGAGCCCAAGAGTTTTGAAGTAGAGGGTAGAATCGTTAAATGTTGGCTGCACGGTGATAGCGATGCTTAAAGTTGAGAACTTGAAGAAATACTTTCCAGTTCAGAAGTCGTTCGTCGAACAGCTTCTCGCGAGAAGAATCGAGTATGTAAGAGCCGTGGACGGCGTAAGTTTTGAAGTCGAGAAAGGAGAAGTTTTGTGTCTCGTCGGCGAGTCCGGTTGTGGAAAGACGACGACCGGTAGGATGATTGTAAAGCTTGAAGAACCGACGGACGGAAGAATAATCTTCAAGGGAAAAGACATCACGCACGTAAAGGGAGAAGAGCTGAGAGAAGTTAGAAGAAACATTCAGATGGTCTTTCAGGATCCGTTCGCTTCGCTGAATCCAAAGATGACAATCGGCGAACACCTTGAGGATCCGCTGCTTATACACGACATCGCGACGAAGAAAGAGGCGAGAGAAATCGCCAAGGACATGCTTAACAAAGTCGGGTTGCCCGCGGATCAGTTTTATAACCGGTATCCTCACCAGCTGAGCGGCGGACAGAGGCAGAGAGTCGCGATAGCGAGGGCGATGATAGTTAAACCGGAGTTCGTCGTAGCAGACGAAGCGGTTTCGCAAATCGACGTGTCTTTAAGGGCTTCAATTCTCGAACTCCTCTTGTCGTTTAAGAGGGAGCTGAATCAATCCATGCTGTTCATAACTCACGACCTGAGCATAACCCGAATAATCGGAGACAGGATCGCGGTAATGTACCTCGGAAAGATCGTCGAGATGGGCGAGATCGACGAAGTCGTCAAAAGGCCGAAGCACCCGTATACGGCAGCTTTACTCACCGCAGTCCCGTCGTTCGTGAAGAGGAGAGTTAGAGTGGACATCATCGGTGAAATAGCTAATCCGAGAGAAATACCCAAAGGCTGCAGATACTCGCCAAGGTGCCCGTTCGCTAAGAGCGAGTGTTTTGAAGCAGAGCCTGAGCTAAAAAAGGTAGATGGAAGACTCGTCGCGTGCCACCATCCAATAGACGTCGAGTTCGAAAACTGACTTTGCGCTTAGCATCGCGTTACGGGTGCGTGTAAACGGCGAGAACTTCTCCGTCAATTTTTTCCACCTTGCAGAACGCGAATCTCTCGAATTGAACAACCTTCCCTACACTTCTCGTGACGTTGCTTTCGACTAAGCCGCTTCTCTCTTCGACTCCTATTACTCTGCACGGCAAAACGTTCTCTGTGGGTAACCAGTGGATGATGTTCCTTCCTTTCTTCGCACCCTTCATCTCGTAGCTGATGAATTCAGCTGTGTAATCTTCTCTTAGGAGGATGTTGCAGAACTCCTTCAGCCTGACCTCCTTCCCTTTAAACTTCTCGAAATCGTCTCTCGTTATGTATACGCTGTTTCCAGCTCTTAGAACTCTGAATCCAATGTCTCTTTTTGGATGCAGTGGTATTCTGACCTCTCTCTCTTCGACGCCCTCGATTTCAATTCTCACGGGGTTCCACACGAAGAAGAACCTTTCCGCTTTTTCTTCTACGATCTTCCTGTTCTCCGCGTATAGGTTCTTCATGCTCACGCTTACGTCGTTCTCTCCGACTCCGAGGGAAATGAAGAAGTTTCTTATCGCCTCTGGTTCGAAACCTCTCCGTCTGAGGGCTCTTATCGTCGGCAGTCTCGGATCGTCCCAGCCGGAATACTTCCCTTCCTCTATGCCTTTTCTGATCTCGCTCGTCGAGAGCTTGCCGAACTCGTGGATACTCACTCTGCCCCAGAGCTTTACTACTGGATACTCCCAGCCGAAGTATTCGTAGATATACCTCTGCCTTTTTTCGGAGTCGGCCAAGTCTTTTCCTCTCAGAATGTGGGTTATCCCGAGCAGGTGATCTTCTATCGCGGACTCGAAGTCGAGAGTCGGATAAACGAAGTAAGCGTCCCCGACGAGCGGGTGACTTTCGTAGATTATTCTGAACGCCACCCAGTCTCTTACCGCCGGGTCTTTGTGCTGCATGTCCGTTTTTATCCTGAGCACGGCCTCGCCCTCTTTGAACTCACCTTCGAGCATCTTCTCCCAGTTTTCTAAGCTCTCCTCCGTCGTAGCACTCCTGTGCGGACACTCCACTCCGGAGTCCTTGAACTTCTTGAACTCCTCTCTTTTGCAGAAGCAGACGTAGGCTTTTCCCATCTCGATCAGCTTTTCCGCGTATTCGTAGTAGATGGGTATCCTTTTCGAAGCGTAGACGACTTCGTCTGGCTTCGCCCCGAGCCACTCGCAGTCCTCTACATACCAGTCGTAAGCCTCAAGGAGCGGTCTTTTCGTTCTCGGATCGGTATCGTCGAACCGGAGAATGAACTTTCCTTTGTAAATCTTTGCGTATTCGTGGTTGATTATTATTCCTCTTGCAGACCCGAGAGTTGGTGGGCCGTTCGGGTTCGGAGCGAACCTCATCACGACCTTGCCTCTAACGTTCTCGAGGGGTGGCAGCCCCTTCTCTTCCACTCTTTCCCTCTTTTCTTCAGCGTATTTTTTGAACAACTCTTCTTTCTCCTCTTCGCTCAACTTTTCGAACTCTTGGATCACTTTCCGTATTTCCTCTAAAACCTCCTTAGCTTTGCTTCTGAGTTCTGGGTTCTCTGCCATTATCTTACCTATTATAGCCTTTTCGTTTGGTTTTCCGTATTTTGCAGCGTTTCTAACCACGTGCTTGAGAATCAGCTCCTTCATCAGTAATCCCTCTTTACGAAGAAGTCTGCAAGCTCTTCAAGAAGTTTCCGACTTTCGTTATCTTTTAAAGCGCCAAGTTCCCTCTTAGCTTTTTCTGAAAATTCGACGGCCATTTTTTCGGCATACTCTATCGCTCCGCACTCTTCGAGCTTTTTGATGTCCCTCTCTATCTCTTCCTTCGTAGCCTTCCTCTTTCCGAAGCTTTCCAGCTCAACTCCGCTCTCCAGAGCTTTTATTATCACGAGAGTCTTTTTGCCTTCCACCAAGTCGCTACCCCAGTCCTTTCCGATTTTGTCTTTACCGGTCAGGTCGAGAACGTCGTCTTTTATCTGAAACGCCATTCCGGAGTAGAGTCCGTAGTTCCAAAGCTTCTCCTCATATTTCGACTCGTTAAATAGCGTCGCAGGTATGGAAGACGAGAGCGCTATTAAAACGGCTGTCTTCTTCTTTATCATTTCGAGGTATTCATCTTCGCTCACGAACGTTCGCTCTTCGAACTCCATGTCCATCTGCTGACCCTCGCATATTTCTATGCAGACCTCCGCAAGTTTTCTCAGCCCTCTGACGAGACAATCTTTTTCGACGTCGCACTCACTCATGATTTTGAAAGCCTCTGCGAAAAGCGTGTCTCCAGCGAGTATGGCAGTCGGGACTCCGTAGAGTGTGTGAACTGTCTTTACTCCCCTCCTTAACTCGTCTTCGTCCATTATGTCGTCGTGAATTAACGTGAAGTTGTGAATCGTCTCGATGGCGACCGCGGCTGGAAGGATCTTGTTGTAATCTCTTTCGATTGCTTCGGCCGATATGATCGTTAAAACGGGTCTGAGTCTTTTTCCACCAGCTTTGATTAAGTGTCTCGCCGCTAAGTAGAGTCTTTCCGGGTGTTTTACCGGTAGGTATTCCTCTATAGCTTTGTTGACGATTTCAGCCCTCTTTTTTATTTCTTCGAGGATCATTTCTTATCTCCTCCTCGAAAACGCTTCAACGTCTATTCCTCTAAACTCGAGCCACTCCCTAAGTTTTCCGGTTATAAATAGCGGAATTCTTCTTAAATCGTCCACTTTTTCGCATCCAGTAAGAAACATCGCAGTTCTTAGCCCTTCGACAAAGTATTTTACTTTTTTCTTCACCTCCTCTCCGCTCACCGTTGCCGGACGTAAAAACGGAAGTGCAACTCCCGCCAAATTCGCTCCGAGTGCGAGGGCTTTCGCGACGTCTATGCCACTTCTAATGCCGCCGGTTGCTATCGTCGGAAGGACGTCGTGAACTTCGACCACGCAAAAGGCTGTCGGAATACCCCAGTCCCAGAAGTCTATTGCCACTTCTCTCATAACGTCGTCCTTTATTCTAAAGACTTCGACGGCGCTCCAGCTCGTTCCACCTTTCCCTCCGACGTCTATTGCCGACACTCCAGCTTCTCTGACCTCGAAAGCCGCATCTCTTGAAATTCCCGCTCCCGTCTCTTTCGCTATCACCGGGACTTTCAGGCTGCAAACCTCTCTTAAAACGTCTTTAGCGCCTTCAGCGTTCTTGTCACCTTCCGGCTGCACGGCTTCCTGCAAAAAGTTGAAGTGAACGGCTAAAGCATCGGCGTCGATCATTTCCACCGCTTTCTCGGCGTATTCGACACCTTTTTCGATTAATTGTGCGATCCCTATGTTCGCTATGACGAAAGCGTTGGGAGCTTTGTCTCTCACTACCGAGTAAGTGTCGACGAGTTCCGGATTCTCTATTCCGGCTCGCTGACTCCCTACTCCGATGCCTATCCCGAACTCCTCTGCTGCCTCTGCGAGGTTTTCGTTTATTCTCTTAGCCTCGGGATGACCTCCGGTCATTCCGGCTATTACAAGAGGCGCTTTAAACTTCGTCCCGAGAAACTCAACTTCGAGGTTTATTCTGTCGTAATCCACTTCCGGAAGAGCTTTGTGGATGAGCATGACGTCCTCGAAGCCCGTGTAGTCGGACTCTACGTTTTCCTCGAGGCAAATCCTTATGTGTTCGAACTTTCTCCTTTCGGTTTCCATGCCTCTCACTTTTCGCAACGGTGTGGTAATATTTTTTACGTCCTGAAAAATTTCTTCGCGTTTTTGATTAGAACTTTCTCACTCTCAAGCGCTTTGGAGAGTTTTACCACCGCCAAGTAATCAGCTTCGGAGAAACCCGTGTCGCTGTTCGCGACGAAGTTATCTTCTCCGAACTTTTCCACGATTTTTACTGCCTCCTCGACACTGAGCTTATCGACTTGAACTGTTAGACCGACGAAGTATCCTCTTTTTAGGGACTCTTCAGCAACGAACTCGTTGGCATGGTCTATCAGACACAGGCTCTCCGGAAACTCGATCCTTTCGAGGATTTCGAAGGTCTTCGCAGCGATAACTTCCTTGTTCTTCCTTGGCGTATGTATGACGCACGGAACGTCAAGTTTCTTGGCAAGCATGAGCTGGGATTTAAAAACTTCCTCCTCTTCCTTGCTGCCAGTTTCGAGACCTATCTCACCGAAGGCCACGTATCCGGATACCTCTTCCATGTAGCTCAGAACTTTGTCCCACTCTCTTGGTATGCACCTCGGGTGTATCCCGATCGCGGCGTAGATCTTCATTCCAGCAGACTCTCCTCTCTTACTTTCGAACTCTATCAACTTCCTGAAGTGGTCGATTAAAGTTTCTGCGAACAGCGGCCTTATCGGATAAAACGCCATGGTTACGGCGAACTTAATACCTGCGTCGCTCATCCTTTTCAGATCCTCGACGCTTCTGCCCTCCGAGTGTATGTGGGCGTCGAACACTTCCATGATAAAAATTAGTGTTTTCAGGCTTTTTGACTTTTCGAAATTTATGTATTCGCAAATGTGAACGAATAATTCATGCTTAAGGTCGCGACGTTTAACGTCAATTCGATAAGGAAAAGGCTTCACGTAGTTCTTCCCCTGATGGAGGTTGTGGACATCCTGTGCATGCAGGAGACTAAAACCGAAGACAGGAAGTTTCCAGAAGCGGACTTTCACGTGAAAGGTTATCACGTCGTGTTTTCGGGATCGAAGGGAAGAAACGGCGTTGCGATAGCTTCGAAAGTGGAGCCAGACGAGTTCTTTTCCGGGATGAACGGCGAAAGGGACAGAGTAATTGCGGCGAGGTTCGGGAAGCTGTGGGTAATAAACGTATACGCACCGCAGGGGCAGAGTGTAGGTAGCGAGCAGTTCGGATACAAGCTTGAGTTCTTCGAAAGGCTGAAAGAATTTTTGAGAGAATTCGTCGACTTCAACGGATATTACTTGCTCTGCGGAGACTTAAACGTCGCGCCAGAAGACGTCGACGTCCACAGTCCCGATAAACTCAGGAACCACGTCTGCTTTCACGAAGACGTGAGGAAAGCTTTTAAGGAACTCTTGGATCTCGGATTCGTAGACGTTTTGAGGAAGCATCATCCTAACGAGAGAATATACACCTTCTACGACTACAGGGTTAAAAACGCGGTGGAACGAAAACTTGGCTGGAGAGTCGATCACATCCTTGCAACTCCGAAACTTGCTGAGAGATCGAAGGATTGTTACGTCCTTCTCAAATACAGGCTTGTCGATAAGCCGAGCGATCACGTCCCACTCGTGGCGGAGTTCGAGAAAGTTTAAATTCAACGATCGCGAGCTTTTCCCATGGACTTAGAGGCGCGAATAGAACTCGTAAAAAGAAACGCGGAGGAAGTCGTTACTGAAGACGAGCTTAAGGAACTGCTCGAAACGAACGATAGACCGAGAGCGTATGTGGGTTACGAACCGAGCGGCGAAATTCACCTCGGTCACATGATGACCGTAAACAAGCTCCTTGACCTTCAGGAGGCTGGATTTGATGTTGTTGTTTTACTCGCTGACGTTCACGCTTACCTCAACGAGAAGGGCGACTTTGAAGAAATTAGAAGGGTAGCCGAATACAACAAAGCTGCTTTCATAGCTCTCGGACTCGACGAGAGCAGAGCGGAGTTCGTTCTCGGGAGCGAATTTCAGCTTTCAAGGGATTACGTCCTCGACGTGCTCAAAATGGCGAGGATTACGACGATAAACAGGGCGAGGAGAAGTATGGACGAAGTCAGCAGGAGGAAGGAGGATCCGATGGTTTCTCAGATGATTTATCCGTTGATGCAGGCGCTGGACATCGCTCACCTGAAGATCGACCTTGCCGTTGGAGGAATGGATCAGAGGAAGATCCACATGCTTGCCAGGGAGAACCTGCCGAGACTTGGATACAGGGCTCCGGTCTGTCTGCACACGCCGATCCTCGTCGGCCTCGACGGGGAAAAGATGAGCTCTTCCAAGGGCAACTACATCTCGGTGAGAGACGACGAAACCGTCGTTCGAGAGAAAATAAGAAAGGCTTTTTGTCCGCCGAAGCAGGTTGAAAACAATCCGGTTATGGACATAATGAAGTATCACGTGTTCCCGAGGTTCGAAAAAGTCGTCATTGAGAGGGACGAGAAGTTCGGCGGGGACGTGGAATACGAAAACTTCAGTCAGCTCGCGGAGGATTACGCGAGCGGAAATCTGCACCCTCTGGATCTGAAAAATGCTGCAGCAACTTATTTAAACAAAATTTTAGATAGAACGAGAAGAAAACTGAGGGAGATGGGGTGGTGAGTTGGGAGAGGAGGAAGTAATTAGAGTTCGGTTGCCGGACAGAAGTAAGGGAGAAATGTTCGCGATAGTTGAGTCGATGCTCGGTGCTGGACACGTCAAAGTTCGATGCGAAGACGGAAAAGAGAGGTTAGCGAGAATCCCAGGGAAGCTCAGGAAGAAGATATGGATTAGAGAGGGCGACGTCGTCATCATCGTTCCGTGGTCGTTCCAGAACGATAGAGCGGACATCATCTGGAGATACACCAATCCGCAGGTGGAGTGGCTCGAAGAACACGGGTATCTGAAGTTCTGAGAATGAAGGACAAGAAGCTGCGAGAACTGGACAGATACTTGGACGCTTTGAGGATTAAGGAGAAGGACAGCGAGGAGCGTAAGATTTACGAAGAGGTCCTCGACGGCAGAACGCTGAAAGTCCTCTACAAGCTTTCGGCGAAGGGATACATAAAGGCGCTCGGCGGAGTGGTGAGCACTGGTAAAGAAGCGAACGTGTTTTACGCAGACGGAGTCATCGACGGAGAAGAGAGACCCGTCGCCGTTAAGATCTACAGGATCGAGACGTCGGAGTTTTACAAGATGGACGAATACCTGTTTGGCGACAAGCGGTTCGACATGAGAAGAATTTCCAAGAAGGACCTCATTTTCACCTGGGTCGAAAAGGAATTTAGGAACCTCGAAAGAGCTTTCGACTCCGGCGTTAACGTTCCGGAGCCGTTCGTTTACATGAAAAACGTTCTGATCATGGAGTTTCTGGGAGAAGACGAGAAAGCAGCTCCAACTCTCGTGGAGCTGGGAAGGTCTCTTGCCGAACTGACGGACGTGGAAGAATTCTTCTGGAAAGTCGTTGAAAATCTCAAAAAGCTTTATCGCGACGCCGAGCTCGTTCACGCTGACGTGAGTGAATACAACATAATGTTCTACAGGGAAGAGCCGTATCTGATAGACATGGGTCAGGCCGTTTTAATAGATCACCCTTACGCGAACACGTATCTTGAGAGGGACGTAAAAAACCTTTTAAGGTTCTTCTCGAAATTCGGAATTAAGTTGTCCGTCGAAGAACTGCTTAGCGAAATAAGGGGTGAAAACAGTGCAGGAAATTGAAATTAGAATTCCCGAGGACAGAATAGGAGTCCTCATCGGGAAGGAAGGTGAAATTAAGAAAAAGATTCAGGAGAAAACGGGCTGCAAGATAAAGATAAACAGTTCGACCGGCGACGTGAAAATAATCAGAGGAGACGATGCGATAGGATTTTTGAAAGCTAAGAGCGTTGTCGAAGCTATAGCTCGCGGGTTCAATCCGGAGGTAGCGATGAAACTTCTTGATGACGACTTTTACGTTTTTGAGTCGATAGATTTGAGCGAATACGTTTCGCCAAAAGCTCTCGAAAGGGTTAAGGGGAGGATTATCGGGAAGGAAGGAAAAGTTAGGAGAATGATCGAAGAAACCCTCAACGTTCACGTGAGCGTTTACGACAAGTTCGTGTCTATTATAGGCGCGTTCGAGAACGTTGCTGCCGCGAGGGAAGCGATTATGATGCTCGTGGAGGGCGCTCAGCACTCTACCGTCCAGAGGTTCATGGAGAGAAAGAGAAGAGAGATCGACATGCGGAGCTTGGACTGGCAGGACTTCAGCTGAATATGTCTTTTAAACTGTTCAGAACGTAGTCCGGCTCGACGCCAGCTTCTCTAATCTTGTTTTCAAGGTTGTCCTTCGTCGTTACGCCCGTCAAAACGAGAACTGTAGTGGCGTTAATTTTCTTTCCAGCGAGGACATCTATTTCTACCTGATCCCCGACGACTGCCACGTCTTCCGGATCGAGGCTCAGAATTTCGAGGGCTTCCCTCATTATCACGTCTGAAGGCTTTCCCACTACGACGTCAGGCTCTCTTCCAGTCATCCAGTGCAGCGCTCCTATGATCATGCCAGTTCCCGGAATTGGCCCGTCCTCTGCCGGGAAGATTTTGTCCGGGTTTACGGCGACGTATCTTACATCTCTTCTCAGGCAGAGTCTCAGAGCTTCGGTCATTATCTGGAAGTTTATTCCCCGGTTCGAGCCGACGACGAGGTATTCCGCTTCCCTGTAATCTACGAGTTTCAGTCCAGCAAGTCTGAGCTCCTCTTTAAGTCCCTCCTCTCCGGTCGTGTAGACTTTCGCACCTGGTCTCTCTTTTGCTATGAACCTTGCAGTAGCGTATGTGGCTATGAGGAGCTCGTTCTCGGAAATGTCCAGTCCGTAGTCTCTGAACCTCTGGAGCATTATTCTGCGACTCCTCGTGGAGTTGTTCGAGACGAACAGAATCTTTTTTCCCATCTCTTTGAGCTTTTTTACAGCTTCGACGCCCTCGGGAATCGGCTTTTTTCCTCTTCCAATGACGCCGTCTATGTCGAGTATGAATCCTTTCTTGTCAAGGAGCATGAGTCGAAATCTGTCAGGAGAATATAAAGGTTTGTAATTAAAGTCCGTAATTTGCGAGGCTCTCAAAATCTTTAAAAAACCGTGAGGGTTAGTCTTATTTGAGGGTGGTCGCCGTGGAACCAGACCTTCCAGTAAAGGAAATAATGACAAGAGACGTCTGCGTGGCAAATAAGAGCGAGTCGGTTCTCAACGCGAGCAGAAAAATGATCGAGTTTGGAGTAGGTAGCGTCGTCGTCGTCGAAAACGGAAAGCCAGTAGGGATAGTCACCGAGAGCGACATCATTAAAAAGGTCGTGGCGAGGAACAAAGTTCCCGCTGAAGTGAGGCTCGAGGACATAATGACGTATCCGCTCATAACGATAAAGCCAACTACCAGCATAAGGGAAGCGGCAAACATCATGCTCAAGAGGGGTATAAGGAGGTTACCGGTCGTTGACGGAGACAGGTTGGTCGGGATAGTTACCGATACTGACATTCTGTCCGTGTCGATAGACCTTGGAGAGTATCTGGGACTTATTAAGGAGAGCTACATCGAAGAGGAGAGCTCTGAGATCGGCAAGTGTGAAATCTGCGGAAGGATCGCCGAGTTAATAGATGTCGACGGTAAGAGAATTTGTGAGGACTGTTATGAGTCGTATTAGGTGGTTGTGAATGTCATACCTTGGCGCGAAAATTGGTGATGAGGTTAAGAAAGAGAAGAGGAGTCCTATCAAGCCCGGTAGCGTTATGGATCTTGCGACGAAGAACGTGATCACGATTCCTCCGACGTCCACGATAATGAGTGCGATGAAAACGATGATAAAATACAGCTTCAGGAGAATTCCGATAACCGATCCCGGAACGAAAAGAATAGAGGGAATTATTACCGGAATGGACGTGATAAACTTCCTTGGTGGCGGCGAGAAGCACAAAATAGTCGAGGGGAGGTACAACAACAACCTGCTTGCAGCAGTTAACGAGGAAGTTAAGGAGATAATGGAAAAGAACGTCGTGACGATAGACTTTACCCTATCGTGGGAAGACGCTCTCGAGATTCTCCTTGAGGAGGGTATTGGTGGTGCCCCGATCGTAGATAGGGACGATATCGTCGTTGGTATAATCACCGAAAGAGACGTGATGAAGTTTTTGGCGGAAAGGCGAGAATACGACGGCGTGGTAGAGGACTACATGACGAGAGGAGTAATTACCGCCACGCCCGAATCTACGATAGACGAAGCCATGAAAACAATGGTTTCCAAAAAGATAAGGAGGCTGCCGATCGTTAAGGACGGTCTGCTCGTCGGTATGCTGACTTCGACGACGATAGTTCACTACTTCGCTGGAGAGGTTTTCAAGCACATAATTACCGGGAGCGTTAAGGAAGCTCTCGAAAAGCCCGTCTCCGCGATACTGTCGAACAAGAAAATTCTCAAGTATACCGAGCCGCTGGTGGTTCGCCCGAGAACTAAGCTGAGCGAAGTTGTGAACCTCATGCTCGAAAAGAATCAGGCAGCCGCGCTTGTGGTAGAGTCTGGAAGCCTTGAGGGTATAATCACCGAGCGAGACCTCATGAAGTTCCTGTGCGAAGCAAAGTGCTGACATGTTCGTTGCCGAAGCTTTAAACCTGTCGAAGCCCGCTGCCAGGAGGCTGGAAGAGAAAAACGTGCTGAGAGAAGCTTTCATCAAACATCCTTTTTTCTCCGATGTTATAGAGGCGGTCCGCTTCGACAAAAAGTTCGGCGGTTACGAAGAGGGGACGGTCGTCGCTAAAACGGTAAGAGGTGTCGAAGTCGTCGTTGGTTTTCCCAAGATAAAAAGGGCGTTAACGCTGTATCCGACGATAAAACGCCACTTCAGGAGGGAGGTCGTTTTTGAGGAAAAAATGAACGGTTACAACGTCAGAGTTGTGATGTTCGGTAAGAACCTTTACGCGATAACGAGAAGAGGGTTTTTTTGTCCCTACACGACCGAGAAAGCGAGAGAGCTTTTAAACGACTCTTTCTTCAGAGACTACCCACAAATGATGCTCTGCTGCGAAGCTGTTGGTAAGCTCTCTCCCTACGTTCCGAAAGACGTTTACGGCGTTGACTTCGACTTTTACGTTTTCGACGTTAGAGAGAAGAGGACTGGCAGACCGATACCCGTCAGGGAGAAGGAACGAATTTGCGAGGAATACGGGCTTAAAATGGCTCCGATACTCGCGGAGTGTAAAGTCGAGGAGGCGCACATCGTCGGAAGAAGGGTCATCGAGGAGCTGGAAGGAACTGGTAGAGAGGGCGTTGTTATAAAGGATCCGGAAATGAAGCTGGAGCCGATAAAGTATACGACGAGCGAAACAAATTGCGGCGACTTAAGTTACGCTTTCAGGTTTTTTAACGAATACGGAAAGGACTTCATGTTCTCACGAATCGTGCGCGAAGGTTTTCAGAGCTTCGAGCTGGACGACGAGAGGAAGTTCGAGGAAAGGTGCTACAGACTCGGAAGGGCGATACTCGAAAGCATCGTGAAGAGCATTAAGGACGTTAGCGAGGGTAGGAAAGTTGTCGAAAGGGTGGAACTGACTTTTTCTTCCCTCGAGACGTTCAAGCTTTTCAGAGACCACTTGAGGAGGAGCGGCGTGGACTTTGAAATCGTCGAGCTGAGGAAGAGCGGGGGTAAAGTTTACGTAAAGATAGACCGGATTATGAAGAGCACGACCGACAAGATAAAGAGCCACCTCGGTGGTGCGCTTTGGTAACCGTCGGAATCGATGCCGGAACGAAAAGTTACGCGGTTTTCGTTCTCGAAGAAAGAAAGCTCTACGAGTTTGAGTCCAAAAACGTTAGAGATAGTCCGGAGACCTTCGTAGAATTTTTGAAAAGTCTCGACATAAGCGTGGGCGCTGGAATGAGCGGTTACGGGTTACCAGTTAAGAAGTTCTCCGAGTTAACGGATAGAGACATATTTCTAATGACTTTAAAGAAGGACAGCAGCATAATTGGTCTGACGAAGATCGTAAAGCTCGTCAGAGACGAAGGTCTCGACATTTTTACGGTTCCCGGTGTCATACACTTGAAGACAGTGCCAGACTACAGAAAAATCAACAGGATAGACATGGGAACGTCCGATAAAGTCTGCAGCGTCGCCTTAGCAGTCTCGGAGCTCGGAGCAGAAACGTTCGTTTTAGCGGAAATCGGTTACGGCTTCAATTCGTTCATTGCAGTCGAAAACGGAAAAATCGTAGACGGAATAGGTGGTTCGTCAGGTTTTCCTTCGCACCTGAGCATGTCTGCCATCGATTCCGAACTCGCCTGCTTTTTGAAAACTTCCAAAGAGCTCGTTTTTTCTGGAGGGCTTAAGAGCTACTTTGAGGACAGAGGTCTCGAGTTCGATAGCGAAATTTTCGCCGAGTGGGTCATGAAGGGCAT
>CAYXDX010000031.1:0-17529 GCA_964463865.1 uncultured archaeon | reverse complement strand
ATTGTGCCAAGTCTATAAAACGTTATTCTTTTCGTTAACTAAAATATAAACAAAAAATTTAATTCGTGTTCTGTCCGTAAACGCAAGAACGAACTTTCTCTGAACGTATTTGGTGTGGCGGTATGGAATTTAATCATTTGATTTCCGGTTTTCTGTCCTGCCACGGGCTGATGTCCTGGAACGCTTTGGAGACTTTGAGCACCCCGACGTCGTCGAATCTTCTGCCGACGATCTGCATACCTACCGGCAAACCGTCTTTCGTAAATCCTGCAGGTATCGAGGCTGCTGGCTGACCTGTGAAGTTGAAAGGATACGTGAACGGCATCCATCCGAGCGGAGAGACCTGTTTACCGTTTATTTCCGACACGCCGACGTTTCCAAGCTGGAACGGTGGGACGGCAGTAGTCGGCGTTATTAGGAAGTCGTATTCGCTGAAGACTCTCCTCAGAGCTCTCCAGAGTTCTTCTTTTCTAATTTCCACGCCTATGTATTCTCTGAACGTCAGCGAACTCGCGACTTCCATGAACGGAAGCAGGAGAGGATACGCGATCTTCTTCCACTCCTCGAACTTGTCTCCCATAAACGTAGCGACTTCGAGCACGACTTTTGCTACGAGTTCGGACTCGAGGCTGGGTATCGTGACGTCCACTTCTTCGACTTGCGCTCCAACCTTTTCGAGCCTGAACGCCGCTTTTCTTACGATTTCTTCCACTTCTGAGTCTACGACGGCGTGACCGAGGTTGGGAGAGAACGCTATTTTCACACCTTCTACACCCTCCTCGAGAGACTCTAAGTAGTTCACGTTCTCGTCTGGTAGTGAATACCTGTCCCTGTCGTCCCTTCCGGCTATTACGTTCATCAGAAGCGCCGTGTCTTCGACGCTCCTCGTGAGGACACCCTCGGAGTTAAGTCCGATGAATATCGGGAGGGACGGGTAGCTGGGAACTCTTCCGAAACTCGGTTTTAGGCCGTATACCCCGCAGAATGCTGCTGGAATTCTTATGCTGCCACCACCGTCGTTTCCGGTAGCGACGGGAATCATTCCTGCGGCAACCGCAGCTGCACTACCACCGCTCGAACCACCCGGAGTTTTACTCAAATCCCACGGATTTTTCGTAGCACCGAAGAGTGTGTTGTCAGTAATCGGTAGTAAAGCGAGTTCTGGAACGTTGGTTTTTCCGATAACTATTGCTCCAGCCCTCTTCAACCTCTCTACTATTACAGCGTCCTCCTCTGGCACGTAGTTTTCGTAGAGCTTCGACCCGTAGGTCGTTCTGATTCCTTTCGTGTCGACGTTGTCCTTTACGGCTACCGGCAGACCGTATAGCGGTTTATCTTTTTCACACTCTTTTTCGAGCTCCTTTGCTTCTTTAACCGCGTTTTCGTTAATCGTCACGAACGCGTTTATTTTTGGATTTAGCTCTTTTATTCTCTCTAAAAAAGCCTCTACTACCTCTGTCGGCTTTATCTCTTCGCTCTTAATCATTTCGAGAATCTCCACTGCGCTCAACCACCAGAGCTCCATAAAATTAATTCGAAAGAACATATTTAAAGATTATGATAATCTTCGTTTCATGAATTTGGCAAACCGTCTTATACTCGTTTCACCCAGAGTCGAACTATGAGGTCGCCACTGTTTTTCGAGCAGATTCGCGTGGGAGAAGTCGTGGAGTCCATTCCGAGAACGATAACAGAAACCGACATCTGGCTGTTCGCGTATTTAACCGCGGACTTCTTTCCGCTTCACACGGACGTTGAGTTTGCCAAAAAGACGATTTTCGGGGAAAGAATCGCTCAGGGAATGTTAATACTGTCGATAGCGCTCGGAATGATCGATCAGGTAATCTTGGCGAAGCACGATGTGAGCTCGGTGGTGGCTTTTTACGGCATCAGGGAGGTTAGGTTTAGAGCGCCGGTGAAAATTGGAGACACGATAAAGGCGAGAGCTGAAGTGGTGGACAAAAAAGAAAAAGACGAGAAGTCTGGAATAGTTACCTATCGTTTGACCGTAACCAACCAGAGAGGCGAGGTGGTGTTAACGGCAGAATACAGCGCCCTCATTTTGAAAGCTCCCTCATGATTTCGTCTTTTAGTTTTATTCTGTCGGCTTTGCCGAGCCTCGTTACGGGAATAGCTTCTCTAATTATGACCTTTCTCGGAACCTTGAAGTCCGCGAGCTCCCTTTTGCAGGCTTCTATTATTTCCTTTTCTTCGATACTCTCACCCTCTTTCGGCACCACTACAGCCCAGACGACCTCTCCGTATACCTCGTGAGGGACGCCTATCGCGGCAGCAGCTGCGACCTTCTCGTTCTTCATTATGACTTCCTCGACCTCCGTCGGTAGAACCGTGTAACTGCCAACTCTGATAATCTCCTTCTTCCTTCCGACTATATACAACTCTCCACCCTTCACGAATCCTAAGTCTCCGCTAACCCAGAAACCATCTTTGAATCCTTTTTCGGTCTCTTCTGGCTGTCTGAAGTAACCTTTACTGACCATCGGTCCTTTTACGAGAATCTCTCCGACCTCTCCCTCCCTCAACTCTCGCCCAGATTCGTCGACGATCTTTACCTCGACACCTTCGAACGGGACGCCCACGTATCCCTCCGCGAACTTCATCACGTCATCCGTCGGTCTGGAAAACGTTACGAACCCGGAGGTTTCCGTAGATCCGTAACCGACTGCAATCTTTTCGCAGAGTTTTTGCATCCTCTTTATCAGCTCGGGGTTCAGCCTCTCTCCGGCAGTTATCAGCAATTCTATCGACGAAAGGTCGTATTTTTCCAGGTCTTTGAAAGCGAGAATCATCGCGAACATCGTCGGCACTGCGCCGAAATACGGTATCCTGTTCTCTTCGATAGCTTTCAGGACGACATCGGGTCTCCAGTGGTCTATCAGCACCATTTTCGATCCGTTGAGTATGCCGACGGACAGCAGTTCGGTAGTTCCGCCGACGTGACTCGGCGGCAAGTGGACCAGCGTGGGAAATCTCTCAAGACGCCCGAGGTAGGAAGATATAGCTTTTAACTCGCCCAAACACATCGTGATTACGTTTCTGTGGGATAGGAGCGTTGCTTTTGGAACGCCAGTGGTTCCGCCGGTAAATATTATGAGCACATCGTCGTCTGGGGACTCGCTGAGAGGTCTCTTCAACCGTTCGTGCTTGAGCAGGTCTTTAAGGTGTGGTTCTGAATCGAGAAAAACGAATTCTGGATCGCCAATGTCGGATTTTATCTCGTTTAAGGTCGTCTTTATGTTATTACCTTGGAATTCGTCGATCGCTACGACGACTTTTGGTTCCGCGTGCCTCAAAAACTTGCTGAGCTCACTTCTCCTGTATCTAACGTCCATGGGAACCGTGATGCAACCGATTTTTGAAGAAGCTAAGAACGTGTAAACGTATTCGGGGCACATCGGAAGGACGGTCGCTATTCTATCTCCTTTGCTCACGCCCATGTCGAGGAGAGCCTTAGCGAGGGAGTCCACGTTTTTCTTAAACTCGCCGTAGGTTATCACCTCGTCTTTGAACGTCATCGCCAAGTATTTTTCGTCAACGGAAGCCCAGTAATCCAGATACTGCCAGATGTAGTCGAATACTGGAATATCTTCCATGATTAATCCCAACAGTAAAAAGTTAAAAAAGCTTTCCCGTTCCCCTGCGATACTCGACGTCTTGACAGCGTAGAAAAATAAAAAATACGCGTTCCGCGAGAGAGAATCTGGTGGTCTAATGAGGCTCGTAGTTGCTCTGAGCGGCGCGTCCGGGCAGATATACGGAATACGACTCCTCGAGTATTTGAGCAAAACCGACGTGGAAACGCACTTGGTAATTTCTCCGTCGGCTAAGGAAATCATAGGCTTGGAAACCGAATACAGCGTTCGTTACGTCGAATCTCTTGCGGACTTCGTTTACGAATACTCTGATCTCAAGGCGCCGATATCGAGCGGCAGCTTCAAGCACGACGGGATGGTGGTCGCTCCGTGCTCGATAAAAACTGCCTCGGCTATAGCTTACAGTCTGAGCGACAATCTAATCGTAAGGGCGGCTGACGTAACTCTGAAAGAAAGGAGGAAGCTCGTTCTCGTCGTCAGAGAAACCCCCTTACACTCCGGGCATCTAAGGACGCTTGCAACACTTTCGGACATGGGCGCGGTAATATTTCCACCAGTTCCAGCGTTTTACTTTAAACCGAAGACGCTGGACGACGTGATAAATCACACCGTCGGAAGAGTTCTGAACGTTCTCGGTGTTGAGAACGACCTCTACGAGCCTTGGACTGGTGAACAACTTAGGCGTTGAGGTTTTGAAGTTGTCCGTGAACAATCGCAAAGCTTTTTCAATGCTGGGAGCGACAGCAAAGACCACATGAAGATTTACTACGTTTTCGTATCGGCAATCCTCGGCTACGTCGCTGGAAAGCTGACACCGTTCCCGGAAAAACATCAGATCGTTCTATCTGAAGTTATAACGGTTCTCGTCTTTCTGACAGTCTTCCCCGCGATGCTTGGCTTCAGGTTCGAAAAGGTAAAGTCTATTAAAAAAGAGCTGTTGTTTTCATCTTTGCTCCTCAACTTTTTCTGGTCTCCGATTTTCGCGCACGCGCTGATAACGTTAATGCCATCGAAGGTAGCTCTCGGCGTCTCTTCGGCCATCTTATTTCCGTGCCCGAGCATGAACGCGGCTTACGTTTTAATCGCCGGAGGCAACTTGGAAGTGTCCGTTGCAGTGATGGGCATAAACTTCGCACTCGCTTCTCTTCTCTATCCGATACTTCTAACGAGCGTTGCCGGAACGTTGAGCTACGAGATACCTTTCGAAAGAATAGTCAGCGGGATACTCGCGGTCATAGTTCTTCCGGTGATACTTGGAAACGTCTTGGGCAAGTATTATCCGTTGAGTCTCGAAAGGAGGAGGGTTCTGACGGAAACGAGCCTGAACCTCTTAGTTTTTACGATCTTTTTTACGAAGTCTCACGAAGTTGGTCTGGAGTTGCTTTCGGCTATACCTGTCTCCCTTACGTTTATCCTCGTTACGATTCTCCTTTCCGAACTACTATCGAAAGTCCTCGGTCTTCGTAAGGACGAGCACTTGTCGTACGTTTTCGTTACGGCCGGTAAAAACAACTCTACGGTGATCGCAATTCTTACTCTCGCCGGGAGATACGAACTGTCCGTTTACGTGCTGATGCACCAGTTCGTGCAGATAGTTCTGCTGTTCCTTTACTCGAAACTCAGTGCGAAAAATTATTTACCCTTCGTTCGATTTGAATAATCCATGAAACGCATCGTGGTGAACAGATACAAGTGCGCCTATTGTGGAGCTTGCATCTCCGTTTGCAAGTTCGACGCGAACGAGCTGGTGGAAACGTTCTTGGAAATATATCCAGAGAAGTGCACGCTCTGTATGGCCTGCGTTAGGACATGTCCGATGCAGGCCTTAGAGGTGATAGAATGACGGACTACGACGTCGTAGTGGTTGGCGCGGGGCCTGGAGGAAGCATAGCCGCTAAGACGGCAGCGGAAAAAGGTCTCGACGTTCTGCTCATAGAGAAAAGACAGGAGGTCGGCGTTCCAGTTAGGTGTGCAGAAGGCGTAAGCAGGGAAGACCTTGAAAGGTTCGTCAAGCCTGACAAAAAGTGGATAGCCGCTGAAATTGAGAAAGCATGGATATTTTCCCCTGACTTAACGAAGATAGAACTTTCCGCGGAAAAAGCTGGAAACGAAGTGGGTTACGTTCTCGAGAGAAAGATATTCGACAGACACCTCGCAAGACTCGCGTCGAAGGCTGGAGCGGATGTTCTCGTGAAAACTTCTGCGGTAGGTTTGAAGAGAGAAAACGGCGTCGTTAGGCTGAAGTTGAGGAGCATGGGTGAGGAGAGCGAGGTAACGACGAAGATCGTTATAGGTGCTGACGGTATCGAAAGCAGGGTCGGAAAGTGGGCTGGCATAGACACGACTCTAAAACTCAACGAGGTCGAGAGCTGCGTTCAGTATCTGATGACCAACGTCGAGTTCGAAAGCGACGTCACGTATTTCTGGATAGGCAAAAACGTGGCTCCCGGCGGATACGTCTGGTTGTTCCCGAAAGGGGAAGATGCTGCAAACGTCGGAATAGGTGTGATGCCGAGCATCGCCGAAAAACACGCGAGGGAGTACCTTGACGAGTTCGTGAAGAAGAACTTCCCCGAGGGCGAGATAGTTGAGGTTGTGGCCGGAGGCGTCCCGGTTAGCGGCGGTTTGAAGAGCGCTGTAGCTGACAACGTCATGCTCGTTGGAGACGCTGCTCGATTTGCCGATCCGATAACCGGCGGGGGCATAATAAACGCGATGAAGTCCGGATACCTCGCGGGAATAACTGCTTACGAGTCCGTGGTGGAAAACGACTTTTCGGCAAAGTTCCTGAGAAGATACGACGAAAGGTGGAAGAAGGAGTTCGGAAAGAAGCTCGAGAGAAACAAGAAACTACAGGAAAAGCTCCTAAAGTTGGACGACGAAACGCTGAACAAGATTTCGAAGAGCCTGGAGGGACTGAAGATAGAGGAGATAAGCGTAAAGAGGCTCGCTTACGAAGTCTTCAAGAGGTATCCGAAGCTGTTCTGGGACATAAAAGACGTTATACTCGGCCTGTGAGCTTGAAATATATTTCTTCGAGTCTCGGAACGAGAGATTCCACGTCCTCTATTTTTCCTCCTTCCGCGACGATCTTCTTTATGGCTCTGTTGAGGTCTTCCGAACTTTCGAACACTTCTTCGAAGTGTTCGCCGTTAACGGAATACTTCAACCTGTAACTTTTCATCATGTCTTTTAGCTCGCCGATCTCTCCGTAGTAAACTGCTCTACCTCTCTTCATTATCAGGATCTTGCTACACGTCGCCTCGACGTAATACAGGTTGTGGGCGGAAAATATCACGGCTTTGTCCTTCATCCCTCTTATCATCTGGGAAACGCTGAGAGACGTAGCTGGATCGAGTCCGGACAGCGGCTCGTCGTAGATCAGCACGTCAGGATCGTGAACGAGGGTTCTGCAGATGGATAGCTTTCTCTTCATACCTTTGGAGAACGATCCTATCAGGCGATCGTTTGGTAAGCCAAAAAGTTCGAGCAGCTTGTCTATTCTGTCTTCTCCGACACCGTATATCGAGGAGAAGAACTTCAGGTATTCTTTCGGATACATGTTTTCGTAAAGCGCGTCGTGTTCTGGAAGGTATCCGATCCTCCTTTTTATTTCTACGCCCCACTCTTCCAAATCTTTCCCGAAATAGACGATTCTTCCAGAGGTCTTTTTCATCAGTCCAGCGAGTATTTTAAGCGTCGTGGTCTTTCCTGCGCCGTTTTCTCCGATTATTCCAAGTATTTCTCCAACCCTGACTTCGAAGCTCAGGTCTCTCACCGCGACGAAGTCTCCGAACACCTTTGTCAGCTTTTCTACAACTACGTCCACGAGCTGATGTTGAGCGCCAAAATATATTAACATTGTGAGCATGGTAATGTGCAGTGCTCGAACTCTCGAGTTTCGAAATCAGAAAAACGCTGAGGAAGGGTGTTGGTGCTAAGTCGATGTATTTGGCACTAATTTTCGCTTTGCTGTCAGTTTCTGCGTCGCTGAGCCTCGGAATAAAATCGTCGCACGGGATTTACACGTATTATTCGTCCGAGAAAATTTCCGATCCGCTGTTCGTCATGGACGCCGACAACCCGGACATAAGAATTGCGGGTAACTCCGTGTTCATATCTGGTAGTGAGAAATCGCTGTCGGCTCTTGACGATTACGTGAAGTATCTCAGCAGAGTATACGAAGAGAGGGTTAGAGAGAAATACGGGGGAAAGGCCTTTCCCGTTTACGTGTATCCCATTTACATCAAGAGGAACGTTGAGCCCTCTCTTGAAGTCGGGAAAAGAAGCGAAGAGGTAAAGACGAAAACCACAGGCGAGGTCGGGAAGATTCCGACACCTCCTTCGACTCCGCAGAAAAAGGTAACTGGAGAAACGAAAACGGGCAAGTTAACTCAGCCGAAAACTCAGGGTGAGTTCGTCACTCCCAGATACTTCAAACCGCCGACGCTTTTCGACAGGATAATACTCGGCTTCATTTTCGTAATCCCTTCGTTTTTCGTCATGCAAGTTTACACGTCCTCGCTCCTTGAAGACAGCAGAATGCGGAGGCTGGAAATTCTGCTGACGATTCCGAAGTCGAGGGGGGCGATACTCTTCGAAGTTCTTCTACCCTACCTGCTCGTCTCGACATTAATCCTCGTAGTTTTGTCCGTAATTTTCCGCGTTAACGCAGTTGCGTTCGTTCTACCTCCGATACTGTTGATGTTCTCGATTCAGACGTTTCTCACCATCGCGTCAAGGAGTTACAGAGAAGCCACGTTTCTTTTGCTCGCTTCAAACTTGTTCATAACATCCTACCTGTTTCTGCCTGCGATATTCTCCGGATTGCCTCTCAGCAAGATCTCCCCCATTACTCTGCTGTTGCAGAGCTTCGAGGGAGAAGTTTCATCGTCCGACTTGGCGTTCTCAGTAGCTCCAATTATCCTGCTTGCGGCTTTCCTGTTTACTCTGAGTGCGATCTCTATGAGCTCCGACGTTCTCGGATCTCAAAGCTCAATCTGGTCGAAGTGGGTTGAAGCTGTTGGCGAGCTGACGAAGTCTTCTTGGGGCTCGGCTTTCGTAGGGGCTTCGCTCGTCTCCATAGCTCTTATAATCGAATTTTTCGCGTTGTTCGTCGCGAGCACGTTTGCGTATCCTCTCGTCTCGCTCCTCGTCTTCTTCGCCCTCGTCGAAGAGATTTTGAAGAGCGGAGCCATAGAGTCTAACGTAACGTTGAGGAACGCGACGATAATACCGATGGCGTTCTTCTTAGCCGAGAAGTCGTTACTCCTCGGAAGCATTTATTCGGAGTTCGGGAAGATCCTCATGGCACCTATGCTCGCGTTTCCGCTACTTGCTCACCTGTCGTCGTCGCTGACTTTCTACTCTCTGAGGAGGTTCGGATTTAAGGTGGCTCTTCTCTCTGCTTTCGCCGTTCACTTCGCATACAACTCGGCGGTGGTGTTTCTATGAAAGAGCTCGTGTTGAGAGACATCAGGCTGCTGCTGAGGGAAAGGACTTTCGCGAGCATACTCTTCTTCTTGATATTCACGGCCTCTTTCGCGTCTCTCGTGACCTACGGACTCGTCTTCCTATCCTCTCCGCAGTCGGTTCATTTCACGTCTCTTAACGTCGGCGTGGTCGGTGACTGTCCGATTTTAAAGTCTGTGATAGGCGGGAGAAGTTACGACAATCTTGAGGACGCTCTTTCAGATTTCAGCGCCGGCGTAATTGATGCGATAGTTTACCTTCCGAAAGAAAACGTTTCCGGAACGAACTACGTCACGGTGTATCTTCCGAAGGACGAGCTCGTGACGTTCGTTGCTGCGAGCTTTTTGAAGGACAAGCTCGAAATTTACGAGGCAAAGCTTAGAGAGGCGCGAGGAATAAACGTGGTTAAGCTCGTCGTATTTTCGGAAAAACAGGTGAGCTACTACAAAGGGTTCTCCACAGCTTTTAAGTTCATTTACGTCGCTCTGATTCCGCTCCTCGTTCTGACCACCGCCATAGTGTCTTCCGGAGTTTTAATAGACTCCACGACGGAGGAGTTTGAAACGGGGAGCGTGGAAGTTCTGATGTCTGCGCCAATTTCAATGAAGAAGCTTCTGGCTTACAAGCTTCTATCTTCTGGGATTATATCCCTATCTCTCACCGCTTTCTGGATACTTCTGCTGAGAGTAAACTCGATCGAAGTTCACAACTTGCCTATCTTCTTTTTGTCTGCTGCGTCGGTTTACTTCATTTTTAACTCGATAGCCTTGCTGACATCTGCTCACTTCAAGGACAGAGAAAGATCACAGCTCTTCTTTTCTTTCATCGCCACGGGCATCGTTGCCCTGTCGTTTCTGAGCAAATACTCCGTAGCTGGCATCTTAACGAGAGTCTCGGCGGGCAGTCCGTTTTCCATACTCGAGGTCGTTCTCTACGCGACTCTATCTGCGATGATGGTTTTCGCGTCGCTGGAATACGGGAGCAGGAAAATCGTTTTAAGCTGACCAGAAAAGTTAGGTTTGTGATAGCGATCGTAAATTACGGCGTCGGAAACCTCAAGAGCATAAGCAAGGCGGTAGAAAAGTTCGATCGAGTGGTTGTGACGAGTGATGTGGGGGACATCGAATCGGCCGACGGAGTAATCCTTCCCGGAGTCGGCGCTTTTTGTTCCGCCATGAACAATTTGGGCGAGTTGAAAGACGTCATCGTGAACCTGAAAGTCCCAGTTCTCGGAATATGTCTCGGGATGCAGCTTTTGGCGGAAGTGAGCGAGGAGGGTGGAATTTACGAGGGATTGGGGATAGTAAAGGGCAGAGTCGTGAAGTTTCCGAAACACGTGGGTAAAATTCCCCATATGGGCTGGAACGTTGTGAAAAACGAAGATCACGCACTTTTCGAGGGGATAAAGGACGAATACTTTTACTTCGTTCACTCCTACTACTTTAAAACGAGCGAGGGCGTAATAGCGACTACCGAATACGGAATCGAATTTCCTTCCGCCGTAGCTAAAGATAACTTCATGGGAGTTCAGTTTCATCCTGAAAAGAGCGGAAAAGTCGGATTAAATCTCATCGAAAATTTCGTAGAGCTCTGTAAACAAAACCCTTAAATATTTTTGGACGAGAGTGTAATTTGAAATGCCTCGAACGGTCAAGGACCTTATTGTCGAAATAAGGGATACAACTGAGCTCATGGTGGATCTCGCGTATTCCGCTGTTCTCTTCGACAACGAGGATATAGCCGAAGAAGTTCTTGAGCTTGAAGAAACGATAAACGAGCTACTCGGACAGCTGAGAGTCGCTTCGATACTTTCCGCGAGAAGGATTCAGGATGCCGAGATGGTCTCTTCGATACTTCAAATCGCGCACTCTGCGCACAAAATAAGCGAAGCTGCTGGAGACATCGCGACGCTCGTCCTCAAAGGGTTTAAACTGTCCAAAGAGGTGGTCGATCAGATACTCTTCCACGCGGAGGAGACGATCGTCAGAGCAGTAGTTTCTGAGGACTCGGAACTCAACGGAAAAACTCTTGGAGAGGTTAAACTCCACACGAGAACCGGTATGAGGGTGATAGCGATAAGGAGAGGTTTCGAGTGGATATTCGATCCGAAGAGAGACACCAAGGTATACAAGGGCGACATCCTTTTCGCGAGAGGGGATATAAGCGGAGTTCCGGAGTTCTTCTGGATCGTCGAGGGTAAGCGGGTGGAGACTTTCGAAAAGCCGAAAATAGAGCTCGAAGATTTGAAGATAGCCGTGAGCATTTTGATTGACATGAAGAACCTTTCGGAACTGGCCATAGACCTCGGATACTCGTCGGTCATATACTACAACGAAGAGGTGGCGCAGGAGGTCGCGTATCTGGAAAATCAGATAGACGAGCTGAAGTTCGAGCTGCAGAGGTGGGTGATAGAGAGCGGAAGGCACATGACGAAAGAGGAGGACATGAAGACGCTTATATCTCTTTTGGAGATCGCGTATTCGTCGGAGGTAATAGCGGACGCGGCTAAGGGCATAGCTCAGGTCGTCCTTAAAGGTCAGGAGGTCCATCCGATTTTCAGGACGGCCATGGAAGAGTCGGACGAAGTAATCTCGATGATCGAAGTTAGGGAGAATTCCGAACTCGCTGGAAGAACTCTCGGCGAGACGAGGGTGGAAACTAAAACAGGAATGCACGTGGTCGCTATAAAGAGGAGGAACAAGTGGATCACGCGACCGACTGCTACGACCCGCATAATGCCGGGCGACGTCCTCATTGCAAAGGGAACAAGAGAGGGTGAAGAAAAATTGAAAAAGCTCTGCTCTATCTTAAAGATTGCTTGAGTTTTTCGACGAGTTCCGCTTTTATTGGAGAATTCCTACCGTTTTCGCACACCATCGTTCTAACTCCTATTATGTCCGGGTTCAGAGACTTCAGCAAGTCTAAGTGTTCCCACTTGAGCGAACCAGCTATAGCGCAGAACATGTTTCTCTCGTGAGCCTCGTTTATGAACCTCTGCAATTCTTCGAACTTCATGAAGCTGAAAATATCCTTACCGTCCTTTATAGCGGTATCTACCATTATCCCGTCGACTCCAGCTTTATATGCGGCTTCTGGAATCTCGAAAGGTGATACGGCGTTTATTCTTGTATAGTCTCCGTATGCGGCTGCGACGACTTTCTTACTCTCGTCGAAATCCTTCACAGCCCTAACGACTTCTTTCATGAGGTCGTATACTTCCCTCTCGTTTCTAATCCCGTAAAGTCCAACTTTTACGTAGTCCGCTCCGGAATAAGCCGCTCCGAGGGCAGCTAAGCTCGCGGTTCCGGGTTTGAATTCGAGATCACCTACCGTGGCACTGACCTCTTTTCCACTCTTCTTTACGACTTCCGCTACTTCTCTTATCACGTGGGGAAAATTTGCTCCGAGTGAACCTTCGGCTGGATTCTTCACGTCGATTATGTCTGCTCCTCCTTTAATACACTCGAGAGCTTCTTCCAGGTTCATGGGAGAAACGAGCACCTTCATCATGCCGAGTTTTTAAAAAAGGGTATTTATTTGTTACCAATTTAACTCTCGGACATGAAAGTGTTCTTGGCTGTCGACGTGAGGGGTGGGAAAGTCGTTTGGGGGAAAGGGGGAAATAGAAACAGCTACGTTCCGATCGAGAACGTGAGCAAGGTCGCGAAGAGAAGCCGTTTAAGAGAGTTTTTCGAGGAGGTTAAGGCTAAGAGGGTTTACGTAGCAGACCTCGACAGGATTGAGGGGAGGGGTAGTAACCTTGAGGAGATCGATGAAGTCACAAAGAGTATAGAGGCCATAGTAGATGGTGGATTCAGAAGTGTGAAGGAAGCTGAGAGGTTCTCGTTTAAACCGATCTTCGCCACCGAAACGTTCGACGTCAGGCAGCTTGAAGGGGTAGAAGTAAAGGGGTTGGTCAGCGTAGACGTAAAAGGAACATTGCTCGACGCATCTTCGAGTTTTAGTTCGCTGGAAGAACTGCTGGAGTTCATCAACACTCTCAGAGTAGAAGCGGTAATAGTTTTGCCGATTCACTCCGTGGGAACTTACTCGTTCGACTTCAGGCTGTTGGAGAGAAGTATGAGCGTTCTCGATCATCCGGTCATTACCGGTGGTGGCGTCAGGCCAGAAGACCTCGATAAGCTGAAAGAAATGGGAGTTTACGGAGTTATCGTCGGCACGGCTTTTCACGACGGGAGGATCGACCCGGAAGTAATCGCGAGGGGCGAGGTTTGACAGGTAAATTAATTAAATCAGTCGCGTCAATGCAGTTCCATGAGAATCGTTCCCGGGCCTGCGTCACCTTTGCTGTCATCACGAATTGCGGAAAAATTGGGTTCGAGGATAGTGGAAGCTGAATATCGAAAGTTTCCGGACGGAGAACTTTACGTTAGACTCAGCGAGGTGCCAGAAGAATGCGTCGTCGTTCAGAGTTTGAACTCAAACGACGACGTCGTTTACCTCATTTTAATACTCGACGCCTTGGAAAACTCTGACGTAACTCTTGTGGTTCCTTACATGGGTTACGCGAGGCAGGACAAGAAGTTCAAGGAAGGTGAGGCGGTGAGCATCAGAGCGCTGGCGAGAATTCTTGAGAGTTACGCTCAGAGAATAATCACCGTGAACATTCACAGCAAGGACGCGGAGAGTAAGTTCAAAAAGCTGACGAACGTTGACGCGATGCCGCTGATAGGCGAGAGATATGCTGAAAGGGATGTCGTGATGATAGCTCCGGACAGGGGTTCTCTTGAGAGGGTTAAAGTTGCTGCAAAGGTTGCGAATTGCGACTACGACTACCTGGAGAAAAGGAGAATAGACGCCGAAACGGTGGAAATTTATCCTAAGAACTTGGACCTCGAGGGTAGGAACGTGGTGATAGTCGACGACATAATCTCTACCGGCGGAACGATCGTTGAAGCTGTAAAGAGTCTCAACGTTAAGAGCGTCGAAGTAGCCTGCGTTCACGCGGTTTTAGCTGGAAACGCTTTGAACAGGATATTTTCTTCGGGAGTCAAAAGAGTTGTGGCAACCGACACGGTCGAGAAGCCGGTGAGTGAGATCAGCGTTTCCGGGCTGATATCGGAGGTGTTATCTTGCTGAGCTTTGAGGTCGAAGTGTGGTTTGGGGATGTGGACTCTTTCGGACACGTGAACAACGTTGCCTTCGCGAGGTATCTCGAAACTGCGAGGGTGAAATACTTCGTTTCGAGGTTCAAGGAACTTAAGCCCGTTTTCGTTTTGAGAAGGCTGGAAATTGATTACCTGTCTCCCATGTTTCTTGGAGAAATTGCTGTCGTGGAAATCTGGGTTGAGAGAGTTGGAAAGACGAGCTTCGATTTTGGATACAGGATCTACGAGAAAAACAGCGGGAGAGAGGTGGTTAGAGCGAAGAGCGTTCAGGTGTGGTTTGACGTGAAAGCGAACAGGAAAGTTGAGATACCAGAAGAGGTTAGGGAGATACTGCTCAGAGACTTGAGGGAGGTCTCATGAAGTTCCTAATTCTAATTCCAGACGGTATGGCAGACTGGAGCGTTGATTCGCTCGGAGGTAAGACGCCGCTCGAATACGCGCAGACGGACAACATGGATTTCGTAGCTAAGGAGGGTATTTGCGGGGTAGCGAAAACGATCCCAGAAAACTTCGAGCCGGGAAGCGACATAGCCAACATGTCAATTCTTGGCGTCGACCCGAGGAAGTTTTACACTGGCAGAGGCCCAATAGAGGCGCTCGCAAAGGGGATAAGAGGCGACGTAATTTTCAGGTGCAACCTCGTTTACGTTGAGAACGGCGTGATGGTGGACTACAGCGGAAACAGGATAAGCGACAAGGAAGCGAGAGAGGTAATAAAAGAGCTGAACGAGAACAAGCCCTACGATTTCGTCGAATTCCACCACGGCGTATCTTTCAGAAATCTTCTCGTTGTGAACGGGGTGGAAGGGGCTGTTAGGACTTTCCCTCCGCACGACATCATGGGCGAAAAGATCGGAAAGTATCTGCCTCGCGACGGAGAGTTGGCCGAGCTTTTGAGGAACATCATAGACTGGAGCATGGAGTTTCTTCCGGAGGTGAGCGAGAAAGTCAACGCGGTGTGGCCGTGGAGCGGTGGAAAGATTCCCGAAATGCCGAGTTTCAGAGAATTACACGGGCTCAGCGGTTGCATGATTTCCGAAGTCGATTTGCTATATGGAATTGCAAACGCTTTGAAGATGGACACCGTGAGGGTAGAGGGCGTCACTGCCTACGTGGACACGAACTACAAGGGTCTGGCGAGGGCGACGCGGAAAGCCATGAGGAAAAGCGACGTAGTCGTCTTGCACACCGAAGGTATCGACGAGGCGAGCCATGAAGGTGATGTGGAGCTAAAAGTCGAGGCGATAGAAATCTACGACGAGAAAATAGTGGGTTACATACTCGATAGGATCGACTTAGAGGAGACGAAAATTATGCTTTTACCCGACCATCCTACGCCGATCAGAGTTAGAACTCACGTAGCCGAGCCAGTTCCTGTGGCTATTTGCGGTGGAAGGAAGGACGACGTGAAGAAGTTCAGCGAGAAGAGCTGCAGGAATGGTAACCTCGGACTCGTTGACGCGCTGAATTTAATAAAAATAATGAAAAGCGTCTAAGCTCTTCTCAACTCGACGAGCCTCATTTTTTTACCGCTTTTGCAGTCGATCGTGTCTCCTATTACCTTTTCTATTACGAACTCTTCCTCGCCGAACTCTATCGGGTTGCAGAGGTTGTAGTATATGCAACTAACGTCCGCGCAGCTGTTGTTCAGGCTAACCTTCATCCCCTCGACTGCCATCTTCGACTCTACCGCGACGATCATCGGCAGCTCTACGACCTCCACGGCTATGACTCCGTCGTCGTGCAGCGGACAGGGATGTATGTCCCCGTTTCTCAACCCGACGATCTTGTATTTCCAGCCTTTTTTCAGCTTCAAACAGACCTTACTAATTTTACAGCTTTCACACTCCTTACTCTCACCGAGGTAAACGAATTCAACGCCAACCTCGGCCCAGTCTCTACCACAAACCGTGATTATCTTTTGAGCGTCCACTCTCATCACCTTTTGATCTTTATTATCGTAAGCTTTTCATCTGCAAAGTATTAAAATTTGTCTGAGAATGAACGTGAACGAAAGGATACTGAGCGAGTTGAGAAGGAGCAAGGAGAGAGGTTTGCTGCAGTCCGAACTCGTTAAAAGACTCCGCGTCTCCAAATCTACGATTTCAGAGGCACTGGCGAAGCTCGAAAAGGCAGGAGTTGTAGTGAGAGAGGTGGAGGCCGGAAAGTCGCTGAGAGTTTGGCTGAAAGAGTTTTACCCAAAACCGATCAAGGGGTTGCTGAAGCTCGGGATATTAAAGGCGAGCGAATACGCGTGCGTGCTCGATAGCTTTGAAGGGTTGGTTAGAGTTTACGACAACGCCATAGACTTAACGAAGGACCTTGTTCTCGGAAGGATAGACCTGGCAGCGTCGCCTTTCGTGACGCAGGTGATGTTCGGCGTAATGATGAAGAATCTGAAGATTCTCAGAAGCGTCGCTTACAACGGCTCGGGCATCGTTTTTGGAGGAGCAGAAAACGGCATCTTCGGATCCACGGAGCTTTCCGCGATGGAAATCATGCTGAGGATAGTCAAGGACGAAATCGGCTTGAAGAAGTTCGAGTTCTTCTCGACGCCGGAGAGCATGATATCGTCTCTTGGAAAGCTGAACGGAATTGCGATATGGGAGCCGTATTTTTCCTCGATAAGCGGAGACAAAAAGTTTTTCAGGGAGTTCATAGGCGATCACCCGTGCTGCACGTTAGCTGTGAACGTGAACAGCCTCGAAGAGAACGGGGATCTTATAGAGGAATTTTTGGAAAGATACGACAAATCGAAGCCGAATATAGAGAGAGTCGCAGAAAAGTGCGGTTTCGCGAAGGATGACGTGGAGAGGAGTATATCGAGCTACAAATTCGTAAAGGAAATCAGAGAGGACGACTTGGTTGAATTTTTGAAGCTCGCGAGAATCGAAGTCTCGGAGGAGAGCTTAAAGACTGTTCTTGAACTCTAAGATCTCCGAAAGCGTGAGGATCGAAATCACGTCGAGGTCGCTCTCCTCTCTGTTTATCGCTGAGGCGAACGCAACGACCTCTCCGCCGAGCTTTTTCAGTCTCTCCTCTACGGACTTCGCGGATTTGCCGGTGGTTATGACGTCCTCAACGACGACGAACTTCTCGCCCTCCTTAACTTCTCCGACGAATTCCTCCTCCGAGCCGTACTCCTTCTTTTTTTTCCTGAAAATTACGTATTCCTTTCCAGTCCTCAGAGACAACGCTACTGTGAGCGGAACACCGCCAAGCTCTATGCACGCCAGTTTGTCGAAGTCGAATTTTAAGAGGCTCGCAAGCTCGCTGGCGAAGACGTTCAAAACTCTCGGATTTGTGGAAGCTTT
>CAYXDX010000030.1:0-17825 GCA_964463865.1 uncultured archaeon | reverse complement strand
CATTAACTGTTGACTCAGCTTCAACAGTCCAGTAACCCCATTTGTTTTTGCCATTCATGTTGTAACTTATTGAAGCCACGCCAGCAGAGTTTGTTATTGCAGTAGTCGTATACACAGTAGTTCCAGAAGGATCTTTTATTCTAAATGTCACAGTTTGCCCAGGAATGCCACCAGTTTTATTGACTACCAAAGCATATGCGTAAAGAATTGTTTGTTCTCCATTCCAGTAATCCGTTCCCCAATTTCTCGGAGAGCTTGAGAAACCTCCGTAACCTGTACCCCCATTTGGATCATCGTTTATTGCGTATCTGTTCACAGCCACGATTATCTTCGCTGGCTGAGCCACTGCACTCCCTGAAATCGCTATTACGATGGCTACCGCTAAGACAGCCATTAGAATCGGCTTCTTCCTTTTTATTTTTCCACTCACATTACACCCCTCCGCAACCCCCGTTTTGGGGGCTGGCATAACTAACACCACTCTTCAATAAGTGAGTCTGTTATTTCGGATACATAAATGTATTGATTCAAAGAGATTATTCAAGCACCGAAATTATTCAAGTGAAAGTCAGGAATTTTTAAACTGTGTGGGAAATTATCCACTGACAAAATAATAATTTAAAATAATGATAAATTTGCCAAAATTAAAGAGCAGATATCTGCCAGCATTTCGAAAACGTCGTAATTGACAGCGTCCTTTCACGTTCCAGGATTAGACGTTTTGAATGTATGTCCAATCAGACTAACAGCACGTTATGGGTTAAAATCGCGCAGATCAAAATTCCAGAGTGCGCGGACGAAGAATATCTCGTTGGAGTTGTAAAAAAGTCCATCGACTTGGAAGCTCAGAGAAGAGAGATCGTGGAAAACATTCTCAAGAAGTTCGGGTTAACAAAAAAGGATTTGAAAGACTTCGGAAAATTCAGGGAGAATTCATGAGAAAAGGAAGCAAGAAAGTTTTTCTCGTTGTAGATTTGAATACTCTCTTTTCACTTCTTTTCAAAAAAAGATCAGAAGTACTGCTTTAAGTCCAAGTGTCGTTCTTTACACCCCAGACTGGATACCGGGAAATGATGGCTTACAGCCTGAAGTCGGGAAATACCCAGTTAGACACGGAAGTAGTCGAAGAGTCGAACAGAGGAAGGAAACGAGGAAGTTTACATCTTCGGCTCTCCAGATGGCTTTAACTGGAGCGAGCCAGTGAGGTTGAGCAGGAACATAGAATATATCCGCAGTCTCGAAAACCCGTTCAACTTCAAGTGCGATCAAAAAGACCTGCTGATAGATAAAGACGGAAGAGCGATAATCGTCTATCAGTCTGCCATATACTCCCCCAACACTACTCTATGGATCGTCTACGGAAAACCGAAGTTAAACAAGATAGTCAAAACCGTAGAGTTTAACATAACTCTACCATACGCCAGAGAAGAGAACAGTGAAAAAACGCCTCTCGGATTGATGCCAATCGCTGGGGGGATTGCCATCTCATTGCTCGTTCGCAGAAAGCTGTCAACGAATCACAGCATTTAGCAGTTTGAAAAACTTTTAAATCCAGTGCAACTAATCAGAAAATAATGAGAACTATCGAGAGCGTATTCACACTAAGTGCTGCAACTATCGGCGCAGTGCTCTTCGCAATCTCCCTTTACTCGTTTTACATCGACTACAACACGAGTAAACCCCTAATTAACCTTACAATCGATCTAATACTGGTATTTGTGTCTGCCATTATAGTTGGTGGTAGCCTCAACATAAGAAAGAAACTCTTAGGATATGAAATCGCTGCAGAAAGGGCTTTCAACGAAGTCGTGTATTCGAAGCTGAAGCCGATAGTCGACGAAGTCGCGTTGGGTATCGTGGAGATAAACGCGATGAAAAAGAGGCTCGAAGATGTCGAGAGGAAGATTTCGGTCGTGGAAGAACTCGCGACGACGCAAAAGCTCACCCCGGAGCAGAAGATAAACTTCTACTTCAAAGCCCTGATAGTCATGCTGTTTTACCTCGGAACGTTCGTCTTCATGACCCAGTATACGCTTCCTTACCTATACCTCGTCACAATACTCCTCTTCCTCTACTGGTGGCTATTCATAACGCACGAGTTCAACATCTTCCACAGGAGCGAGGCACTCGCGATGTTGGCGGCTCCCGTTCTGATAGCCCCTTCACTCTACATGCTCCTCAGAATTCTGGTGGGCATAGCTGCCGCTCAGGGACTGATGTTCGTTGCCTCGGGATTCTACGCTTATTACTACTACAACCTGGCCAAAAAGATTGTCGGAGGAAACTCCACGTCGATATCTGAGACTATAAAGAACGGATTGAATGCCGTTAAGAACGGACTCAAGAAATGACGTCTCTGAAGCTCAGGTAAACGTAAGCGGCGATCGATACGATGATTATCGCTATCGCGTAAGTCTTGAACAGCTCGACGAGGTTTTTGTAGAATAAATACTCCTCGCCGAACGGCGTTATGTCTCTCAGTTCCTTCGCATCTAAGATGAAGTAGTTGCCCACCCCCTTTATAACGATCGGCTTACCGAAAATCGTTACAACCTCGCCTATAATTTTGCTTTTCGGAACCGGCGTGGAATCGGGACCCGAAGCGTCTCCGCCAGTGTAAACCAAACCGTCTTCAACCTTCAAGACTCTGTGAGTCACCGGCAGCTTTACGTCGTCCCTCATGAACATTACGATGTCTCCTTCCTTTGGATCAACGAATATACTCTGAACGAGAACCATGTCGCCCCTCTCGAAAGTCGGATACATGCTGTTGGACACTACGACAGTCCAGAAGATCTTCATCGTAAAGGCAAGATACAGCAGAATCAGGAAGAATGCGAGCTCGAATGCGGAGACGATCAACTTCTTCCGGACGTCCACTTTCCCTTTGAGGATCTCCTTTACTTCCTTCTTAACCCCAGAAAGGCGCAGTCCGATTTCGAGGTCTTCGCGGAAGTTGTATAGGACGAACGCCAAGACGCACACAGCCAAGAGCGTGAGCTGAACCTCTATCATATCCACCAGCCCAGCAGAGCTATTATCAGCTCGATGACGACGTAAACGATGATGATGTCAATCAGTAACTTCAAGCTGTCCACTGAAAAATCTATCGCCTTCCTCTCGTCAAGCTTCACGTCCTTGACGCGCTCCATCGCAGCCCTTACGACCGGTTCAGGTAAGCCGAGCTCCGCAGCTATCTCTCTCGAGTCCTTTTTACCTTTTTTCAGTTTTTTCAAAACCAGTAGTTCGTAATCGGAGAGCGTCATCTCCTCAGATAGATCCTTAACCCGACCAGCAGCGCTAATAAGCCGATCAAAGCTGCTACGAGTCCAGCGTTTTTCCTTTCCTTTCTCTCAGGCACGGGCGTTTCAGCTTTCGTCACGTTCTCCTTTTTCAGCTCCTTCGCGAAGAACACCTTCGAAACTTTGCTTCCGTCGAGAGTGACCTTGTACGCGCCTTCCTTCTGCGGGACGTAAGTTATTTCGATATGCTTTACCTCATTCGGGTAGAATTCGAGAGTTCTGTTGTAAACCTCCTCGTCGTCGACGTAAACGACTACTGGAGCCTTTCCTGGCCCTCCCTCGTTCTTCACGTCGAAGGATATCTTCACGGGCTCTCCAACCATGACGAGGAAGTCGCTGATCGTCAGGTTGGAATACTTCAGCTCAGGAGGTAGTTTGAGCTCGGTAACCAGTTTTATCGAAACGGTTTTGTTGACGCTGCTGAAGTCGAAGAAGCTCTTGTATATCTCGCCGACCTCTTTCAGGTTATACTTAGACACCAGAGAGCTGTCGTCGAACCAGTAGGTCGTCGCGTCAAGTATCAGAATTCCCCCGTTCCTCACGAAGTCTTCGAGCTCCGAAGGATCCGGGTTGTCCGAAACGTAGAACAGGACGTCGATCCCCTTAAGCTCGTCCCTGTCGACCACGCCTCTATACTTAACGGGCGCCTTGCTTATCTTGTTCACATATTCCAAAAGCTTGGGCAAGACCTCTTCTGCTCTCTCGTCGCTCTTTATATACAGACCGACATCGATGTCTCCGCTCCCGTTAACGTTCCTCCACGTGTACGCAAGCACGTTCGTTATCACCTTCGCAGCGTCGTCCCTGTTCAGGTCGTATTCGCTCTCCGGAAACTTCGGCTTCGACGAGTCGTCTCCAGACGCTCCAGCGCTTCCAAGGACGTAATCGTTTTCCGAAAGAACGATGTAACCTTTCCCGAGCTTCGAAACGAGCACCGGCTTCGCAAACATCACCGGCGGCAGATATATAGGCAGAATCTTCGAGTAAACCACGTTATCCCAGTCTGCGACGACTTCGAGCCTGTGCTCGCCAACTTCAAGCTGAGGAACTTCGAATTCTACCCTCTCGTATTTGCCCGGATCAAGTTCGACTTTCTTTTTGTCGAACTTCTTTCCGTCTATGTAAAGCCACACGTAGAAGTTAGCCGGCTTTTCTCCGGCGTTAAGCACAGTGAAGACGAGCGAGTTGTTCATTCCGACCGGCAGTTCTACAGCTTTGAGCCCAGAGTCGAAAATGTATATCCTGCTGTCAACCCTGTCCCTCACCCAGAAGTTCAGCGTCTTCTTGATGTAGTCCACGTCCTTTCTCGATTTCGTCTTGACGTCTATGCTCGCCTCTCCTTTTTCGATTAACTTGTCTCTGAACGACTTGTATTCCTCGTAAGTTGCGCTGCTGTTCAGAACGTCGAACGCGTAAACCTCAAGCTTGTATTTACCGCTTATCCAGTCGTCCGGAACTTTAAACGAATACGTGGCGTAAACCTCGTCTTCCCATCCAGAACCTCTTTTCTCCACCACAGCTCCGGCAACCGGATAGCCCTTCGGATCGTAGATTACGAAGACGAAGTCCACGGCGTACGCTCTGAAGTGATTTACGTCCTTGGCCTCCACATATACTTTCACTTCGTCGCCCTTTGCGTATACTGGACTTTTTTCAATATATTTCCCCAAATCTTTTACGTAACTTACGAATTTCACGTTAATGTCGGATATAGCAACGGATGGCTGAATCAGGAACGCCAAAACTACCAAAACTGTAAGCAGACGATTCACACCCACCACGAACTTGAGTCGAAACAAAAGAAATAAATATTTTACCCAATTATCTTTTCTCGTGATCGCAATAAAAAATAAAGCACTCCTGCTCACGATCGCGTCGTTGACGATCGTTTTTGTGATGTTAGCTACTCCCAGTAGCGCGCTCTACGAGAAATATCAGGGGTTGATGGCAGGCTGGCACAAAGCTAAAATCTGCATGCCGTGTCACATAAACACCCTCAGCGGAGAGGAACTCGAAAGGTTCCTGAGGTGTACGCCCTGTCACAACACCAAGCTGAACCTGAAAGACCAGAAGCAGCTTGAAAAGATTCACGGCGTAAACCTGTGCATAAAGTGTCACGTTGGCAGCACGTTCGACAAGAACAACCTCGGTTTACACGTTCACGACCCGCACTACAAACTGAGCTGCAGCACCTGTCACGGCGACGTCGCGTCGAAGCCGGATCAGAGGCTCTGCACGGAGTGTCACGGGAGCAACCCTCATGCCGTCCACGGAAGGATACTCGACAAGATCTGCACGTTCTGTCACTCGGAGAACATAAAGGGCTACCTGCCGCCGGAAGAGAAGAAAGCTCCTCAAAAGGTCGAGACGAAGGAAAAAGAGGTGGAAAAGAAGCCGATAATCCAGAGCATCTCCGACCTGATACTCGGTCTGCTCAGCTTCATATTCTGAAAAAACTTTTTAATTCGTCGTTGCTTATAAAACTACATGGGCTTTCTCGGAACTAAGGCGAGCAACTTTTCCGACGTCAGCCTGCTCCTCGAATTCCTCGTCACCGCGGCATTTCTGCTCGGCTACTACTTCGCGAAGGAGAAGAAGATTTCGGCCCACTACAGAACGATGGTCTCAGCCTTCGCGCTCGACGTTTCTTTTATGGTGAGCTACATGATCAAGTCCCTCGTAGAAGGCAGGACGGAGTTTACCGGGCCAGAGTTCGTCAAAAAGTTCGTCTACCTGCCCACAGTGATCTTCCACTCGATAATATCGATAGTCGTCCTCGTTCTCGCTGCTTACATGGTCTACCACGGGTTCAAAAATACCGTCAAAGGGAACGGAAGGAGGATGGTCTCGGAAAGAGATAAGCACAAAAGAATTGGAAAAATTACGATCGTAACCTGGATTCTGTCGTTCGCGTCTGGAATAGCCGTTTACTTGCTACTCTACGTCCTCTACTGACCGAACTCCTCTATTATATCTCTAAGGTAAATCTTGTGCTGCCCGAGTTTGCCTCCGTAGTTTCCGGCAGAAAGCTTAACGACTCCATCAACCTTGCTCGCCACTTCCATGCAGACGAACATCGCCTTCTTCACGACTTCAAGGTTCACACCGTTGATGACTATCTCCGGGATGCTCTTAACGCCGTCCGGAACCTTAGAGTCCGGAATCTTGCCCTTGAGCGTCGGGCAGTAGTAGTGGTTCGTCGTCGGGCCGATCTCGGGATACTTCGTCTCCGGTTTGCTACCGGCCGAGCATATGTCGAAAGACGTGATAACGCCTTCCATGTCCTTCAGAGCCTCAATTGCCGCTTCTCCAGCTTCAAGAGCTGCTTCCTCGCTCTCGCAGAAGAACCACACGTTACCCCCGGCTATCCCCTCAGCGTAGCCAAGGTGCCTCTCAATTATGAACTCGCCGAACATTATCGGAACTCTGATCACCTTCCTGCCCCACATCTCCTCCTCCCACTCGTAACCGTCCCCGCACCTTCCGACGTTGATCTCGGCGTCGATGTAGTTCTCGCTCTCAGTAGCGTTGAACAGCCTCGTCGTGGGCACGACTAAAATCCCCTGCCTTATCCTCTTTCCGAGTTCTCTCATGAGCACATCCTTGAAGTTCTTGCTCTTCGCCACCCATATCTGAATTATTGCACCCTGCCTCCCGTCGGGAGTTTTCTCCGGAGACACGAACTTCTCAACTCCACCTTCAGACTCGCCGAAAACCGTCGAAGGTAGAGCCGTGGAACCGTAGGCGGCCTTCTTCAACAACCACCTGTGCTTGGCCGTTATCAGCAACCTCGAATAAATTCCGTCGAAAGCCTCGCAATACGTGTCTTCCACCGGAACTCCATTTATCTCCAGCCTCATAGTCACACATACTCCCTGAAGATATAAATTTTAAGTTCTCAAAGTGCTGACGAACAAAAAATATTGATAAAGTCATTACTCTTCGACTTCTCCGGTCCTTATCCTCACGGACTTTTCTACTGGAACTACGAAGATTCTTCCGTCGCCGAACTTTCCGGTTCTCGCGTTCTCGCAGATCACGTCGATGACCTTGTCGACGTCTTCGTCCTTCACGACCACCTCTATCTTGATTTTCTGAAGTAAGTCCACTTCCATTTCCCTTCCTCTGAACTGAAGTCTTATCCCCTTTTGCTCCCCTCTGCCCTTGACTTCCGTAACTGTCATTCCGACGAAGCCCTTCTCGGCTAAAGCGTCCTTTACCGCTTCGAACTTCTCCGGCCTTATAATCGCGACGACCATCTTCATGTGTAAGCCACCTCCCCGTGCTGGGATATGTCGAGGCCGACATACTCCTCTTCTTCTGTAACTCTTAAGCCGATCGTTGCGTCGACGACCTTGGCCAATACGAACGTTACCGCGAGAGCGTAGAGTGCCGTCGAAACAACCGCGATTACTTGCGAGACTATCAGTTCAGCGTTTCCGAAAATTAAACCGACGTGTCCGAAAGTCGGCGAAGCAAAGATTCCAACAGCTAAGCTGCCCCACGCTCCACCGATTCCGTGCACTGCCCAAGCGTCGAGGCTCTCGTCAATTCCCCTTCTAACCCTGTAGTCGAGAGCGAGGTAGCACAGAAGCCCAGCTACGAGACCTATGACTATCGCTCCGGTCACATCGACGTAGCCAGCAGCGGGAGTTATGGCAGCCAGCCCGGCGATTACGCCACTGATTATGCTCAGACTTCCGGGTTTACCCTTCAACCAGCTTATCGCCATCCACACAGCACCGGCGAAGCACGACGCGACGAAGGTCGCAACGACAGCGCTTACGGCGTTCCCGTTAGCTGCTAACGCGCTTCCACCGTTGAATCCGAACCACCCGAACCAGAGCAAAGCTCCTCCGATCAGAGTCATCGGAATGTTGTGCGGCTCTATCGAGTGCTCGCCGAAGCCGAGCCTTCTACCGACGACCAGAGCTAACGCGAGCGCTCCAAATCCGGAGCTGACGTGAACGACCATACCTCCAGCGAAGTCCAAGGCGCCGAGTTTCGCCAGCCAGCCACCGCCCCATAGCCAGTGCGCGAAGGGCGAGTAAACCAGGAGCACCCACAGTGCGCCGAAGACTATGAAGCCGGATAGCTTAACTCTCTCAGCCACTGCCGAAGTTATGATCGCCAGCGTTATTATTGCGAACATCATCTGGTAGATCATGAAGAGTTCGTGCGGCACCGTCATACCCTCCAACGGCTCGAGTCCAACGTCTTTCAGAAGCACGTAGTCCAAGCCACCAATGAATCCACCCACGTCGCTTCCGAACGACAGGGAGTATCCGACGATCGTCCAGAGTATTCCGACGAGCAACACGCTGACGATACTCAACGTTATCATCGATATCGCGTTCTTTCTTCTAACCATTCCCGCGTAGAACAGCCCGACTCCCGGAGTCATCAGCATAACCAGTGCCGTCGCCGTGAGCAACCAGGCAGTATCTCCCGAGTCGATCGCCATGCTCTGGAAAAATCCGAAAAGGTATTTAAAGATGTTTAATAAGCTTTCACAAAATTTCATAAATTTTCACAATTTTGCAGAACAATTTGAAAAATTTTTAAACAAAATTGCGATTCAATAAAGATTTTCACACAACCGCGCGAGCGTATCGGTATAAATATTTCAAAAATTTCGGAAAACTCGCAAAGAAAATTCAGCAAAATCGGAATTGCACGAAAAATTTTTAAAAGACCCACAAGAATTTCGCGTATGAAAAATCCCGTCAGGATAACGATAGCGCTCGACGAGGACAGTTACGAGATACTCAACAGGCTCAAGAGTGAATTCCTCTCGCAGAGTGAGATGATAAGGCGAGCTTTAAGGTTTTATTACGAGTTCAAAAACTTGGAAAAATATGAAAAAGACAAGATACAGACCTACGTCGAAATGCTCGCGGAAGGTGAGCACGTGATCCTCGACATAGACCACTGGATTACGTTTCTGCGGTTCGTGGAAAGTCATCCGAATAAAGAAGAGTTCTGGAAGATCCACGAGGAGATAGCGAGAGCTCACGCCGAAGAGTTCAGAGGAAAAAAGGTTAGAGAGATTCTCAAACGCCTCGAAGCCTGCAACTTCTTCAGAATGAGCGAGAAAGAAGGGGAGTTTACCCTCGTTCTGAACAACGAGATCACGAAGTCGTTCATAAAGTCGTTCCTCGAGACTGTCCTTGAAAACCTTGGCGTCGACTTCGAAATTAGAGAAGATCTGATGAAACTCAGGCTAAAGATTCTCGACGAAAAAAGTCTTTAATTTTTCCGCTTCTTTTTCAAACGACTTCTCCGCGTTTTCGTAAAACTTTAGCAGAAGTTTTCCGAGTCGCGTCAGCCTACTGCCTCTCTCTTCGCCACCTCTCTGACTCTCCACGACTCTTTCCCCGAGCCTCTTTTCGAGATCCTTTACGTAGCCCCAGACGTATCTGTAAGACATTCCGAGCTCTTCGGCAGCCTTCACCATAGACCCGTGCTTTTCTATAGCTCTCAGAATTTCAGCTCCCCCCTTTCCCATCAGGAACTCCCCGTCTTTTTCCAGCCATATCCTGAACTTTACCTCAAAAATAAGCATCACCACTCACGAACTTTTTCGTTAGCTCTTTCTCCGGATTTTCAAATATTTTCTTCTTCGAACCTTGTTCGATTATTCTTCCGTTGTGCAGAAAAACCACGCTATCTGCCAGTCTCTTAGCCTGAAACACGTTGTGCGTAGCCAGAATCACTGTTTTTCCCCTCTTAGCGAGTTTCTTTATGCACTCCTCCACCCGTGCAGCGTTTTCCAAGTCGAGGTTGGACGTCGGCTCGTCGAACAAGTAAACGTCTCTGTCCAGAGCCAACGCCATAGCTATCGCCAGTCTCTGCTTTTCTCCACCACTCAAACTTCTTGCGTTTTTTTCAGCGAGATCGACAAGGTTCAAAAGTTCGAGAACTCTGAAAGCTTCGTCCTCGTCGGATTTTCCGTCGAGCTTCATCGCGTAAAGCACGTTGTCGATGACTCTTCCTCTAAACACGACGGGGTTCTGAAACACCATCGTTATTCGCTTTCTGTGTTTTTCGCTCGCCTTTTCCCCCATAAAAAGGTACGTTCCTTCGAAGTCTTCGAGTAACGCGAGTATTCTCAGCAGTGTAGTTTTTCCGGCTCCGCTGCTCCCCATTACCGCCGTTATCCCTCTTTCGAACTCCGCGCTAACGAAGAGTTCGAAGCTTCCGTAACTTTTCCTGACCCTTTCGAGCTTTATGACAGCCATATCTTCTTCACCCTGTTCATCGTCAGCGAGATGACGAAAACTATCGAGAGCAGGATGAGTCCCAGAGTTAAGGCTATGTCCACCTCTCCTCTTGCCACGTGCATCTGTATTGCGGTCGTCAAAACTCTCGTGTTCGCGAAGCCGCCGTAAACGAACACGTTGCCTCCGATCATTAAAGCGACTCCGAGTTCAGCTATCGCCCTGTTAAATGCTGCGATCGAAGCGAGTAAAATTCCGGGAACAGCTTCGCTCAGAACTTTGACCATCGCCTCGCTTCTTGACGCTCCGAGCGTTAAAGCGAGTTCGTAGACGTCCTTGCTGACCTGTTCCACGGAGCTTGCGGTGAAGCTGACGACGATAGGTAAAATCAGGAGCATCTGACCGAAACTTATACCCATTTCCGTATAAAGGAGGTTGAGAAATCCGAGCGGTCCCTTGGGTGCGAGAAGCAGGTAGAGAAACAGCCCGAGAACGACCGTGGGTATTCCGAGGAGGGCGTTGAAGACCGATTTTATCAGCTCTTTTCCGGCAAAGTTAAAAAAAACGAGAGACAGGCCTATAGGAATCCCCACGATCGAAGCGAGTATCGCTGCAATTCCAGATACTTTCAGCGACCTCAGGGTTATCTCCAAGACGACGCCCCAGTCCATAGTTCACCAGAACGTTATCCCGTATTCCTCGGCTTTATACCTGTATTCCTCCGGACACTCTGTTCCGTTGATGAAGCCGTATTTGACGATCCAACTGTATACGGGCTCCTTCTTTTTCTCCAGAACCTCTACTGCCGGATAGAAGAGAGGCGTTCCATACGTTTCCTTCCCGTATTCCGCGAGAACTTTCTGGCCGTCTGTTATCAGCCACTTTTCGAGCTTCATCGCGAGGTCGAATTTTTCGTTCCCCTTCTCGGGATTCACTATTATGATCGAGTAGACGTTTATAAGCTGCTCGCCCTTGTTCACGAGTATTTCGAGATTCTGTATTCTGCCGTCCTTCTTGAACTTCAGGAACGTCCCGATGTCGGAAAGCGTATAAGCTCCCTCCTTGTCGGCGTAAAGCAACGTGTTACCCATTCCCGAGCCGGTTTCCCTGAACCAGCTTTCCTTCTTCAGCTCATCGTAGTCGAGACCGGCAGCCTTCCACAGAGATATTTCTTTAACGTTCGTTCCCGACATGTCTCCTCTCGAAACCCAGACGATCTTACCGCTCCTGCCAGCCTCCGCAATCTTTTTCATAGCCTCGACTATGCTCATGTTTCTTACTCCGGCCGGATCGTCTTTCGGACCGACGAGGACGAAGAAGTTGTAAGCGAACACCTTTCTGTTGACCCCGTAACCACTCTTCATGAACTCTTCTTCTTTGCTTTTAGCGTGAACGAGAACCGCGTTACTTACTCCGAGTTCCGCGTCTTTAAGAGCAGCTCCAGTCCCTTTGGCGATGAAGTGAATCTCTATCCCGTACTTTTCCTTGAAGATCTTTGCGACCTCGTCAAGAAAGCCTGTGTCGTAAAGGCTCGTGGTCGTAGACACCGTCAGAATTTCAATTCGGCTTTTATTCATCTGTTCGAGCGCGTATAAACCGCCAGCGACGAGCAAAGCAGCTATCACGACGATGTAGAGTTTTCTCATGTTATGCATGTTCGTGCATATCACGTATTTAAAAATTTCGATAATAAAAAACGGTAAAAGCGCATAGCAGAAGAGCTGACGGGTAGTGCGCGGGCCGGGATTCGAACCCGGGCTAACGGCTCGGAAAGCCGTTGTCCTACCACTAGACTACCCGCGCTCAAATTCTGATTTCGGAAGTATGATTAAAAAAGTTTCGGTTAAGCTTCGTGGTGCTCCTCTTCCTCTTCGAGCTTGTCGAGTCCGAGCCTCTTCAACTCGTCAATCTTGCCCTGCTTCTTCAGGTAATCGGCGATCGCTCTCTTCAAAGCTTCGGCTGCGAGGTTGGAGCAGTGCATCTTCTGTGGCGGCAGCCCGCCAAGAGCTTCAGCTACGGTCTGCTTGGTAATCCTCAAAGCCTCTTCGAGCGTCTTACCCTTCGCGAGTTCTGTGGCCATGCTGCTCGTAGCTATCGCAGCAGCGCAGCCGAAGGTCTGGAACTTGATGTCCTCGATCTTCCCGTCCTTCACCTTGATGTATATCGTCATCATGTCTCCGCAAACCGGATTACCCACCGTGCCAACTCCGTCGGCGTCTTCGATAACTCCGACGTTCCTCGGATTTCTGAAGTGCTCCATCACCTTTTCGCTATACAAATCAACCACCTCCCTTCTTCTTTTTCATGTAAAGAGGAGACATCATCCTCAGCCTTTCTATTATTGGCGGAACCTTTTCGAGGACGTAATCCACGTCTTCGTCCCTGTTCCACCTGCCGAGAGTGAAGACCACGCTTCCGTGAGCTTCCTCGTGTTTCAAGCCTATCGCCATTAAGACGTGTGAGGGCTGGAGAGTTTTTGACGTGCACGCAGACCCGGTGGACGCTTGAATACCTTCCATGTCGAGGCTCAGGATTATCGACTCTCCCTCGATGTAGCTGAACCTGACCGAAACGTTGTTCGGAAGTCTGTCCTTCGGGTGACCGTTCAGGAACGTGTCCTCTATTTTCAAAAGTCCGTCTATCAACCTGTCTCTCATTTTCCTCAATCTCTCCGCTTCGCTCCTCCACTCTTCAGCAGTTATCTCCGCAGCTCTCCCAAAACCGACTATTCCCGCAACGTTCTCGGTTCCGCCCCTTAAACCCCTCTCCTGACCTCCGCCGAGAATTATCGGATTCACCCTGACGCCCTTTCTTACGTAAAGAGCTCCGACTCCTCTCGGCCCGTAGATGTCGTTCGACGAGAGGGTGATCATGTCAGCTCCGAGCTTTTCCACGTTTACTTCGATCTTCCCGAGGCTCGACGTCGCGTCGACGTGGAGCGTAACATCGCCTATAGCGTCCTTTATCTTCTCGATGTCCTGTATAGTTCCTATCTCTGGATTTGCGTGCTGGATAGACACGAGAATCGTGTCGTCCCTCACCAAATTTTCGAGCTCGTCGATCTTTACTTTACCGTATTCGTCTACAGGAGCAAAACTAACTTCTAACCCGTTCTTTTGAAGGAACTTGGCGCAGTTGATGATTGAGATGTGCTCTATCGCACTCACGACTATGTGCTTTCCCTTGCTCTTGTTTCTCATCGCGAAACCTATCAGCGCGAGGTTGTTCGACTCCGTAGCTCCGCTCGTGAAAACGATCTCGCTTGGATCCGCGTTTATAAGAGACGCTACTTTCCCCCTCGCATCTTCTATCGCATTCCTCGCTTCCAGCCCCAAAGAGTGAATCGAAGAAGGATTACCGGGGTGCTTGAAGTAAGGCATCATCGCCTCCACGACTCTCTCGTCCACCGGACAGCCAGAAACGTAATCCATGTAAGGCAAAACGATCACCCCCTCTTTCTTATTCTTATGACGTAAATTCCGTCATCTTCTTCGACCGACAGAACCTCGTGACCCATCCTTTCAGCCCACTCCGGAATGTCCTTCTTAGCCGCAGGATCGTCGGCCAGAACTTCTATAACCTCCCCGTTCTCCGCTTCCTCCACGGCTTTTCTCGTCATGTACAGAGGCATCGGACAGAACAACCCGATGCAGTCCACCTTCTTCATACTTAACACCGTTAAGTTCGCAAGATTATTTAACCTTTATCCGCTTTTGCAGAGAAGAGACAATTAAATTTTCCGCTAAATTTCGAAATCTCCTCCAACGTTCCTCGCTGAAGAAACAAACTTTCTCAACTTACCCGGATCGTATTCTTCTCCCTCCTTAACGTAACTACCGACGATCACACCGTCTGCGTCGAACCTCGAGACGTTTTCCGGCGTAGCTCCGCTTCCGAGAATCAGTGGCAAGTCCACCCTTTTCCTCAGCTCGCTGAAAAGTTCGGGATTTGGAGCTTTACCCGTGCTCTTCCCGGTGATCACGATCGCGTGGCAGAAAATTCTGTCGAGGTTTTCAACGTAGTCGTCCAAAGCGGCGAGCTGCACGGAATGTTTAACGAGTATATCCGCAAGAACCTTCGCTCTACACCCTATAAACCTCATGTACCTCGCGAGCTCTCCGGAAAAGGGTAAAGCTAATCCTTCGGGCATTAGAGACGGAAAAATCAGCTGGTTGATCCTCACGAACTTCGCCCCCGTAGCCTTAGAAATTGCTACTGCAGATATGCCGTCGTTTCTCAAAACGTTGACCCCGACGGGGATGCTAAGCTCTCTTACGACTTCTCTAACGACGACGCTCATGGCCGCCACGGTCTCCGGCGGAGCTTTCATCAGGAAGGGTTTATCTCCGAAGTTCTCAACTATGATCGCGTCGGCTCCGCTGTCTTCGATGATTAAGGCGTTTCTCAGCGCGTGATCTATAACCTCATCCATGTCCGAAAAATTCGGAGAGCCAGGAAGCGGTTTCAGGTGAAGCGAGACGATGACTTTCATGATTCCGCAAGCTTTCTTCCCTCTTCGGTAACGAACCACTTACCTTTCTCCGGAGATTCGAGCAACCCCTTCTTTCTCAGAGGAGCCAACCTGCAGCTGACTTTACTCGTCGGAACTCCGATCTTCTCTGCAATCTCCTTCGACGTCGCCGGCCTTCCGATTTCCACGAGGGTTTTCAAAATAGCCTTGTTCATGTCTTCCATGGTTTTCACTATCTCACACGAAAATTTAAAGGTTCCTTTAGTTAAGCTTTTAAATTACCCCGACCACGAAACCTCTATGGCGAAAGTCGTGTTATGTTACTCCGGTGGACTGGATACGACGGTCTGCATTCCGCTACTCAGAGAAAAGTACGGGTTTGATGAGGTAATCACCGTCACTGTCGACATCGGTCAGCCGGAAGAAGAGCTAAAGAAGGCCGAAGAAAGAGGTAAAAAATACGCGGACAGACATTACACTGTAGACGCGAAAAAAGAGTTCGTCGAAGCTCTGTTTCAGCTGATCAAGGCGAACGGTGAATACGAAGGCTACGTCCTCGGAACGGCACTGGCTCGACCGATAATAGCCGAAAAGGTCGTCGAGGTTGCGAAAAAAGAGGGAGCTGACGCGATAGCCCACGGAGCTACGGGGAAGGGCAACGACCAGCTCAGGTTCGACAACATCTTCTTCCAGCACGGTTTTAAAGTTGTGGCGCCGATGAGGGAGCTGAACTTAACGAGAGAGTGGGAGATCGAATACGCGCAGAAACACGGAATAGATGTTCCTGCTACGAAGGAGAAGCCCTGGAGCATAGACGAAAACCTGTGGAGCAGGAGCATAGAAGGTGGGAAACTCGAAGACCCGTCCTACATCCCGCCAGAAGACATATACGAATGGACTGAACCGCCAGAAAAAGCGCCGAACACACCGGAAATTGTGAAGATCGACTTCGAAAAAGGCGTTCCCGTGGCAGTAAACGACGAAGAGATGGACGGAATCGAGCTCATAAGGTTCCTCAACAAGATCGGCGGTATTCACGGCGTCGGAAGGGTTGACATGATGGAAGACAGGGTTCTCGGGCTAAAGGCGAGAGAGAACTACGAGCACCCGGCTGCGACGATACTGATAACTGCTCACAGAGACCTCGAAAAGCTCGTTTTAACGAGGAGGGAACTGAAGTTCAAGAAATTCGTTGAGGAGGAGTGGGCCGAACTCGTTTACCACGGACTCGTTAACGAGCCGCTCTTCGAAGACCTGAACGCGTTCATAGACAAAACGCAGGAGAGAGTGACAGGGTGGGTAAAGGTCAGGCTTTACAAGGGTAGCTGCACACCCGTGGCGAGGTTCTCCGAATACGCCCTATACAAAGAAGAACTTACGTCTTTCGACAGCCTCGCGATAGATCAGAAGCTCGCGGAAGGCTTCTCAAAGTTCCACGGACTGCAGGCAAGAATTTATCAGGAGGTCGTGAAAAAAGAGAAATAATCACTTCTCCAGAACGTGCCTCTCCGGAACGTAGCAGAACATGACGCCTTCCAAAACTTTTTTATCCGTCCACGCTTCCACCTCGACCTTCCTCTTTCTACCGTCCGCTTCCACGACCTTAGCTTTCGCGACGATCTCCTCTCCGACCTTCACCGGGGCCGTGAACCTTACCTCCGCTTTGTACAAAACCACGGTCTCCTCGTTCACCGCGAGCATAGCGGCCAGGTCAGCTGCACCGAATGTAAAGCCTCCGTGAACGAGTCCGAATTCGTCTACCTTCATCTCTTCCCTCGTCTTCAGCTTAACGACCGCGTAATTATCTCCGACTTCAACTACCTCGCCGACCCATTCTTTCGAGGCCAACTTGTGAGTCCTTATCACCTTTCCACCCCCAGCACGAAGTTCTGCTTTTCGCCACAGTTCGGACACCTGTCTCCTTTAAGGTTGTTTCTGACTATGTAAAAACCGTGCCTGTCCACGAGGAGGTATCCGCAGTTCGGACAGTAGGTGTCCTCGAACTCGTGCCCCCACACGTTACCGATGTAAACGTAGTCGAGGAACTCCCTCGCCGTTTTTACGGCCTCTTCCAGAGTCTTTACGGGCGTAGGGTTCCTGTCGAGCATTTGAAAGTCCGGATGGAACCTCGAAAAGTGAACGGGTATCCTGCTGTCGATACTCGCTACCCACTTCGCGAAGCTCCTTATCTCGTCCATGTCGTCGTTCAGCCCCGGTATGACGAGGTACGTTATCTCGAGAAAGATTCCTCTGTCGTGCATGTGCTCCACGGCTTCGAGAACTTTTTCGAGCTTGGCCTTGCAGACCTTCCTGTAGAAGTCCTCGTTGAACGCCTTGACGTCGACGTTCGCCGCGTCGAGAACTTTCGAAATCTCGTCTATCGCTTCAAGGCTTAAGTAACCGTTCGTTACGTAAGTCGTGTAGTAACCCTCTTTCTTCACGAGCCTGTTCGAGTCGAAAGTAAACTCGTGCCATATGCTCGGCTCGTTGTATGTCCAGGCCACGCCGCCAGCTCCTCTGTCCTTCAGCATTCTCACAACATCTTCGGGAGTTAGCTCGCGAAGGTACGGAAACGTTAAGTCCGCGAAGCTTATCTCGTAGTTCTGACAGTGAGAGCAACGGAAGTTGCAGCTCACTCCTCCGAAAGAAAGAACCTTACTCCCGGGATAAAAGTGGTGAAACGGCTTCTTCTCTATCGGATCGACGGCTATCGAGGAGACCATTCCGTAGTTGTAAACGTAAAGCTTCCCGCCTTCGTTTTTTCTAACCCTGCACACGCCCCACTTCTCCTCGTCGAGTGTGCAGTAGTGCATGCACGTCTTACACCTTACC
>CAYXDX010000029.1:0-17900 GCA_964463865.1 uncultured archaeon | reverse complement strand
ATGCTGTCGACAGGGAACGTCCACTCAACTCCGCCACTCTCATTTACGCAGTAAAGAGCGTTGACGTTCGTAGAGTTTCCAGCGAAGAATATCTTTCCTGCAAAGGCCGACGGCGAGGAATATTGTCCGATTCTTCCGCCGGTAGTAATGTTCCACAGCTCGCTACCGTTCAGGTCCAGCGCGTGAAGAGGCCCAGTAGAAAACGTCGTCACGTAAAGTGTTCCGTTGTAAACTAAGGGCGACGACGCTATTCCCCACCACTCCGGATTCGTCTCGAGAGTCTTCTTCCAGAGCACTTTTCCTGTCTCAGCGTCTACCGCATATAGGTCTCCCGAGAGGTTTCCGACGAAGAGCGTTCCATTGTGAACTGTAACCGTAGACGCTCCTGTGATGTTCCTGTTAACCCACACGAGTTCCCCAGTCGTAGCGTTCAGACAGTAAAGCCCGGGACTCCAATTGCCCCAGCCATACCAGTTTGCGACGTAGACTTTTCCGTTCCAGACTACCGGTGACGCATCGACGAGTCCGGAGAGTTGGAATTTCCATACGATCTCACTCGTCTTCGGTCCAAAATCCGTAAAGTTTCCTGTCCTCTCTTCATCTCCGTGGAAAGTTGTCGCTGACGCCGTTCCGATCAGCAGCAGCGTTAAAACGACGCTCAGGTATTTCATCATATCCGAACACCTTGGCAAATTTTTTTGACATCTTACCATGCCGATATTTAAGCTTATCCAATTTGTTTGATAATACGTCAAAAAATTTTTAATTACTTTAGCGAAATTGGTATGCGTGAAATCGTGCGAAAAGTGTAAGTTTTACGAACGATGCGTGGAGTGGAACTGTCTGAAAGACGCGAAGATCTGCGAGTTCTACTCGGAGTGACTCCACTTTTTCAAACTTTCTTTAACGGCGTCGTTTACAGTTCTCCAGACCTTTCTTCCGAGCTCACTCGCTGCACCTCCGTATCTGTAGTACTTGCCCTTCTGAGTCGTTAAGATTACCACGGCGTCGGTGTTCGTTCCGGTAAAGTCGTAACCCATTTCGATTAACGCCTTACTCTTCGCCTCCGTAACCGTAATTATCGCGTTTAGCATCCCCGACCTGCTAACCCTACCTTCCACAACCACTATGACGTTTATCGTCCCGATCTTCTCGTTCGGGTTGTTGACTCCTGCTGTCACGAAGGTCGTAACGTCCTCTATACTCTTCACGCTGAGGTTTTCGATTGGAACTGCCGTGAGCAGTCCGAAGTAAGATTTCAAGCCGTGCTTTTTCGCGACGCTCCTCAGGTAGCTGACCGGATCGGTCTCGTAAAACTCGTCGCTGACCGTGTGGTTGAAAGCGTATCGAACTTTCTTCCAACCACCGAGCAACCCGGTGCTGACTCCGAAAAAATTCCCTTCGACGATTAGAGTATCACTTTCCACCCAGTATTTTCCGTATGGCATCGACAACCTCTCCTTCTGACTTAACGACGATAGCATACTTCACGATCGACTCATACCTCTTCTTCGCCTCGCTTCCGGCAAAGTTTCTCTCGTCGAACGGAGTCTTTTCAACGACGATGAGTTTTCCGAGTTTAGCCGAAAACTCTGCCGCTTCGAGGTTTTTCAGGTTTCCGGGTCCTACGAAGATGTTCGCCAGGACGACGACGTCTGCAGAAATAATAGCTTCGAGGTTTCTCTCGTGAGCTTTTTCGCTTATGGGACTGAAAGGAGCTTCTTCCACGAACTCTCCTTCAAGCTCTACGATCGCTTCCCAGTCCGAATCGAGGACGTTTACGACGCCAGCGGAAACTTCGTATCCGTTTTCGGCTAAGGTGTGGAGTATCTCTCTGCCGCAACCACCTCCGCAGATGACGTGAACTTTCACGCCGTTCTTTCTAACTTTTCTCCTCGGTATTGTGTAGACCGACCTTCCGTGCTTTTTGACGATGACGTCGGCGTTGAACACGTCCCTTATGCTTTCTTTGGTTATCGCCTCTTCGGGCGATCCCGCGTAAGCGATTTTCCCGTCCTTTACCATGAGGATCTTGTCAGAGAACATCGACGCGAGGTTTATGTCGTGCATCGCCACCAGAGCGGCGCAGCCTTCGTCCACTTTCCTTCTGACGGTCTCCATTATCTCTATCTGAGCGGATATGTCGAGGTGTGCCGTGGGTTCGTCGAGCAGCATGATCTCCGGCTGCTGGGCGAAAACCCTCGCGAGCATGACCTTCTGCTTCTCGCCGCCGCTGAGCTCCGAATATTTTCTGTCAGCTAAGTCTTCGATTCCGACCTCTCTCAGAGAGTTCATAGCTATCATGAGGTCTTCTTCGCTTACCTTTCTAATCCCGCTCAGGTGCGGCATCCTTCCAAGTAAAACGACGTCAAGAACTCTTAGGTTGGTCTCCGCAGACTCCTGGGGGAGGTAACCCATGCTCTTGGCTGCTTCTTCGACGGTCTTGAGAGCCTTTCCGTCGAGTAAAACAGCACCTTTTACAGGCTTGAGTATTCCGAAAATTGTTCTGAGTAGCGTGGACTTTCCGCTCCCGTTCGGTCCGAGCAGCGATACGAGTTCGCCTCTTTCCACGGCGAAGGTTACGTCCTTTAGAACTTCCCTGCTGCTGAGGTTCACCGATACGCCTTCGACTCTGAGTATCATGCTACCGCCTCCAGAGGAGATACAGGAAGAACGGACCTCCTATCATCGCAGTTATCGCTCCGATCGGTAGCTCTCCGCTCGTGGAAATCCTCGCGACAACGTCTACAGTAGGCATGAAGATCGTCGAGAAGAGTATCGTTGCAGGAAGCAGTTTTCCGTGCTCCTCTCCGACGATCAACCTCATCGTGTGTGGAACTATTATGCCGACGAATCCGATAACTCCGCTTACGGAAACCGCCGAAGCCGTTAGCAGGGAAACCACGGCTATTAAATGCTTTCTGAACCTCTCGACGTTAACACCTACCGCCATCGCGTGCTCGTCTCCGAGCAGAAGGGCGTTTAACTTCCAGGAGTTCGCGAGGAGGAACGAAACTCCGACGATTACGGGAAGGACGACGAAGTAGACTTCACTCCACTGCGGGTTCGAGAAGCTGCCCATCAACCAGAAGACGACTTTGTGCATGCTCTGTGCGTGGAGGTATATTAGAAGCGACGTCAATCCGGACAGAAAGGACGCTATCGCTATCCCCGCCAGTAGTATCGCGTAGTTTTGGTCTCTGAATCTTGCGAGCGTTCCGATCTTGTATACCATCGAGATCGTCAGCAGAGAAGACAGGAATGCCGCCAGAACTATGTTCTGAATGCTTCCGAGACCGAGGGTAATCACCAAAGCCGCTCCAACACTTGCACCGCTCGCGACGCCGAGAACGTAGGGTTCGGCGAGAGGGTTTCGAAAAAGCGACTGCATGGCGCAGCCAGAGGCAGACAGCGAAATTCCAACGAGTATGGATAGTAGGAGGCGGGGAAGTCTGTAGCCGATAACTATGCTCTCGTCTACCGGGGATGCGTTGCCCGTTACGACCCTCAGAAAGGACTTGAGTCCCAAATATCCAGAACTTCCGACGGCGAGCGAAACTACCGACGTAAGGACGCTCAGGAGTAGCATCAAGGCTAAAGTCTTCCTCACGTTTAGTCAAACGAGTCGAAGATATAATAAAGCTTACTGGACATCGACGGCAACGCTTATTAGCAAATTCGTAGCGAGAACTACGAATGGAGACGAAGGGTGTAAAGATCCTGCTCGGCGATCCCAAGAAAGCAGTAATGAGATTGTCTTTCCCCGTTACGCTCGGACTCCTCTTTCAATCCATTTACATGCTCGCCGACGGAGTGTGGGTCGCGGGTCTCGGTGAAGAGAACTTAACGGCTCTGGGACTCGTTTTTCCGGTCTTCATGGCCGTGATTTCGATATCGTCCGGACTCGGCATAGGAGGTAGTGCTGCAATTTCGAGAAAGATCGGCAGGCGCGACAGGTTGGCGGCAAGTAAGGCGGCGTCGCAGTCCCTACTTCTCTCCTTCTTAACCGGAATAGTCATAGTGTCTGCGTTTTTTCCGAACCTCGAAAGGATATACTCTTTGATCGGTGCGAGCGGAGAAGCGCTTGGGCTTGCCGTAGAGTACTCGAAGATTCTCTTCGCCGGATCAGTAGCCATGGTTTTTTCGAACGTTGCCGGAGGAGTTCTGAGAGGTGAAGGCGACGCTGACAGATCGACGGCCGGCATGATACTCGGGTCGATGTTAAACGTCGTTCTCGATCCGATCTTCATATATTCGCTCGGTTTCGGACTGAACGGGGCTGCGATCTCCTCGGTAATCTCGTTCGTCGCTACGTCGCTCTTATACTCGTATTGGCTGTTCTCGAAGAGAGACACGTTCGTTGAGATATCTCCGCGCCTGATGATTCCAGAGAAGGAGATCGTCTTCGAGATACTCAGAGTCGGTGCACCATCTTCAGTCATACAGCTAACGATGTCCGTAGCAGTTTTCACACTCAACGCGATAATCTCGTCGATAGACATCGTTGGAATAGCGGTTTTCACGAGCGTCTGGAGAGTCCTCATGTTCGCGATACTGCCTCTTATCGGGCTTGCCGTCGGCACGACTTCGGTGGTGGCTGCTGCTTACGGATCCGGAGATGTCGAGAAGATGAAGACCGCGTTCACTTTTTCCGTTAAAGTGGGCGTAGTGGTGGAGCTCGTTTTTGCATCTTTGTTCGTAGCTTTCTCGCCTGAAATATCGCACCTGTTCGCGTATTCCGAAGCTACGATGAACATTCGCGGAGACCTTATAGCGGCACTCAGAGAGCTGTCAATCTTCCTGCCGTTCGCACCGGCTGGAATGATGGCGTCGTCGTTCTTCCAGGGTGTCGGAAGAGGCGAAATCTCTTTAGCGCTAACGACTTTGAGAACCATAGTCTTCCAGCTGTTGTTCGCGTTCGTTCTTGGAATGAAGATGGGCTTTGGTCTCAGCGGGGTTTGGTTCGGGATAGCGCTCGGAAACGTAGTCGCGGCAATCCTCGGTTACGTGTTGGTATTAACATACATCGACAGATTTCTAAATAAGTAACACTAAACCAAAAATTTTTAATACAGACGATGGGTTGAGCATACATGCACATCCCGGACGGTTTCCTCGACCTCGGAATGGCGGCGCTGTTCTACGTTCTCTCAGGGGCAGTCATAGTATACTCGCTGAGGAAAGCTGAAATAAATCCAGCAGCTCTTGGAGTAGTGGCTGCAGGAATTTTCGCGGCGCAAATGTTGAACTGGCCAATTCCAGGAGGAACTTCCGCGCACTTCGTCGGAGGAGCTTTGGCCGGAATTCTGCTCGGACCGTATGCTGGATGCATAGCGATGACGGTCGTCCTCGTAATTCAGACGCTCGTCTTCGGAGACGGAGGAATCACAGCTTTAGGTGCGAACCTGTGGAACATGGCAGTCGTCAACGTCTTCGTCGGATACTACGTCTTCTCGCTCGTCAGAAAGTTCAACGAGAAGCTCGCGAGTTTTCTTGCGGGGTGGGTCGGAATTACGACTGCTGCAGTGATGGCTGGAGTGGAAATCGGGATTTCGTCAGCGTTTAAATACGGTGTAGCGGAAGCTGCGTCGGTCATGTTCATCTGGCACGGAGTTCTCGGAATAATTGAGGGAATAATCACCGCCGCTATCGTCAGCTACGTTTCCGTCAGAGGCGTCGAGGTTGCGTCGAAGGAGAGGTTCGGAAAAGTCGCTATGATCGGGATTGGCGTGATGATCGTTCTCTCCCCGCTCTTCGCCTACCTCGCTGAGCTCGTAAACTACACCGAGCCGCTCGAAGTTGCAGCGGAGCACCTCGGACTAACGGAGAATCCGCTGTGGAGCGGAATCTTCCCCGATTACACCATACCGGGCATAAACGAATACGTCGGAACGTTTATAACCGGAGCGATCGGCGTGTTAATAATCCTCGGGATAGGGGTTTTGCTGAATGCACGAGCTAATAGAGAGGAGCATTAAAGCTTTCTCGGAATACTTTCAAAATTTTTTCCTTTACGAACCTGAAGTAAGCCTGCTATCAAAAACGGATCCGAGGGTTAAGGTAGCCGGGTTCACTCTTCTGACGATCCTTTCCGTTGCGACCTTCGAGATTGAGAAGGTTCTTTTCGTCCTCGCCGCAGTCTATTCACTCGCGGCAGTTTCCGGAATAAAGATAACCTCCCTGTTGAGGAGGTCGTATTTATTCGCCGCATTCTCGTTCGTCGTCGTTCTGCCAACCCTCGCGCTCGGCGAAAGTCTACACTACGTTCTGACCTTTACTCTCAGGGTTTTCTCTGCGATATCCTCGCTTCAGCTCTTGATAATGACGACGCCGTTCAACCAACTCGTTTCGGCGCTGAGGTCGATGAGGTTTCCGGAGAAGCTACTCACGACTCTCTGGATAACCTACGTATACTCCTACATGCTGACCAAGGACCTCCTTGCTACGCTTCTCGCGAGGGAGAGCAGGAGAGTTCGAAAGAGCGGACACATCGAGACCATGAAGAAGGGCGGAGAAGCGCTCGGATTATTCCTCCTCAGGAGTATGGAAAAGGGTGAAAAAGTCGCGATGGCTATGAGAATAAGGGGCGATCCTGTAGCTCGGGTAGAGGGGAGCAAGTTATTAATCCTCTACTTTACAGCAGTTGTAATATGGTGGGCGATGCTGTGATAGAGGCAAAAGAAATCAGCTACGTGTATCCCGACGGAACACTCGGCTTCGAGAACGTGAGCTTGAACGTGATGAGCGGTGAGAGACTCGCGATAATAGGTGCGAACGGAAGTGGTAAAAGCACACTCCTCCTCGTTCTCGCCGGACTCCTGAAGCCGAACAGCGGCTACGTAAAAATACTTGGCAAGAATCCGTTCGAGAACTTAGAAGAAATCAGAAGGAACGTTGGATTTCTGTTTCAGGACACGGACATATTCCTTTTCAATCCGACAGTCCTCGACGAACTTTGCTATGTTCCTCTCCAGCTCGAGTGGAGTAAAGAGGAAATAGAGGAGAAAGTAAGCTCTATCGCAGAAGAACTCGGCATAAAGGATGTCCTGAATAAACCACCTTTCAGGCTCAGCGGCGGCGAGAAGAAGAGAGTGGCCCTCGCGAGCATTCTGATATACTCGCCAAGGATCCTGTTCCTCGACGAACCGTTCGCGAATATAGATGCTAAAACTAAGAGGAAGCTCGAAAGCATAATAAGGGAATACGAAGGGACAGTCGTGTTCACGTCTCACGAACTCGAGACCGTGAAGAAGCTGGCGGACAGGATAGTCGTGATGGGGCTGAACAAAACTATTATCGCGGACGGTCGAGAGGATGTCTTGAACGAACGAACCCTCGAAAAAGCCGGACTGCTATGACTTCATGTATTCTCTCAGGAACGATGTCGCGTAGCAACCTTTTGGGAGGAAGAACGAAAAAGTTTCGTCTTCGAACCTGAACGTGGAGAAGTCGAACGGAATCTCAGCGACCCTCAAACTGCCTTTCGAAGAAAATTCGGGATACTGGGACTTGAAGTTCGACAGTTCGACACCCTCCTCCTCAAGTATCTCTTTAAGCTTTTCCCCGCTCCAACCCCTCAGCTCCGTTTCGTATCCCGGAAGAGGTAAAGAGAGCAGGACGTAACCTTTCTCCATTAATAGTTTAACCCTCGGTTCGTTGAAGTCCGAAAGAACGGAGAAGTCTTCGGAGCTTACTTTGTATCCCAGTCTGAAGTCCACGAAGTCTATAAAGTCGTCTTTTTCCAGTTCTCTGAGCGTTCCGAACTCTCTTATCCTTGCGGAAAGGAGCTTGTTGAATATGAACGATTGGTATGCGTGGATGAACAGAAGTTTGAGGTTTTTCGGAAGGCTCAAAAGTGCTTCGAGTTCGCTCTTTCCTTCCCTCAATTTCTGAAGCAGCAACCTCTCGTACCTGAGGTGTTTTGGAAGCTCTTTCAAACCGAACTTCGCGTCCCTCTCGTTCCAGAGAATTTCTCTTACCTTTCTGACGTCTTCCCTCTCACCTTCGAAAGGCTTCGCCACGTAAACCCAGAAAGCTTCTTCGAACTCTCTCTTCAGTATTAGCTTTCCGACTTCGTGGGTTATCAGCCTCAGAGATCCGAAACGCTGGATTCCAAAGTAATTCGGAATCCCCTTTTCGATCAGCTCCGAAGTTATCTTTTCCACCCTGCTTCCGTTTTCCGCTCCGCTAACTCGGACGACGAACCTGTTACCGATGAGGTCTCCGAGCTCGAGCTTCTTACTCGTGAAACCTATTACCTCTATTTCAGCGTCCTTCAGCCTTATACTTTCGAGCTTTTTTCTGAACTCTTCGCTGGCGTTGTAGATCATGAAATACTGGACGCTAACAGCATTCCTATCTTTCGTCCCGGAGTAACCGACCCTCTTCTGACTTATCCCGAGGATGTTAGAAAGAACTCTCGCGAAGTTCAGGGTTTCCCACTTCTTCTTTTTCACCTTTATGAGCAGGTTCTTCCCCTCTTTGCTCAGGAACCTATCCAAGTCGATAACTTCTTCGACATAGAAGTCTTCGGGTCTCTCTTTTATTTTACCCCCGATTCCCGGAGTTTCCGTGATGTATTCCTCAATTCCGACGACTCTCTCGATCATGAAAAGAAGTCCTCTAACGACATGTCCTTCCCTTTTTTCTCTTTCTTCTTCCTGCCTCTCCTTCTTTCTCTCTTTTCCTCGGATCTCTGCTCTACGCTCACTTGGGCTTCCGGCTTTTCCTCTTTTGCCTCCTCTTTCTCTTCCTCAACGACTTCCTCGACTTCTTCTGCTACGCTCGGAGCTTCGAAGCTTTCGAGAAAAGTCTCGTCCTCTATCCTGTGGTAGTTGTGCTCCTTCGCGTATCTGTAGATCTCTTCACCTCTCTCGTCGCCTACGAGGAACTTCAGCTCCTCTTCGCTGAGGTCGTAAAAGGCGGATATCTTCGCGGCTCTGTCGGTATCGAGAGTCGACAGAAGGAACTTGACGTAATCGTAGAGTTCCGTGTTCGCTTTCTTTCTCGACATGTGGGAATACTTCGCGAGTTTTTTGAGGATGTTCCTTCTCAGTTCTCTCTTCTTCTGAAACGTAACGAGTTTCTGCCAGAACGAAGGCCTCGCGTATTTCGTGAAACCTTTCTTTACCTTGCTCTTGGACTGCTGAACCCCTACCGTCATGAGGTAGCTCGCGTATTTCCACAGCCTGTAAAACTGCCTTCTTTTAACTCTTCCGAGAAAAACATCTGCCCGCGATAGAACGAGCTGGGCTTTGTAAAGGTCGTCACCTTCGTATTCGAGAGGGACGTTAGCGTCTATCCAGAATATCAGGTCTTCCGGAGACTCGTCGAGGAGCATGGCTTCGGAGTAAACTGTGGAGTAGTATGTCTTGAAAATTTTCTGCATGACTTTAAACACGTCCGTCTCCTGAGTCCTTTTCGCAACGACGACGTCTTCAACTTTGACGATCTTCTTACCTTCGGCCACTGCTTGCAGGTCGTTTATGGCTGCTCTCAGATCTCCTCCAGCGTTTTCGGCTATCGCCGTTAGAGCTTTTCGATCGATCTCGATTCCTTCAAGCTTCGCGATCCTTTCGAGAACTTTGACGATCTGATTCGTCGAGAGCCTCCTGAAGTTAACCATAGTAACGAGGTTCCTGAGTTCCGGGGAGAGGTTATATGGTTCGTTCGCTATGAGTATTATCGGTTGCGGAGGTAACCTTCTGAGTATCTTTACGAGCGCGCTCTCTCCTCCGAAGTCCTCCTTCTTGCTTATGTTGTCCACCTCGTCGAGGATTATGAGCTTTAGCTTACCTTCCTTAGACGATAAGAACTCTCCCTCGTCGCTCAAAGTTTCGTTAAACGCTCCACCACCGACTATTCTGTATATCACGCTCCAGTTTCTTTGATCAGACGCGTTTAGTTCGACAGCCTCCCACCCGTAAGTGTTCGCGAGAGCTAACGCGAGAGAGGTCTTTCCAACTCCCGGGGGGCCGGCGAAAAGTAAAGGCTTCTGCTTAATGCCCTTCTTCCAGTTTTCCGCCCAGGTCACTACGGTGTTAATTATGTTAGAAGGAGCTACAACGTCTTTGATCGTTTTAGGTCTGTACTTTTCGACCCATAGCATTACTGATCACTCTTCCTTCGGACAATATATCATTTTTCCAGCCACACGGTGTCGTCGGGAACGTAGTCGTATTTGAACACGACTATCCTCATGTTTCCGTCCGCGGAGTGAACGGTTCCCGGCGGGCACACGAAAACGTCTCCGCACTTAACGTCGAACTCCTCCTCTCCGATTCTGAGCTTGCCGCTCCCACCTACTATTACGAAAATCTCCGTCTGCTTTTTGTGGTAGTGATCGCCGACTTTTCCCCTTATCTCGACCAACTGAACGAAGCAGCTCTCGGAAAAAGTGTGTAGTTTCGAAGTTCTGTAGTTTCCTCTATCCTCCCACTTTTCCGGTTCGAGCTTCATAGCGTTAGATGAAACTCGCGGATATTACACCTTTCTTGCTCACGATGACGCCGGAAGCGTCTCTCCCCATCGTCGGGATCTGGTCGGCAGGAACTACGATGACGCTACCGTCCTTGCTTATGACCATAAGTCTGTCGCCCTTCACGAACTCAGCAAAAACGAGCTTTCCGGTTTTTTCTGTAACCCTGTGCGCTATTACTCCTTTTCCACCTCTCGAAGTCAGTCTGAACTCTTCCTTCTTCGTCGCCTTTCCGTATCCGTTCTCGGTTAGCGTAAGTATTCTGTCGCCGTCTCCCACGTCCATCCAGGCAATTTCGTCTCCATCGAGCGTTATCGCCTTAACGCCTCTTGCCGTTCTCTTGTATTCCGGAACCTCGCTGAGTTTGAACCTTATCAGCTTCCCGTTCTTCGTCGCTATGATCACTTCTTTTCCTTCAGCTTTCTTCACGATGCTCACTCTCTCTGGAGAGGCGAGTATTCCAGACCTCTTAGCGTTCTCGAACTCGCTCATTCTCACGAGCTTTGCGTATCCGCTCTCGGTCAGGATTACCACGCTTCCCCTTCTCGAATACGGAACGACTCCGACTATTTCGTCATCCACTCTCAGGAACTTTCTGAGGTTGACGCCTTTGCCTGATCTTTCCTGTTTCGGAATCTCGTAAGCGTTCATCGAAAATGCTTTACCGTCTTTCGTGAAGAGGAGAATTCTGTCGAGTGACCTCACCTTTACTATGAAGTCCGCCGCGTCTCCGTCTCTGAGCGTTATTCCGGAAGCTCCGACGCCCCCTCTCTTCTGAACCCTGAAGCTGTCCTCGTCCACCCTCTTCGCGTAGCCATCTTTAGTGATTATCAAAACGTTTTCCTCGTCTTTAACGAGGTCCTCTTCGCTTATTTCTTCAACCTCCTGAATTATCTTCGTCCTCCTATCGTCTCCGTAATTTTTCTTGATCTCTTCGAGCTCCCGGATGATTATCTCGTCCATCTTTTCCTGCGACTGGATGATCTCTCTGAGCTCTCTGATCTTCTTGTCGAGTTCTTCGTGCTCCTTCAGGACGCTTTCTATCTCCATCGACGTCAGCTTCTGCAACCTCATCTGGAGCACGGCATCTGCCTGCGTTTCGGTCAGCGAGAACCTTTCGATGAGCTTTTCCTTAGCCTCTGAAGGAGTCTTGGACTTCCTTATGAGCTCCACGGCCTCGTCTACGTTTTCGAGGACGACTTTCAGACCTTCAAGAATGTGCATTCTCTCTTCGGCTTTCTTGAGCTCGAAGGATACCCTCCTCCTTACAACTTCCCTTCTGTGCTTTACGTACTCGGCTATGAGGTCCTTCAGAGTTAGGACCTTGGGCTGATTATCTACGAGTGCGAGGAGCATTATGCTGAAAGTCGTCTGGAGGGGCGTGTAGAGGTAGAGTTTGTTCAAAACGAGGTTCTTGTCGGCGCCGCTCTTAAGTTCGACGACTACTCTTATCCCCTCTCTGTCTGACTCGTCCCTTACGGCCTTTATTTCCTCTATTTTTCCCTCTCTTACCAGATTCGCTATCTTTTCGACGATAAGAGATTTTCTGACCATGTAGGGGACTTCCTTGATGATTATGGCGTTGTCCTCGAACTCGACTTTGCCACGAACGATTATCCTGCCCTTTCCGGTTTCGTAGGCTTTGACGATACCTTCTACTCCGACTATCACTCCGCCGGTTGGAAAGTCAGGTCCTTTAATGTGCTTCATGAGGTCTCTGACCGTCACGTTCGGATCTCTGATGTATTCGATTATCGCGTCGCATACTTCCCTTAGGTTGTGCGGCGGAATGTTCGTGGCCATTCCAACGGCTATTCCGCTCGACCCGTTCGCGAGGAGGTTAGGAAAAGCAGCTGGAAGGACGGAGGGTTCCTTTAGCGTGTTGTCGAAGTTCGGAACGAAGTCGACTGTGTCCTTGTCTATGTCTCTCAGCATCTCCTCTGCTATCTTCGTCAACCTCGCTTCAGTGTAACGCATCGCGGCTGGCTCGTCTCCGTCTATGCTTCCGAAGTTCCCCTGACCGTCTATGAGAGGATACCTCATGTTGAAGTCCTGCGCCATTCTCACGAGGGTTTCGTAGACCGCCGCGTCTCCGTGCGGGTGATACTTACCGAGAACGTCTCCGACGATTCTTGCGGACTTTCTGTAAGGCCTGTTGCTGAACAACCCCATTTCGAACATCGAATACAAGACTCTCCTCTGAACAGGCTTCAGCCCGTCTCTGACGTCCGGCAGAGCTCTTCCAACTATGACGCTCATCGCGTAGTCGAGGTAAGAAGTCTTGATTTCCTCGGCGATTTCTCTCACAAGTTCCATTTCATCACCTCAGTTCGACCGGAGACGATAACAATTCGTCCTCCAGCAGAAGGTCGAACAACCTTTCGTTCTTCAAGATTCCCCTCGCGACAGATACAAGTTTCGCTCCGCTGTCTATCATCCTCCTCGCAGAGGCGACGTCTCTAACGGAGTTGTTCCCCACGACGTTTCCGAAACTCGAAATGAGCCTGACGAGGTCGTAGTCGGCTCCGCCTCCAGGAATCATCGCGTCCACGTGTATCGCGAGGGCTCCGGAAGAAAATAATAACTCGGAAATCTTCGAGTAGTCCACGCTCAGCCCCCCTCTTATTTTAACGAACGTATCGCACCACTTCGAGCAGACCTCTACTATTTTGGCGAGCTTTTCCGGATCGAAAAGCAACTGCTGACCCGCTCCAATCCTCACGAACTCTGGCTGTCTGCAGTGAGCGTTCACCTCCATTATCACCCCGTATTCTCCGCAGATTTTGGCGACCTCTCTGTAACCGTCGACGCTCGCGGCCCGAACGTTTACGGCTATTTTTCCGTCGAAGTCCAGCGACGACACAATTTCTCTCTCTATCCCTTTCAGCGGGTCTCTGAAAACGAACTCTTTCCTACCCCTTTTCGTGGATTCAAGAGCTGCTTCGTTGGTCTCTTTATCGGCGTTAAAACCTCCGAGAATGGCCAGCGCTACGTTAAACTTCTTAACGAACTTCGAATCGTTTATTCCGGCCATCGCAGAGAGGCAGAGTCTGTTCTTAAACATCGAACCTCAACTCGTCGAGTCTTAAGACGCCTTCGGCAACTCTCGACGCTCCGCCAACGAGGTAAGCTGTGTCGTCCAGCTCGATCACGAGTTTTCCGCCCTTCGTCATAATTTCCGCTCTGTTTTCTATCATTCCGAGTTCTTTCGAAACGACCGCTACGGCCACGCTTCCCGTTCCGCAGCTTAGAGTCTCGTCCTCCACGCCTCTTTCGTAAGTTCTCACAAAGAATTTACCGTCGGTGAACTTTGCGAAGTTCACGTTCGTTCCCTGAGGGAAAACTTCGCTGTATCTGATCTTCCTCGCCACCTTGATAAGGTCGAAGTCGAAATCGTCGACGAAAACCACGGCGTGCGGAACTCCGGTATTTACGGCGTAAACTACGAACTTCTTTCCGTCGACCTCGAAAGTTTTCCCCCACACCTTTTCCAGCGACGGTATTTCGCTCGGCTCGAATTTCGGTTTCCCCATGTCTACCTTTACCCACCACCCTTCATCGTCTTTGTAAACTTCGAGTTCGAGCACGCCCGCGAGGGTTTCTACCCTCACCGGGCTTTTCGCGTATCCTTCTTCCACCACATACCTTGCGAAGCACCTTATACCGTTTCCACACATTTCGGCTTCGCTTCCGTCCCTGTTGAAGTATCTGAACCTCGCATCGGCAATTTCTGACTTCTGAACGAAGAGAACCCCGTCGCAACCGATACCGAAGTTTCTGTGCGAAATCGCTCTGACGAACTCCGGCTTCTTCTCTTCTGGTATGAGTTCCCCGTTAAACTCGTCTATTAGCACGAAGTCGTTCCCGTTACCGTGCATCTTCACGAAGTTGACTCTCATACTCTTCCTCCGCTTGCGCTTTTGAAAAGAGCTTCGTTTTCTCAACTTTCGGTTTGAATAAATACGTTTCGTAGCGCAAACTTATTTATACATCTGCAGAACTTCCACCATGCTCAAAAAAACGATAGCGGCGGCTTTCAAATCCAAAGGAAAGAGGAAGATGAAAAAGTCGGAGCTTACTTACACGATGTCCTTCGACCTGAAGTGGTTCTCTCACGAGACGAGCAAAGAGGTCGTCGAAATGGCTCAAAAGAAAGGGCTGCTCAAGGGAGACGACGAGCTCGAACCGAACTTCGATCTGGACGAGGTGGAGATAGAACCGGACTTCAAGCCGGACATAAACAGAATACGATCGTCCACGACCCTCGACGAGCTCATAGATCTAATATCCGAGAATCTCGGTAAAAGCAGGCAGGAAGTTGTGGCAGAGCTCAACAAAAAGCAGATGGAGTTCGGTAACGTGCTGAATCTCGAAGTCGTAGCCTTGATTTACGCGAAAGAGAGGGGGATAAACGTTGCCGACTACGTCGACAAGGTTTGGGAGGAAATTAAGGATAGTTGGAGACGCTCTTAAGTGCGGCGACATGCTCGTTATAGCCGACCTACACCTCGGCCTCGCCGGAAACGTGAAGGAGATCGGAGAAAAAGCTATCGACATAGCCAAGAAAACGAACTGCTCCACAATTTTAATCAACGGAGACCTGAAGCACATAGGGTTGTTTGGTGTTAAGAGAGCAAAAAGGTTCGTCGAGGAACTCGAAAGCGAGCTGGAAGTTCTCATCGTCAGAGGAAACCACGACGCAAACCTGAAAAGCGAACTCGACACGAGTAAATTTTACTCGGACGGGTCGCTGTCCGTCCTTCACGGACACCTCGAATACAAAGAGGCAATGGACTCGGACGTGATAGTCCTGGCGCACTCGCATCCCGCTTACTTCATAAAGGACGTCGTTCACGGATACAAGGAAAGAGTCTGGCTCGAAGGAGAACTCGAAGGCAGAAAGGTCGTGGTCATGCCGGCTTTCAACGAACTCTGCAGCTCCACGGCAGTAAACCTCGACAGGCCAGCGGGATTCATATTCAAGAAGGTTAACAAGTTCAGCGTTTTTACCTTGGACGGAGTTTATCTCGGAGAAGTCGTAGTTTAGTGAAGTCTCCGAGTTCCGCCTGTTTTAGCACGTCTTCCAAGAACTTTATGACCTCATCATAGCTTCTTACGTCTACTGGATACGGAACTCCGTCCTTTCCTCCAAGTGCGAACGAGAACTTCGCAGGGTCTTTTTTGTCGTATTCGGTGTCGTATATTAACTCGGAGATCAGGGCGAGAGCTCTCAGAGCTCCTTTGCCAACTCCTCTGATTAGTAGCAGGTCTTCGAAGTTGTCCACTCCAAGGTTGTAGGCGAGCTCTATAGCTTTCCAATCGACTTTCCTCGGCACGGTATATCCGTCTTTGTAGCGAACGATCGTCGTTAGCCTTTTGTAATCGCGCAAAAACGTCCCGTCTCTGACGACGTCGAGTATGACCTCCCTCGCCTCTTCGCTGTCCTTCGAGGCGAGGTTCATGACTCTCCTCTCTACTCTTTCCGCAAAGATTCCGGAGTGAGGTCTCTCTATTTTCCACTCGAAGGACGAGTGGTGATACCTTCTCGCGAGCCTCTCCACCTCGTTCATCCCCTGCTGAACCACGCACCAGCCTTTTTTCGTGAAAATTATGGCGTGGTGGTAAAGCTCGTAACCGTCCTGAAGCATCGCGCTGTCCACTTTGGCGACGAGTCTGCTGACCCTCTTCAGCTCTTCAATTCTCTCACTTTTTAAGCCGAGCTCGTCCCCAAGTTTCTCGATTTCGTCTGGAGTTTTAAGCGCGTTCTTCCCCTTTCCTCCAGCGACTCTTACTTCGAGTTCCGACTCGTTTAGCGCAGCTTTTAAAACCCCAGTTAGAACGGTGGTCGATCCGGAAGAGTTCCAGTCGAACCCCAAGACGTTTGAAAGGCTCTGAAAGAATATGGGGTCAGAAAACCTCCTCAGCAGTTCGTCGTATCCGAACTCGTCTACGATAATCCTGACTATAGGATAGCAGAGTTTCTTCATCCTGTTCAGCAGCCACGGAGGAGCTTTTCCGTGGTGGAGCGGTAAGTATATCGACTTCACGGTAGTGAGTTTAGTTCAAAAATTAAAAACCCTTTTGCATCATGCGAACAGGATTACGAAGTATATGAACATCAGGACGAGTCCAACCGGGACGCCGACTCTCGCCCACTCCCTGCTCGTTATTTTCAGTCTACCCGCCGCGACTATGTTCGGAATGTTACCGGGAATCAGCATACCTCCGGAAATTATCAGTCCCATGAGCGCGCTTTTAATCTGCGCGAGCGTCAGGTATGGGCCAATTTCCGCGGCCGTCAGCGTCGCGTTGTCGAGTATAGCAGAAACCATGTTGACCCAGTAGATGACGTGAGGTGGTATCTTCGTGAAATACCAAACGACGAGCGGCATAAACCCCTGTCCGAGTAAAACGAGAGCGGAAACGAAGAGATAAACCTTTATAGCCCTCATCACGACTATTCTGAGCGATTCCTCGTATTTCGGAATCTCTGCGGACTCGACGTTTATGTGCCTCGCGACTCTGTATGTCGTGTAGGCCGCGACGGTCAGGACTCCCGGAATTATGTAGATTCCGAGGTGTCTGAAGAGGAAGTAGAAGTCCGCGTAGTATGGAGGTCCGCTGAGCTTCGAGACGGCTATCGTCGAAAGCGGCTCACCAACTGGCGTTAACGCTGCTCCGAGGGCGACTGAGAAACAAGTCAGGACGACCATTTCGACTTTCCTCTTTCTTTCGATGGGTAAAGCTGCGACGACCTCCGAAAGGATTACTGCCGTGACTATGACTGAGATTATGCTCGATATGAACCCGAGGACGGTTACGAGGATGAATATGAATGTCGCGGGACCGACTCTTCTCAGAAACGAGATTATGCCAGAGTAAATCTGCTGGTTATACTTGTAGATGACTATTCCGGATATCAAGACTACCTGAAAAATACCTATCGGCGCCCCGCCGATTGTTATAGGTGCTTTAATCGCCTCTTCTACGAGCTCCCAGCTCCAGAGACCGGAGATCGTTACTGCTACGACGCCCATCACGAAGAAGAACGGCTCAAGGTTCTCTTCGACCTTTTTCACTCTGAAAGGTAGAACGAGGACGAGGACGAAGATAGTCAGTAAACCTATGGCGACTTCGGGAATTGGTTCCGGAGGAATGTTCACGTTAACTACCGCCATTCTTCGACACCTTTCGCATGATATTGGATATCCCAATAAAAAAGTTTTGATATCTTTTTGATGATAATATATCCTTATAAATTTAAGCAAATTAATATTTTTTACATAATACAGTAGTTTCACTCAGCTCCGAGAACGGTTGCTCGAAAAAGTTGAAAGTCGAGCAAGTGGGCAAGCTAAATGTATTTCCTTACCCTATGGTGAGTTCTATCGGGGTGATGGCCGCTATCTTGTCACCCTCCAGG
>CAYXDX010000028.1:0-18441 GCA_964463865.1 uncultured archaeon | reverse complement strand
GATGCAACGACCGATGGAGGCGCTGATAAAGAGTTCGGCATCATCGTTCTGCAGGATGAGGATGGATCCCTTAACAGCGCGTATCCAGTCCTTAACCAGGGTGACAAGGTCATTCTAACAGTCAACACGAGTGCAATATTTGGTGGAGGATTTTCACCGAGAGAAAGAGTCAGTGGAGAGGTCAGACCGGAGTTCGGAGCTCCGGGTATAATCGAGTTCACGACACCGCCGTCATACACAACGGCTGTAGTAGAGCTGCAGTAACCTCCAAAATTTTTTACACAATTTTTTATTTTTTCCTAAAAATTTTTTGAGGTGGAGTTTATGCTGAAAATCTTCAGGAGGAAGAAGAAAGAAGAGGAGGAGGTGAGAGAGGAGGAAGTGGAAGAGGAAGAAGTCGAGACGGTCGAGGCTGGAGAGGAGAGCAAGGAAAACGAGGAGGAGGACTTAATCATAAAAATCAACGAGAGGCTAAATGATGTGGAGAACAGAATCCCGAGGCTCGACGTGGCGATAACGAATCTGAAAAAGGAGATAGACAAGGTGAGGAGCGACATTCACAAGCTTGAGGACTCGATTAAGGACATGATGGCTCTCTACGAAGTCGTGTCGGCTCAGATAAATCCGTTCGTCGGGCAGTCGAAAGTTACGTCTCTCAGCGTCGAGAGGCTGGAAGAAATCGAGAAGAAGGTTGACGAGATCGAGGATCTGCTCAGAGATTTGCGTCTCGACTTGAGGCTGATTTTTAGGAGCGCGATAAACCTGAGGGAGATAGTTAATGAAGTTATTTACGAAGAGGTGATCGGTCTTGGATGATAGTAACAGAAACATAATCAGGCTCGAAGAACTCGAAGAGGAGAAGAAGGATAAGGGCAAGTATCTCTCCGACAGCGAGCTAAAAAGCAAGCTCGAGAGTTACAAGGGTAGAATACCCGCTGTCATAGTCAACGACCTCTACGACATCCTCAAGGGTAAGAAGATAACCGAAGAGCAGCTCGAAAAAATCGTGTCGAGAGTTGAAGGGAAGCTGAAGGAGAGGGTGGAGGTAAACGTCGACGACATCGCCGAGAAGATCGACAAGATCGAAAAGGCGCTTTCGACGTTCATGAGGAAGGTCGAAGACAGGCTCGCTGAGAAGATGGTGGCGGAAGCTTACGGAAGTAGCAGTGAAGCGAGCGAGAGCGCAGTCGGGAAGGAGGAAGCTGAGGAGAAAAAGGAGCAGGAATTAGCAGCTCAACAACCTTTGTTAGACGCTCGCGAGGTCGTCGAAACCGCGAGACCGAAAAGCGTCAGGTTAACGTCGATTCCGGAAAGCACGAGGTCGATGATGTTCCTCCTGAAGTGGATAGAGTTCATGATCGAAAGAGTCGGATACGATGGCTTGAGCGACCTCCTCGACTACTACGTCGACATCGGCTGGATATCCGAAGACGTGATGTTCGAGGTTCTGAAGTATTCCAAGGGCATAAGGCTCTACCACGAGAAGTCCGACTGGAGGCCGGTGGGCTACATGACCGTCCAGGACCACATAATGTCCCTGCTGTTCATAGAGGCTCTGAGAACCGGAAAGATGAACAAGGACCTGCTGCTGGACGTCGAGAGGCAAGTGTACAGGATAAAGAAGGAGGTAAGTGAGATAAATGGGCTTTAGCACGACCGCCGCGTTCACGATAATCTTCATAACCTCGTTGGTCGTAGTGGGAATGGTTTATTCTACTTTTTACGAACAGCTGAGAGACTACGTGTATCAGTTAAAGTTGGAAAAGGAGGAGATTAACGAAAAAGCGAACACGAAGCTCGAAATTCTTTCTTTAACTGCCGTAGGAACGAACACGACCCACGATCTGACTATAACTGTAAAGAACGCTGGAACGGTTACGCTGAAGGTCAGCAAGTTCGACCTCTTAATCGATGGTGTTCTCGTGAACTTCACTTACGACAGAGACTACCTTTACCCCGAAACCAACGTGACGATACAGGCTAACAATCTCGACGGAGGGACCGGCACGACTCACAGACTCAAGCTCGTCGCGAACAACGGCTACGCGATATACTACACCTACGTGGTGAGCTGAGATGGGGTTCGGCGAAGTCGCGACGCACCTGATACTGTTCATAGCGGCGGTAATCATAGCGTCTTCAGCGTCGGCGATAATGTTCGTTACTGTCCAGAAAATAAGCATCGAAGCTGGAGAGCAGGGAGAAGTTCTGAAGAAGATGATAGGAACGGACTTCGAAATAATAAACGACCCGGCCAACGTCATTTACAACACCACGCTCGGAGCTTACGTGATCTACGTAAAGAACGTCGGGACGGAGGAAATTCTGCTGACGAACAACTCGCTGACGGTAATTCTGAACGGGCAGGTCGTGAACTTCGAAGCGGACAGAGTCTCGATAAAGCCCGGCGAGACAGCAACGCTCTACGTTTACTCTCCTCAGATTAACGGAGACGCGAAGCTTATCGTCGTGACGGAGACCGGCGTGAAGAAGACCTTCGAGTTCGCAGGGTGATAGCATGGTAAACGTCTTCTCGGTTCAAATCGAAAACGACGAGTTCCACAAAAAGATCGGCGGCGGAATTCCGAGAGGAACATTCGGTCTGATTATCGGGGAGAGCGGAAGTGGGAAAAGCGTGGTCTGTCAGAGGATGACCTTCGGTTTGCTGAAAAACGACGTTTCCGTTAGCTACGTTTCCTCTCAGCTCACGACGGTGGACTTCATAAAGCAGATGTCGAGTCTCGGTTACGACGTGGACAAGTTCATAATTTCCGGGAAGTTGAAGTTTTTTCCCGTTTACCCGCTCATAAGCGAGGTAAAGAGGAGAGAAAGGTACATAGAAAAGCTCATTTCTGGCAGGCACATTTTCGAGAGCGACGTGATTTTTATCGACTCCCTTTCCGCGATCGTGAAGTTCGACATAAACCCGAATTCTGCAATCGACCTCGTCAGCTTCATAAAGCGAATCGCAGCGACGGGAAAGGCGGTAATCGTTACGGCAGTCCCCGGCGAGATCGACGAAGCGTCCCTCCTCGAACTGGAAAGCGCGGCAACTTTCGTTGCCGAGTGCAGCCTCAGAAAGTTCGGAGCGGACATAAAGAACACCATGACGATCAAGAAGTACAACCTCGCGCAGATGCAGTATCAGAAGCAGATAGCCTTCAGAGTAGAGCCAAAGATCGGCCTGGTCGTCGAAATAGCGGCGGTGGCTTAAATGAACGTCGTCAAGTCCGACAGGCTCGACGTCGCTCTGAAAAGAAATCCGCACCTCAAGAGGTACCTCAACGAGTTCAGGAAGAAGGAGGGGACGATCCCGAACTTCGCCGTCCAGCTCTCGAGGGACATGAAAGCTCTGCCGAGACCCAACATACTCTACCCAGTGGGAGATCCGATTTTCATACACATCTGGACGGACAGAGACGGAAAAAAGCATTACATCGCCATAGAGCCGAGGTTGAGGAACGAAGAGGAGGAGGAAAAGTTCAAAGCCGTTATGGACATGATGCTCGAACTCGCGCCTTACGAGAAGGAGCCGGAGACGGAGGAGGAGATGGAGAGGCTCATAGACAAGCTCTTCGACAAGGTCGTCGAAATAACTCGGGAAAAGAGACCTTACAAAAAGAGGGGCAGGTTCTCCCTCGGATTCGAGAAGATACCCCTGACTTACGAGGAGGCTTACACGTTCAGGTATCTGATAAAAAGAGACGTTCTCGGAGTCGGACCGCTCGAACCGTTGATCAGAGACCCTTACATCGAGGACATTCACGTGATAGGGCCAAAGAACACGCACGTCGTTCACAAGATCTTCGACATGATGCCGACGAACATAGAGTTCGGAGACGACATTAAAATGGCTGAATTCCTTAAAAACCTCGGAGAAAGAATGGGAAGACCAGTCAGCGAGAAGGAGCCGATAGTCGACGGTTCTTTGCCCGACGGGAGCAGAATCAACATTATTTACTCCACGGACGTCAGCCTGAAGGGTCCGTCGTTTACGATAAGAAAGTTCACCGCCGTGCCGATAAGCATAACTCAGCTGATCGCCTGGGGCACCCTTTCAGCCGAAATCGCCGCATACCTCTGGCTGTGTCTCGAATACGGTATGAGCATCTGGGTGAGCGGAGAGACCGCGAGCGGAAAAACGACGACGCTCAACGCGATGATTCCGTTCATAAAGCCGGACTCGAAGATATACACGGCCGAAGATACTCCGGAGGTTCAGGTGCCGCATCCCGTTTGGCAGCAGCTGAACACGAGGGAGAGGGGAGAAGTTGGGAGGGTAGACCTCTTCGACCTGCTCAGGGCAGCGCTGAGAAGTAGACCGAACTATATCATAGTCGGTGAGATCAGAGGTAAGGAGGGAGCGATAGCGTTTCAGGCTATGCAGACGGGTCACCCGGTTTTAGCTACATTCCACGCCGGTAGCGTCAAGAAGCTGATTCAGAGGCTGACGGGAGAACCGATAAACGTCCCGATAACTTTCATAGACAACCTGAACGTCGTTTTGATTCAGCAGGCAGTTTACAGGAAGGGACAGTTCTTGAGACGATGTCTCGTCGTCGAAGAAATAGAGGGATATTACGAAGAAATTGGAGGAGTCGTGACGAGATCCGTTTTCGAGTGGGACAGCGTTACGGATACGCACGTTTTCAGAGGGCTTTACAACAGCTACGTCCTCGAGAACAAGATCGCTCAAACTGCCGGATACGACGATCCGAGGAAAATATACGAGGAGATGGAACTGAGAGCGAGAATTCTCAAGAGAATGGTCGAGCTGAAGATCTTCGATTACTACGAGGTAGTGAAGATAATCTGGAATTTCTACAAGAAGGGCATCGAAGGTCTGCCTTTCAGGTTGTGAGATCATGAACCTGAGACACATCGGCGTCGACGTCGACAGGTATCTGAAGTTCGTTCTCTTACCGAGTTTACTCGTCGCTCTCGCGACGTTTCTGCTCGTCACGTTTTACCTCTCCCAGCTCGACCTCGGCCTGTTCAGAATTCTGTTCTACTCAGTTCCGATATTCATTCTACTTCCAGCACTTTTATATCCGAAGATCGTCGAGGTCAGGTTCAAAAACGACATCGAAAACAACATACACTTTTACATAACGCACCTCGGCGTTCTCGCGATCTCCGAAATAGACAGGAAAGAAATGATGAAAATGCTTTCGGAGAGGAAGGAATACAAGTCTCTCGCCGAGGAAACGAGGAAAATTTACCTCCTGATGGCGAAGTGGAAGAGGAACCTCGCGCAGGCCTGCAGGTTCATAGCAAAGAGGACCCCGAGCAAGATCTTCGCAGACTTCCTCGACAGGATGGCTCACGAGATAGACAGCGGTGAAGACTTCAAGGTGTTCATAAAGAGGGAACAGAAGGTCATGATGGAGGAGTTCTCGACGCTCTACAACGGAAAGCTCTACAGCATAGACCTGTTTAAGGAGATCTACGTGTCCATAATTCTCTCGCTTAGCTTCTTTGCGGCTTTCGGTATTATCATGCCGTTCCTCACGGGAATAGACATAATGCTGACGCTGTATCTGATAATAATCTTCTTCTTCATTGCCGAGGTCGGCGTCCTCGTTTACCTGAAAGCCGTCGCTCCGGAGGATCCTCTCTGGCAGACCTCTGGGGAATTCACCGATGTGGACAGGAGACTTTACAGACTCTTCGCCCTGTCGCTGGCTTTGTTCCTCGTAATATTCACGATCCTCCTGTTCGCGAACTACGTTTACGGAGTAATCGACATACCCTTCTCGTTTTTGATGGCGATATCCATCACGCCGCTCTTAATCCCCGGTTTTTCCGCGAGAAAAGAGGAGAAGCTGATAAAGGACAAGGACAAGAACGCGCCGTCCTTCATAATGAGCCTGGGAGCTTCCGCGTCGGCAAGAGGCGGCAACATCCTCGAGAGCCTGAAGTACTTAACTGCGCACGACTTCGGCAGCCTTACTGAAGACATCAGAGCTCTTTACAAAAGGTTAAAGACGAGGATAAACAAGAGGAGGGCGTGGGAGAAGTTCGCGATCGCGACGAACAGCAACCTGATTTACAGGTTTACGGACATGTTCGTCGAGGCGATAAACCTCGGAACCGATCCTATAGACGCGGCCGAGATAATTTCGGAGAACTTCATAACGATAAACAACCTCAGGGCGAGGAGAGACCAGACGACGAGCTCTTTCATAGGAATAGCCTACGGAGTCATCATCGGCATAGCCTTCGCGCTCTACATTTCCTTCGGAGTCGTCGAGGCTATGAACTCTCTGTATTCTTCCCTTCAAATTCCGGGTGAAGTGGTCGGAGAGATACTTCACGTCGTTCCTGCGGAGAATCTGATGTTCGTGTCTAACCTGATAACGTTGCTCCTTCTGTCTCACGCGATCCTCTCTACTTTCGCGATCAAAATAATGGACGGTGGCAGGTTCATGGCGGGCCTCGTCCACACGGTCGGAATGACCTGGGTGGCTGCTTTAAGCGGCTACGTCAGTCAGATGGCGATAAAATCGCTGCTTGGCATAATCTGACAAAAATTCGTATTTATCGAACGTTACGAAATAAATAGAAAACCTTAAATATCATGCTTATCATGATAGTAATTGGTGATTTGCAATGTTCGAATCACCCCATATTCTCACGATCGATCCGCACATCCTCCGAAGTATAAACAAAAGCATTTTGCGTAAAAGAGTTTTATTCTACTTGTATAGCATTTATCCAAACTACGATTACTTGGCAAACATCTCGCGAAGAGTCAGGAGCGACCCCACCAACGTTCTCGGATGCTTAAGAGGTATGGGTAACAGGTACAACGGTTCGAGCTCGTTAATAGAGCTCGGATTGGTCGAAGTCGTTGAGAGGGACGGATACAAGTATTACCGCATAACCGACTTGGGTCGAAAGGTCGTGGAGTACGTTAAGGAAGTTTACGGGGAGTCTCCATGATGAGACAGGTCGGTGAGAACGCGCTCGACAGAATTATGGACTTCATATACGGCTACATGCTTTTGAAGTCCTACTTCTTCTACCTTAGGTTCAATGGCAGCTATCCCAACGAAAGCTACGCTCGGATGTGGTCGGAGTACTTTGAAAGCGTCAACCTCGAAGAAAAGCTCGACGAAGCTTTCAGGTACGTAAAGGTTGGACGCGACGGAAAACTCCTCGATTTGATAGACGCGATGGATCGAGCATCGTATTACGCGCTGATACACCCGCAGCACCCGAACATAACTCTCGGATTCATAAAAGACGCTGATCTCTGGAATCTGTGGCTCGAATGCGGAGTGTATAGGTACGCGAGAGAGTTCGTGGTGGACGTCGTGAACATAAGCGAAGGAGACAAGGTCGTAGACTTCGGTTGCGGCAGCTCGTCGCCAAGGTTTTACGCATCGATCGTTGGCAGCTCTGGATTTTACGTTGGAATCGACTATTCCAAACCCCTTCTGAAGATAGCGGAGAAGAAGTGTAAGAGCGAGAGGTTGAGCGACAGGGTGAAGCTGCTGCACGTGAGCGCAGATGCGAAGGTGGAGGTGAGAAGGAGCTACGACATCGCCATACTCTCTTCCGTGATTGAGTACGTATCACTCGGCGGAGTTCTGAGAAACGCGGTCGAAGTTTTAAACGGAGAGGGAATCATCGTCGTATTCTCGGAGCTGTTCAGAGACCTTGAGCCAGAGAGAGAGAAGCTCTTCAATCTGTATTACTCTTTAATCCCTGGATTTAGAAGGTTTCCGTCCGTTGGAGAGATACAGGAGTTTCTCGACAGAAACGGTATAGACTACGCGATCGAACTGTTCGGAAAGCACGTTCTGGTAATTCAGCTTTGAAGAAGTCTCTTTAACTTTTCCGGCACGGGTCTTTTCCTCCATTCTTTGTCCACGCACGCGCACACGATCTTTCCTTCTGCAACTCTCTCGCTTTTGCGAGCTTCGAACTTAAAGACCACGCTGTTCTCTTTAACGTTTTCGACTGCGACGGTCACTTCTATCTCGTCGTCGAACCTCGTCGGACGGTAAAACCTCGCCTCCGCGAAAACTATTGGAAACGCGTAGTTTTCGTCCGGATTTCTGTAAAAACTCTCTGGGCTTATTCCTTTCTCCCTCAAAAATTCGTCGAGAGCCGACTTAAAGTAGTCGAAGTAAGAGGAAAAGTAAGTCACGCCGAACGGGTCGGTATCGCCAAACCTAACTCTGACTTTCAAAGCACCCCCCTCTCTTTGAGAAACTCTTCCACGACCGGAAGGACTTCCTTTAACACTTCTTCGACGTCTCGGTTGACCCTCATCATTATAAGGGCGTTCGTTCCCGAAGGAGGCGCCACTGCCATCTCTACGCCGTCTATTTTCGCGTCTCTTACAGCTTTAGCGAGTTCGCCTTTCGCGATGATTTTGTCGCCAACTTTCATTACGAAACCCTCGTGTTGCGAGTCCGGAAGTTCGAAGTGTAGTATGAACGTCGTGTAGTTCTTTCCCTTCTCGACGATCTGATACTTAACCCTCTTCCCCTTGTAGTCGATTTCTCCCTCCGCGCCGCTCATGTTTTTATTTTATGCACGCAACGTTATGAACCTTGCTATTTTGTGCGCTCAGATTAAACTAAATATATTTATATTATGCCATAAATAAGATATATCAAAAACCAAAATCTTTAAATACTGGAATTTGTATGGATTAATAACTACTAAATTGGGGGTGTAACGAGTGGCGGAGCTACCACCCGAAAAGGAAGCGCTCTACGAATTAAAGGAGGCAGGAGTCATCAAGGAGTGGTGGGCGAACCCGGCAATCATAGGGCTGATGGGCTTCGCCCTGACGACGATGGTTACAGGGCTGCACAACGCCGGATACTTCGGAGCAGGACCGACTCTTGCACTCGCCATAGCTTTCGGTGGAACCGCTCAGTTCTTCGCCGGAATCGTAGACCTCAGAAAGGGCAGCATATTCGGTGGAACGGCTTTCACGTCATACGGAGCCTTCTGGTGGGCAGTGTTCTTCTTGGCTTTCGTTCTTCCAAAGGCAGGGATTGAAGTCGGCGCAGTAGACCTTGCAGCTTTCTTCGGCGTTTGGGCGTTGTTCACTTTCGCACTTTTGCTTTGCACACCGAAGATCGGCAAGTTCCTGACGTTGCTCTTCGTCCTGCTTGAGATCGCGTTCATACTACTGGTCCTGCTCGTCCTCGGAATGGCGCCGCCGTCAGTGGTCGGCTGGGAGATCTTCATAACAGGATTCCTCGCATGGTACATTGCGATGGCAGAGATCGTGAACACCGTTTACGGAAGGACAGTGCTGCCGATCTCGTAAAGCATAACGAACCCTCTTTATTTCTTTTTTCTTTCGTGCGATAAACGTCATTTGACGGAGTTTTTACGAGTTCCCCTTTTAACGGTGGCAAAAAGAGAAAAGGTTATAAATTCTTTAATTATGATTTATAATGGTGAATACCATGCCGGAGAGAATGAGGGTAGTCCTCTGCGGCTACGACCCAATGCTTGTGAGAGGATACGTGAAGGCTAAGAATGAGGAGGCGCTGTGGTTCTACCTGCCAAAGGAACTGTATGAGGATTACAAGCTGAAGCCTGGTGACAAGGTCAAAGGCGTCGTGGAGAAGATTTACGCCGGAAAGACTGGCGAAGTCGTTGCCGAGCCGAACGAGGAGTTCGAGTGGGAAACGTCGAGGTTCACGGGGATGGCTGTGGTGGTCGACCACGACTTCATAGCGAAGTACAAGCTGACGGCGTGGCACTTCCTCGAGTTAACGGTAAACGCCATCGTTCAGGACGGAGAGGAGAAGGAGGTTTACCCGGGGGAGGTCAAGGAAAGGAAGATGTGGCCGGAAGAGAGGTTGAAGCTCCACTACACGCTCGACTACGTTGAGTGACATGATAGGTTGGCAGAAGGTTGAAGAGTGCAAAGACCTAAACCTTTTATTTCTTGAAGGCTTCGAGTATTCCTCCAACATATACCTTCTTGGTAGCTCTTCCGAATTCGCAATCGTCGATACGGGCAACGACTACACGGCTTTTTTCGAGTTGAAGGAGATAGCGGATATAAGCGAGCTGAGTCAGGTGTTCATAACGCACTCGCACAACGACCACTCTTTGGGCCTCTTCGAGCTTTTGAGAGCTTACAAGGATTTCGACGACGTGGAGGTTTACGTCCACCCCATGTTCAAGGACGGGCTCGAGAGGAGAATAGAGGCTTTTGATAGGAACATTAAGATAATCGGCGTTAAGGATGCAGAGGAGATAAACTTCGGAGGAGAAACGTTTAAGGTTCTGCACACACCCGGACACACGATAGATCACGTTTGCCTGTTTAACGAGGATCGCGGAATTCTGTTTTCCGGAGACGCAGTCGTCACTCATCCCATCATAGACGAGATGCTCGGCGGAAGCCTGAAACATTACATTCTGACGATAAGGTATTTGAGGAAGCTCGAAATATCCGCCATCTTTCCTGGGCACGGAATGTACGCGACGGAGAACATAGACGCGATCCTCGACAAAACTTACCTGAACTCTATCTGCCTCCTGAAGCCTGACGCCTCCCTCAAAGAGGTGGCGAAACACTCCTTACTGATGGGACTGGTCGAGGAGGCGGAATTCGTCCTGGAAAAACAGGTCGAGTTCGAGCCGGACGAGGAGTCGTTGAAGGGCTTGGCGTCTATAAAAGCTGACAAGGGGGACTACGACGCGGTAATTAGACTTTTGGGAGATTACGTCGAAAAAGGCGACTTCGACGCGCTCTACATTTCTGGCGTTGCTGCTTTGAAGTCCGAAAGGTTCGACGAGGCAGTCAGACTGTTCAGAAAAGCTCTCGAAATTAAGGAGGACAGGAAAGTTAAGATGTTGCTTGGCGCGGCTCTGTTCGAGGCGGGAATGAAGGAAGAAGCGATGAAAATAGAGGAATTTTCAAAGGTGGTGTCGGCGGGAAAGTTTAAGGTTTAATTTATATTGATTTAATGTTATAATTTTTGCTGGATAGTTTAATAGACAATAATCATTAAGTTTTTATACGGTTTGTGCATCATATATCATGAAAATTAGGAGGTGAAGGGATGGGCGAGGAAAAGTACGAGGAGAAGTACATAGAACTCGAAATTAACGACATAAAAGACACTTTACTGCCGAGGCCATGGCCGGTAACTCCTCCGAGGAAGAGAGAGGAGATATACGCGCCTTGGGTAAAGGACCCAAGAGACCCGGACGGAAGCTACGGAAAGTTCATTGAGGAGAACATCACCTGGGAAAAGGCAGAAGGAAAACCCTGGGCTCTTGACGGCATAACTGTCCTGGATTGCACTATCTGGGGACTTGCCGGAGCTATCGCTGGAAGCTACCTTGCTGAGCTTGGAGCGGAAGTGATTAAGGTAGAGCCGATTACTGGCGATCCACTGAGGTATCTGTATCCTTTTGGAAGAGAAGAATACGCTTTTGAGGACATTTACACCGGTGAGAAGGTTAGCCCGACGTTCATTCACGAGCAGAGGAACAAGTATTCGATAACCCTCAACCTCGAACACCCGAAGGGCAGGGAGCTGTTCAAGAAGCTTGCCGCGAAAGCGGACATAGTTCTCGAGAACTATCCTCCTAGCACTTTTGACGAGTGGGGTATCGGTTACAGACAGCTCAGCAAGATAAACCCGAGGCTCATCTACGTCTGGTTCGGTCAGCTCGGTCAGTGGGGTCCGATGAAGGACAGAACGTCGAAGTTCGGACAGTGGATGCTCGATCCTGTTGGAATAACCGCGAGCGAATACGTCCACTCCACCGGATTCCCAGCCGACCTGTTGCCAAGAGAAAAAGGTGGTAACCCGACGAGGTCCGGAGAGTGGGTCGGCGACATCGTTGCCGGAGTTTACGGAACCGTCGCAATTCTTGCCGCGTTGTATTACAGAGAGAACGTCAGCAACAGAGGTCAGTTCATAGAGGTGGCGGCTGCTGAAGCTTACATGGACATACTCGACTTCAACATTAGCTGGTACGCCTTCGACGGAAGTATAAAGGCGAGGATAGGTGGATGGGATCCGAACCTCAACCAGTATGCTTGGAACCCGTGTAAGGACGGATACATGATGATCGGTGGTCAGTCCGACAGGCTGTGGTATAGAATTCTGCAGGTAATAGCTCAGGAGGATCCAGAAGGAGCAAGACTCATAGCTGAGGACCCGTTCCTGAAAGAGATGGCTGCGAGAAACGCTCTTGAAGGATTGATAAAGACCTACACCGTCACGGCGCACTGGCTCGCTAACAACACGAGGGCAGAAGCTGAAGACAAGATGAACGCGAGAGAGGTTGCTGCAGCTCCCGTCCTCATGATAGACGAAGTTGCTGAATACGAGCACTTCATCTACAGGAGGCATGTCACGGAAGTTTACGACGAACACTACGGAAGAGTGCTGATCGCGAACTCTCCGCTCGCGCACCAGCACAGAACTCCGGCGAGAGTTAAGTGGGTCGGCAGACCGCTTGGTCTCGACAACGGAGAGATCTTCGCGAAGTACCTCGGACTCGGGCCGACCGAGATTAAGAAGCTCGCGAAGGAGGGAGTTACCACCTGGTATCATGAGTGAGGTGGTGTAAATGGAGAAGAAAGTATGGGATCCGAATCCACCGGGTAGCTGGAGTTTCGATCCGCCGTTCGACAAGAACCCCGAGACCGGAGAGGATATGGAAAAGATCCCGTTCGAGGAATACTGCAGGAAGATCTTCGATCCTAACAAAGTGTGGGACAAGCCGGAAGCTCTGAAGGGCTGGAGGCACATAAGCTCGACGATGTACATTCTCAGCCCTCACGTAGGAGCCACTCTTGCAGAGTTTGGAGCTGAAGTGATCAAGATCGAATTGCCGAAGCTCGGAGATCCGATGAGGCACACTTCACCGTTCAACGAGGCTTACCTCTGGCCGGAAACCGATCACAGACCGCTCACGGGAACTGGATTCGGTTTCCTGCACGCGAACGACAACAAATACTTCATAACTCTCGACTATCACGCTCCGGAGGCTAAGGAAATTTACTACGACCTCATAAGGATTTCGGACAGCATGGCAGAATGCTACAGGCCGGGAACGTTCTACAGGTGGGGTATCGGTTATCCGCAGCTCAAGGAGGTCAACCCGAGACTGATTTACATATGGCTCGGTGGTTTCGGAAACTACGGGCCGAGAAGATACGGAGGTAGCTACGACATCCTCGGACAGGCTGTCGGTGGGTTGGCGGCAATAACCGGATGGCACGAGGACTTCGGAGGGCACCCGGCTAAGCAGACGAACTGGCTCATCGACTGGTATTCCGGACTTACCGGACTCATCGGCGTCCTCGCCGCGGCGCACTACAGGAGGAAGACCGGCGAAGGAACGTTCATCGACTTGAGTCAGATCAGCTGTTCTACGAGAGCCACCGGTTACGCGTTCCCGCTCTACGGCAGGTTTGGAGTCGTCAGGCAGAGGTGGGGTAACTGGGACACGCTCCTCTGCGTCCACGGGATCATCATGGTAGGTAAGACCGACGACCCAGAGCACCCGAACCCGCAGATAAGTAAGGAGAGCAGATACGTCTTGGTTTCGGCATTCCAGGACGAGGACTTCAGGGAACTCTGCTACGTGATCGGAAGACCGGACCTCTGGGAGAAATACAAGACTCTGAAGGAGAGGTTAAAGCCGGAGGCTCAGATAGAGATTTACAGAGCCCTCGAGGAGTGGGCGGCCGACAAGTCGAGGAGCGAGGTCGTCGAGATACTAAACAACGCTGGATTAATTGCGATACCGGTATTCTCTGCAAAAGACGTCTACGAGTGCGAACACTTCTGGGAGAGAGGAACGCTCAGGTGGGTCGATGATCCGATATTCGGAGAGGTGCTCGTCCACGGAGCTACGATCAAGATGAGCGAAACGCCGCCGAGGATCAAGTGGGTATGGAGACCGATCGGAGCCGACAACATCAGAATCTACCACGAACTGCTTGGATATCCGCTGAGCAAGTTGAAGGAGCTGTGGGAGAAGGGTGTTATCTAAAGGAGGTGGTCGAAGTGGTTTACTACTGGGAACACGAGTGTGGATGGGTCAATTACCTCGATCCATATTATTTCTGGAACTGGGAAGGGAAGGTAAAGTGCGCCGGCTGTGATAAAGTGGCGTATTTCAAGTTCGTCAACGGTCAGCTCATCGAATACAAGGAAGTCGACGAGGAGCCGGACATTCTGCCGCTTTACGCCGACAACCCGAGTCAGGGTTACATCTCGATAAAGGTCGGAACTGAAGGTAAGACGAGACCGTTCTTCGGACTGATGAGAGATCCAAAGACGTATACGGGAACTGCGAGAATCAGAACGGAGAACTTCAGAGGCGGCTTCATAAGAGCAGTCCCGAACCAGCCGAAGAAGGCTGGATTTGCTGAGTCGAGGAGGTTCGCTTGGATAGACAGGACGAAGAGCATAGACGTTTGGGGCAAGGACAAGTATCCGGGCAAGCCAGTTTACGGGAAGTTTGTAAAGGGCGAAGTCCCGGAAGAAGAGCACGTTGAGGAGTGATGGTTTATGTCTTCCCACGTCGAGTTCAGCTTTCCGCCAGATGCCGGTCCGAAGCCGGCTGTCTGGACTAAGGAGCAGGAAGAGTTCGTGAAGCAGTTCCCGCACATATGTAAGGACTGCAAGTGGCTCAAACCGATAATTCCGAACACGAAGTTTCCGCCAGCGGATCTGATCGGCTACTGCAAGATCATCCACTGGCCGTTCTACTGGTGCGTCAGCAAGTATACGATAGTGAAGAAGTGCAAGTGGTTCGAAAAGAGGGAGTAACTTTAAATCCATCCCATTTTTAACAATTTTTTATGAAATGCATTTACGATCCGGGTATAGACTGTGTCGAAGGGCTTGAGAGTGTTGACGAGTCGAAGTGTAGGAGCTGTCCGATCTACGAGGCGATAGTCGAGGGTTCGAAGGGGTGTGGTAGCGTTGAATTCTGAGCTTGAGGAGGTTAAGAAGCTCGTGACCAGGTGGTTCGAAAGGTACAAGGAGATGGGCGACGAGATGGCAGTGGAGATGTTCATGGACGACATCGACATAATCGACAACTGGGCCTACGCTATGCTGAGCGTCGGCAAAATCACGAAGGAGGAATACCTGAGGCTCATAAACTTCTGCGACGAAAAGCTTGAGGAGTTGAAAAGGATCGCGGGAATCGAGAGGATAGACACAAGGTTCAGGTAGCGTCGTATATCCACACGACGTCAAGCTTTTCAACGTGGCAGTTAACTCCAAGGAGTTCGGAGAGACTCGGCCTCGTTCTACCTTCGTCTCCGCTTACGAGCTCTTTTATGTAGAGACCACCCTCTGCCTCTATTTCTATCACCGCTTTGTTCCCTCGCAAGAGAAGAAGCTTAGTGTCGTATACTCTCTTCACTCTGACCTTGTCCGCTCTTCTGTGCTCAACTCTCTTCGGCGTCCTCTGGTGGATCGTAGTTTTTAGCTCTTCGAGAGCTTTCTTCAACTTTTCCTCGTCAACCCTCTCTTCGAAAACGACGATGGCTCTGTATTTCTTCCTGTATGACGCCGACTTTATTCTTTCCACGTCTTTGTGCGAAGCGTAGCTGATGAGCTTCACGCTGATAACTCCTCCAGCTTCCTCGTTTATCCTCTTTTCCAGTTCCTTCAGATCGACTTTCCTCCTTCTTGGTCTCACGATTTCAAGGACGAACGGTCTGCCGTTCCCGAGCATCCTCGCGTCGACGTCCTCTCTTCCCGATCCGTGCAGGTAGGCGTTGTCTCCTCCGAAAACTTCGAGGGCGGGGGATATTATCAGGTCTTCTACGCTCAGAAACTTCTTTCCGGTGTAGTTGCAGACTTCACATCCTTTTCCTCTGCAGAATGAACAGAGCCACCTCGTTTGAGCGAGGTATCTAACCCTCTTCTTATACCTTCCGAAAACGTATACTGGCTGGATTTCGTATTCGAGACTGAGGTCTTCGAGGTCGACGAGTATTCGAACGTCGCCGTTAGCTTTCGGCTTTTTTCCGGTAGCTTGACTGAGCTTTTTCGTGAGAGCTCTGTTGAAGCTCCTCTTGAAGTTTAGCTCGTCGTCTACGCCCAATTCTCTCTTTAAAAAGTTTTGAATAGCTTTCGCGCTTCCCCTCAGCCTGCAGCCAACGGAGAAGCTGTCGAACTCGTAGTCTTTTAGGTCTTTCACGATTCTCTCCACTATCTCTCCTATCCTGTCGAATACGTTGCAACAGACAGCGCAGCTATTCTGGAGAACTCCTACTCTGAGTCTTTCGAAACAGCTCTTGCAGACGCCAATCATGAGAGTATGTTCGTTTCGAACACGCTCCTCTCCCTCAGGAGCTCTCCTTTGTATGTGATTCCAGCAACTTCGAAAGTTCCGGTTACGACGATTTCGACTTCACTCTTTTCGCCGTTCTTTAAGTGAGTGACCCACCAGTCGTCGAGCTTGTCGTTGTTCAAGTATAACTTTAAGCGCAAATCGTTCTTTCCTTTCTTTATTTCAACGTTTTCGTCCGAACTGCCTTTTCCGATTACGATTCCGTTCATCACGACTTCGTATTCGAGTTTTTTGAGTTTCATTTCTATGTCGCTGTCGATCTGCGTGTTTAAAACTATCTGCGTGTAGTCCCGAGTAACCTCACCCCACTCCGGATCGATCTTTATCCTTACGCCGAACGGTCCGATTCCGACACTCTTTTCAGTTCTAAACCCGGAAAGTATGTGCGTCCTGATCTCGTCTCTTTCTTCGAACGGGAACCTGAACTCGGTTATCTTTAAATCGAACACGACGTCACCTTTCAGCAGAAGCTCTGAGACCTCTCCGCTTTTGATGTGCTTAACCCACCACTCGGGTATTTTGCTGTTGTCTATTTTGGTGGAAATCGTTATGGTCGTTACGCTGTTCGGTTTCAGGCCCGCGTCCCCTATGCTCCTACCTTCCCCCATCTCTACTCCGTTCATGTAGAGCTTGATCTCTATCGCTTTTAGAGGGATCGGGAAGGGATTCGGATTCTTTACGTCTATTTTCGTAATGACCTCGGAATAGCTTGGAGTTATTTCACCCCAGTGGCTCTCGTATCCGAGAACCTGCGGTTTGCCAATTCCGAGACAGCCGGCTGTTAAAATTAAAAGCAGGAGTATGAACCACATGTGTCGAATTTTGGTTGGAAGAAATAATAAGGTTTCTCCTCAGCCGCAGGAAATTTCATCACCCTTCAGCGCGACCGAAACTCATCATCGGCTACTCGCTTTGCAACCTCGCGACTTAATACACTTCCTCCGAAGAGTTTTTAAACGATTTATCCGAACAATTTTTATGGGTAAGTGTTACCACGACACCGCCATCGAGTGCGATAGAAACTTCAAGTGTTTTGGTTGCCCGATATTCGAAGCTATCGCGGAAGACTACCCCCACTGAGCGGCGACTTCGTCAAAAGCCTTCACGAACGCTTCTTCCTTCCCCCGATCTATTAGGGTTGCCGCGGCAACTTTGTGCGTTGCGTCCGGAAATCCACCGACTTTTTTGCTCGCCTCTGGAATTAGGTAGTCGAGACCGGGCATCTCCCCGGACAGAACTCTCCTTTCAAGAGGTATCGGCGTCCTTCCACTGACTTTCACGGAATTCAGGTCGAGTCTGCCTAAGTCGGGAATCTCGTCGTAAACGTTCTGAAAGCCGATGATGTATTTGAACTCGTCGAAGAAGCTCATGTCTTTAGTCAGCTGACAGAACTCTCCTATCGCCTTTATGCCCATAGGGTAAAAGTCGTCTCCAGCGTGGAACCACTGCACGAACCTCTCCTTTTTAACTCCCCCCTCTTTGAGCTTCGAAATTAACCGGTTGAACTTCTCGACCTTCACTTTCTCGTATTCTTCTCCTTTTTTCAGCGCTTCGCTCAAGTCCTTTTTGAGTGCCGATTCTACTGCTACCTCGTATCCCTTTTCGAGGTAGCCGACGACTCCGAGGTTCGTGAAGGCTTTTGCAGCCTCGTCGGCGAAAAGACCGAACTCCGTGAGGTAGTATCTCTCCTTTACGCCCTCTATCTTTATTTTTGCCTGATTAACGCTTATCGCCTCCTCCAAGCTCAACCTGTCAACTCCAAGAACGCCGCCGTACCTGTCGTGGTAGTCTCCGACAGCTCCTATAACTGCTAAATACGCGAGGTCGCGGTTGTCGTCGTTTATTCCCTTAGCCACCATGAACGCGAGGCTTGAGGCTGAGATGAAAACGTCCCCGGAAATTCCGAGGAGTTCGGAGTCGAGGATAACGACTCTCTCGCTCTCAACCCTCACGGCCGGGTGGTGGTCTATCAGGAAAACGTAATTCTTCCCTCCGTCGATCTTCGCGATCTCATCCAAGGCGAGACCGCCGAGGTCCGTGTAGATTATTATGTTCTCTTCCTTATCTTTATGGATTGCCTCTATTATTTTCGGGTGAACTTTCTCGATA
>CAYXDX010000027.1:0-18546 GCA_964463865.1 uncultured archaeon | reverse complement strand
CGAAGAGTTGCTCAGGAAGGTCGAGAGGTTGCCGTTTTCGGAGGCGATATTCGAATCTGCAAAGTGCGTGGCGAAAGCTTCCGAGCTCGTTAGCGACTATGACCTCGTAATTCTCGCGACGGTCGGAACCGGACACAAAGCCGAGAGGTCGAAGTTCTCCGGTTACAGCTTTCTGAACGACGTCGTCGTGCTGAAGAACGCTCTCAAAGAAAAAGGTTACAGAGTCCTCATTCTCGACACCGACGTTCACCACGCTGCGCACGGCGAGGATTACTTCTGCATATGCCTCGAGAGAGGTTGCGTCTGCCTGAAAGATAAAAGAGAATTTGTCACCGCCTTCGAAGAGGCTTGCAAACTCGCTAAGGACTACGACATCGTCGTCTGGTATTTCGGTCTCGACGCGCTCGAAGACGAATACTGCGGGGAAGGTCTGAGCTTCGACGAAGTGAAGAGAATGATCGAGACTTTTTTAACAATAGATAATAAAAAAATTCTGATACTCGCTGGCGGTTCGAGGGATGATGTGACGGAGCGTATCACGGTCGAACTCCTTTCCAGTGTTGAGTAACCTTTTATATCAGCGAGTAGACAAACCTTCAGGGGGGTGAGGATGGTAGGGGAAACCATGATCAAGTTCTTCGAGACCGTCAAGAAGTTCATCAACAACATCGAGAACGACCTTGACGAGAACAGGATAAGCGAGCTGATAAACGCCATTCAGGGAGCAAAAAGGGTGTTCGTCATGGGAGCGGGAAGAAGCGGCTTCGTCGCTAAAGCCTTCGCGATGAGGCTTATGCACCTCGGTTACAACGTTTACGTAGTTGGCGAGACCGTAACGCCGAGAATCGACAAAGAGGACATACTGATAGCGATATCCGGCTCCGGAGAGACGACGTCGGTCGTGAACATCAGCAAGAAGGCCAAAGAAGTTATAGGCTCGAAGCTCGTGGCGATAACCGGAAACCCGAACTCGAGTCTCGCGAAGATGAGCGACATAGTCGTCCTCGTCAAGGGCAAGCTCAAGAACGAAACAAACGAGGAACTCTCCCAGATTGCCCCCCTCGGGACGATGTTCGAGCTCATGAGTCTGATATTCCTTGACGGTCTCGTCGCCGAGTTGATGAAGGTGAAGAACCTCAGCGAGAAGGATCTCGCTGAAAGACACGCGGTTCTGGAGTGATAACATGTTCGAGCTCGTTAAAAAGCTGTGCGAAGCTCACGGGATTTCCGGATACGAGGACGAGATCAGAGAGATCGTTAGGGAGGAACTCGAAGACTACGTTGACGAGGTTAAGGTCGACAGGCTGGGAAACGTAATATGCGTTAAGAAAGGAGACGAGTTCAGGCAGATGATCGCCGCGCACGTAGACGAGATAGGTTTCATGGTCAAGCACATCGACGATAAGGGTTTTCTCAGGATCACTCCGATAGGCGGATGGTTCTCCCAGACTGTTCTCAATCAGAGGGTCGTCGTTCACGGGAAGAAGGGCAAAATCTACGGAGTCATAGGTTGCAAGCCGCCGCACCTCATGAGGGACGAGGAGCGAAAGAAGGTCGTGGAAATTAGAGACATGTTCGTCGACGTGGGGGCTGAAAGCAAAGACGAAGTCCTCGACATGGGGATAGAAGTTGGAACGCCGGTGACGATAGACAGGAGCGTGGTAAAACTCGGGAAGAGGATAACCGGAAAGGCCTTCGACGACAGGCTCGGACTGGCGGTGATGATAGAGGTCATGAAGAACGTGGACACTGACTCTACCGTCTACGCGGTCGGAACGGTTCAGGAAGAGGTCGGGCTGAAAGGAGCGAGAGTTTCCGCGTTCTCGTTAAATCCGGACGTTGCCGTAGTTCTCGACGTCGCTCCGGCTACCGACTTTCCTGGAGGAGAATCGGCGCACATGGACGTGAGGCTCGGCAAGGGGCCAGTTATAACCGTTGCGGACGCTTCCGGAAGGGGGTTAATAGCCTCAAAACGTGTCCTCGAGTGGCTTAGAAGCTCTGCCGAAAAAGTCGGAGTCGAATACCAGCTCGAGGTCGGCGAAGGTGGAACGACCGACGCGACGGCCATACACCTGACGAGAGAAGGTATACCGACGGGAGTCGTGAGCGTTCCCGCGAGATATATTCACACCCCTGTTGAAGTCGCGGATTTGAGGGATGTTGAAAATTCCGTGAAGCTCGTTAAAGCGGCTCTGGAAAACTCCAGGAGCTATTTTTAATTAATTTTGATTAAGAATTTTATCGGACTTTTTAAAACTTTAGTCGTGATAAAAATTAAATATTGCCCTATCCAACTTCTTCTGGAGGTGGTATTTTGGAAGCTACGAGAGAGCTGCTCTGGGGGACTAACGAACTAATGTTAGCGATCCACTACCTGATCTTTGCCGTAGCGCTTGCCGTTTTCCTTCTCGGATGCTACAGGTGGTTCAGAATAATAACTTCGGGCAGGAGCGACGAAAAAAGGACGGACAACATCGGTAAGAGGATATACTGGGTAGTGAAGGACGGAATAGTCTTCGTAAGGTTGCTCGTCAGGGAAGGAAAGATCGGGATAATGCACATCTTCATCCTCTGGGGGTTCGCCATTCTGACGATAGGGACGATAGTTTTGACGATCGCCGACCACACGTCCTACGACTTCTTCAAGGGCACGTTTTACTTGGCTCACGAGCTCCTGATGGATCTCGCAGGACTGTTCCTCTTCCTCGGGCTTCTGATAGCGACGGTGAACAGATACGTCCTGAAGCCGAGCAGGTTCGCTAAGAAGTGGGAGTTCGCGAAGGACGACGGAGCCGTTCTGCTCCTCCTCATAGCGATAACGATTCTCGGCTTCGTGGTCGAGGGTGTCAGGATAGCTTCCGGAGAACCCGCATTCACGGCTTTCGTAGGAGAAGCGATCTCGAAAGTGCTTCCTCCGAGTATGAGCGTTTACCAATCCGCGTGGGTAATCCACTCGACCCTCGCGATGCTCTTCATAGCCGCGATACCCTATACTAAGCTCTTCCACGTCGTTGCCGCGCCGATCAACATACTCACGAGAACAGAGAGGAGAGGCGGCAGGGAGATACTCGACGAGGAATACATGGGGGCGATCGAGCCGAAGGACCTACAGTGGAGGGACCTTATGTCGAGCATAGCCTGTATGAGGTGCGGAAGGTGTCAGGACAACTGTCCGGCCTTCAACTCCGGAACGACGCTCTCTCCGATGTTCCTAATGCAGAACCTAAGAAAGCTCCTCGACGAGTCGCACGACTTCCTCGGAAGGAAAAAGAAGGACGAACTGCTGCTCGACAACGTCCTCGACATGGATGCCGTGTGGGCGTGCACGACCTGTAAGGCTTGCATGGAGATGTGTCCGGTATACATCGAGCAGATGGAGATCATAGGTGAAATCAAGAGAGGAGTTGTCGAGAGCGGCGAAGCTCCGCCGGACATCAGAGACATCCTAAACAACCTGCAGAAGCAGAAGAACCTGTGGGGAGAGGCGAAGTGGAAGAGAGACGCTTGGATGAAGGATCTCGACTTCGAGGTTCCTCAGGCTAAAGATTCAGAGTTCGAGTGGCTGTGGTGGGTCGGCTGCCAAGTCTTCGACGCGAGAGCAAAGGACGTGGCGAAAAAGCTCGCGAGGATACTGAACGAAATCGGAATAAGCTATGCAGTCCTCGGAAGAGAGGAGGGATGCTGCGGTAACGAGGCGAGGAGGCTCGGAGAGGAAGGACTGTTCCAGATGCTGAAGGAGGAGAACCTCGCGACCTTCGAAAAATACGGAGTGGAAAAAGTCCTCGTGACCTCTCCGCACTGCTTCAACGCGTTCAGGAACGAATACGGAATCGAGGCTAAGCTCGTTCTCGAGGTGATACACGAGGCGATAAAGAGCGGAAAGCTCAAGCTTAAGAAGAGCATAAACGCCAAGGTTACCTTCCACGACCCGTGCTACCTCGGTAGGTGGAACGGCATCTACGATCTGCCGAGGGAGATCCTCAGGTCCATACCCGGAATCGAACTCGTCGAAATGCCGAGGAACAAAGAAAGAGCGTTCTGCTGCGGAGGAGGAGGCGGAAACCTCGTTAGGGAATATCCCGGAGAGGACAGGCCTAACAACATCAGAGCGAGAGAAGCCGCTGAGACGGGAGCAGAGATCTTAGCGGTAGCGTGTCCGTTCTGCGCGATAATGCTCGAAGACGGAATAAAGACGCAAAAGCTTGACGACAGGATAGTCGTAAAGGACATAATCGAGCTCGTCTACGAGTCTGCCTTCGAATAACTTTTTTATCTTTTATTTCCGAGCTTAATCCGTGAAGTTAAGAGGGGACGCGAGAGAGGTCTACAGGAGGATATTATCCCTCCTCGAAAGAAAGGCCGGGTTTAAAGAAGCTTCCGAAGAATTGAGGAAATACGAACCCGTATCCGACGAGTCGGAGATACTCGAAAGGCAGAAAGTCGTCGGAGAGCTGATAGAGAAGGCGAAAAAAGTCGATTTCGAAAAGCTCGAAGCTCTCAAGGAGTTCGAGTTTAAGAGGAGGTTTTTCGAAGACAGGTGTTTCGTAGCTAAAAACGAAGAGGAATACGAGAAAGCATCCTCTCTGAAGGTTTGTGACGTCAGTTTCTCTCCGACGAATCACACGATTCTCCTCAATTACGAAATTGATGCAGAGCCGAAAATCGAGCACGTAGCTCCGGAAGTATTCGTCGTCCCTCTGATAGAAAATCTCGAGTCTCTGAAAGCCCTCGCCGAAGTCGAAAAGGTCGTGGATGGTAAAGATGACACGTTCTCCCTGCTCGAAGACGTTAAGAAAATAGAGGAGCTCTACAAGAGGATTAAAGAGGTCGAAAAAGTCGAGGAGGAGTTGCATAACGCTCTATCCGAGCTGAACGCGAGGATAGAAGAGAGGCTTGAAAGTGTCAAGGTCGTTCTGAGCGGAAAGGAGCTCCTTTCCATAGGTGAAAGCGACGCCCTCGAAAAGCTGAGAGAGGTGATAGAGGAGGAGGTCAGAAGAGCTGAAGAAGAACTTCACGAAAAGTTCGGCTTCTACGAGAACGTGTTTACGACGGGCTACCCCGTAAGGCTCATAGACGAGAGCGTTAGGAACCTGAAGAGAAAGCTCGAGGAGAGGTATTCGATCGACTTCTACTTCCAGTGCAGGAGAATCGTTGAGAAGCACAACGTAAATGAGCTGAACGAGAAGGTAAAGCGGTTCAGAGCCTTGGCGCTTTACAAAGCTCTCGAGGACTTCAGGTTCCCGAAAATCGGCGAGGGAATAAAGATAGTCAAGGGCAGGAACCTGTTCATAGAAAATCCCCAGCCAATCGATTACTACCTCGGAGCCGATCGCTACAAGGAAAGGGTTGCAATACTCACCGGAGCGAACAGCGGAGGAAAAACGTCGCTACTCGAACTCGTCTGTCAGGTGGTAATACTCGCGCACATGGGCTTTCCCGTAAACGCGGAGGAGTCAGAAATTTGCGTTTTCGACGAGCTCTTTTTCTTCAAGAGGAAGCGCACAAACTACGGAAGCGGGGCTTTCGAAAGCGCGATAAGGAGCTTCGTCAAGGAAGTCGCGAGGAAAGGCAGAAAGCTCTTGCTCGTCGACGAGTTCGAAGCGATAACCGAGCCCGGAGCGGCGGTGAAGATACTCAAGAAGATTCTCGAGATCGTTCACGACTCCGGCGACTTCGCGATCGTCGTTTCCCACCTCGGAGACGAACTCTCGGAACTCGAGTTCGCGAGGGTCGACGGAATAGAGGCGAAAGGTCTCGACGAGAACTTCCAGCTGATCGTAGACAGACAGCCGATCTTCGGGAAGATCGGAAGGAGCACTCCGGAGCTGATCATAGAAAAGCTGAGGAAGACGTCGAGAGGTAAGGAGAAAGAGATTTACGAAGAGCTGATAAAGTCGTTCGGTGGTAGGCGATGATATTCGTCGACGACAGAGAGCCCGAGCGTGTCTTCGAAATGCTCGAAAGAGCAAAGGTCGAGTTCGAGGTTAAGAGGCTCGAAATTGGTGACTTTCTGATCGTCCACGGGTCTCGCGAAGTAGTCGTTGAGAGGAAAACTGCCGAGGATTTCGTGAACTCGACGATAGACGGAAGGATATTCAGGCAGTGCAGCGCGCTCTCTTCGAGGTATCCACTCAGCTTCCTGTTCATCGTAGGGTCGATAAACGAGGTTCTGTCAAGGAGGATGATTAGGAGAGAAGCAGTTATCGGCGCGATCGTTTCGATAGCAGTGAAGAACGATCCCGGCCAGGTAGTCCCGATCGTCTTCGAGGACGAGTTCGACTCCGTGCTCGCGCTTAAGTTCATCGGCGAGAAGGTCAGAAAGGGTGAATTCAGAATTCTTCCGAGGGTCAGGGCGAGGGAGGATTACGAAGTAGCGATGCTCACGGCGATACCGGGAATCGGAGAGGAGAGGGCCAAAAAATTGCTCAAGAAGTTCGGCAACGTTCAGCGCATCGCGAACGCGTCGGTCGTGGAGCTCATGAGGGTCGAGGGAATAGGAGAAAAGTTCGCGAGGAGAATCTACGACGCTTTCAGGGGAAGGAAAATCCGTTAGTCGGAGAAAGCGGAACGTTTTTATTACCTGACATCCAAGATTGTAAAAAACTGACTGTTCTCACGATAACGGAGGTGGGGAACATGTTGGAGCTGATGATAGAGAAGTATGGATTAGGTGTTAAGAGAGTTTACCCCGAGGACTGTCAGTTGTGCATCTCCGGATACACTGGTAAGAAGTGTAAGTATCTCAAGAGGGTAAAGAAAGAATTTTTCTGCGTTAGAGACGCGGTAAAAGACGTGGACAACAGACTTCTGTTTTAAATTTTTTGAAGCGTTTGAGAACATTTTTAATACTTCTCACAGCTCCGTAGCTTGATGATAGTTCACCCTATCGACTATCGATACGGCACTCCAGAGATGAAAAGGATCTGGAGCGAGGAGAGTAGGATAAAGAGGATGATAAGAGTAGAGATCGCTCTTCTGAAGGCTCTCGCGAAGAAGGGTTACATAAGCATGGACGCGGTTAAAAAAATATCTGAGAGGGCGAGGAGGATAAAGCCGGAGAGAGTTAAGGAGATCGAAGCCGAGATAAAGCACGACGTGATGGCGCTCGTTAAAGCGATATCGGAAGTTGCGGACGATTCAAGGTGGATACACTTCGGAGCGACTTCGAACGACATAATCGACACAGCAGTGGCTACGCAGCTGAGGGACTCTATAAAGATCCTCGAAGTTAAACTCGCGAAGCTGTCTCTGAAGCTTGCGGAAAAGGCAGAAAGATATAAGAACCTCGTCTGTCTGGGCAGAACCCACGGGCAGGCTGCCCTGCCGACGACTTACGGATTCAGGTTCGCTCTCTGGTCGAGCGAGGTGAAGAGGCACCTCGAAAGGTTGGAGGAGATGAAGAAACGCCTCTTAGTAGGACAGATGAGCGGAGCCGTGGGGACGCAGGCAGCTTTCGGCGACGAAGGTTTCGAGATAGAGGAAGAGGTCATGAGGCTTCTGAACCTCAAACCGGCTGAGATAAGCAGTCAGATAATTCCGAGGGACATCTACTGCGAATACGTCGAGTTCCTGTCCAACGTCGCGACGACCCTCGAAAAAATCGCGACGAACATCAGGCTCCTTCAGAGAGCCGAAACGGAGGAAGTCTTCGAGAGGTTCGAGAAGGAAAGGCAGGTCGGAAGCTCGACGATGCCGCACAAAAGGAATCCGATCGACAGCGAGCAAATATGCGGACTCGCGAGAGTTGTCAGAGGCTTCGTAGAGCCGCAGCACCAGAGCTCGATTCTCTGGGAAGAAAGAGACCTCACGAACTCTTCGGCCGAGAGGGTAATCCTCGTGGAGGCGACGATACTGCTCGACCACATACTGACGAAGACGATAAAGGTCGTCGAGGAACTCGGAATAAACGAGGAGGCCGTGAAGAGGAACCTCGAGAGGCAGAAAGGTCTGAACATGAGCGAAGCCGTAATGATTGCTCTTACGAGGAAGGGTATGAGCAGGCAGGACGCCCACGAGCTACTTAGAAAGCTATCGATCAAGGCGAGGGAGGAGGGGAAGCACCTGAAAGACGTCCTGATCGAGAGCGAGGTCGTTAGAAAATACCTGAGCGAAGAGGAAATCGAGGAACTCGTTAAACCGGAAAACTACCTCGGAACGGCTATAAAGAGGATCGAAAGGGTCGTCGAGAGAGTGAAAGCTTTCGCCTCCCGCTACCTGACTTGACTACTCTTCCTTTTTTCTCGCTTTTTCGATGGCCTTCTTTATCTCGACGTCCCAGCTCCTCCTCGCGTATTCCTTTCCGAGGCTCTTCCGGTAGTCCGCTCTTATCTGCTGGCTCGCAAGCTTCATCATCAGTTCGTCGAACTCGTCGGGAACCTCCTTCCCCTCGACCTTCTTTTTCTCTTCCATAACGGTATCTCTTCTCCGAAAGTATATAACGGCTTCCGCGGAAGCAAAATAATTTTAAAGTTTTATCATTCGAGTTTAATACATGAACTACTTCGACCCGTTCTCGCTCTTCTGGTTCCTGCTCTTCGTCTACATCCTCCTGTCTCCGCAGCTGAGCTACAGAAGGCTTCAGCTAATGAGGGCGAGGGCAATGGAAAGGCTGAGCAAGAAGAGGAACAGCAGTGTTATAACGCTGATACACAGGCAGGAGAGGATAGGCTTCCTCGGAATACCGATCTACAGGTTCATAAACATAGACGACTCGGAGCAGGTGCTGAGAGCGATCAGGATGACGCCGAAAGATACGCCGATAGACCTGATCCTCCACACGCCCGGAGGTCTCGTTCTCGCGGCGACGCAGATAGCGAAGGCCATCAAAGATCATCCAGCGAAAACGACGGTGATAGTTCCGCACTACGCGATGAGCGGCGGGACGCTGATAGCCATAGCCGCTGACGAAATAATCATGGATCCGCACGCGGTCCTCGGCCCTCTGGATCCGCAGATAATGGGGTATCCAGCTCCTTCGATACTCAGGGCGGTGAGCAAAAAAGACGTAAACGAGGTGGACGACCAGACTCTCATTCTCGCGGACATAGCGGAGAAGGCGATAGAACAGCTGAGGGGATTCATAGTTGAGCTGCTCGAAGACAGAATGGGTAGAGAAAAAGCTGAGGAAATAGCGAAGATGCTAACCGAGGGCAGGTGGACGCACGACTATCCGCTAACGCCGGAAGTTCTGAGGGAAATGGGGTTCAACGTCAAGACGGAGGTGCCTAACGAGGTATACGAGCTCATGGAACTCTACCCGCAGCCGATGTTCCAGAAGGAGGTCGTGGAATTCGTTCCGAAAACCGGAGAGAGGAGATAATCGAACTATCCTCACTCACTTTTTAGCGCTATCAACATTTACCGTTCGGTAGCCGAAGTTTCTCAGCACTCTCTTCAGAGCTCCTGATTCCTCTCCGACGCTCACCACCGGATCATCGCTTAACTTCCTGAAAAGCCTAATAAGTTCGAAGACGAACTTTTCGCTCTTCACGTAGCTTCCGCCGTTCCACGTGAAGTCTCCGTCTTCCCCCATCCTGACAGTCATATCTCTTAGCAACCTCTTCCCGGGATGCTCGACTTCCACGTCCGACAGCAAGACTATATCTTTCTCTTTAATCGCGTCAAGAAAGCCGAGCCAGTATATCACGGCTCCCCGACCGAACTCTTCAACGTAGCTCCGAAACTGCTTTCTGTAGCCCTCCTCGTGAGCGAAGATGTCGCCGAACATCGCTTTGCTGTCTATCCAGTATACTTTTGCTCCTCCGAGTTCGATTCCGTTCGGCACGAGGAAGTCTGGGGTTTTGCCACCCCTCAGCTCCCTCTCGGTGAGGTATTCGACGTCCAGACTTTGAAGGTAAGCTTCGGTAATTTTCTCGCCTATAGTTCCCCTTGTCCTCAGGTTTTCCGACGCTATCGGAGAGTATACGAAGTCCGTCAGAATCGCGTCGTAGATCAGGTCGCTGAACTCCTCCAAGCTGTCCGGATGTTTCAGCGCCTTCGAAATTTCCCTCTTCGTAAACCCCAGTCCTTTGAAGAGCAGTCTCAGTTTCATAGTTTTCGGAAGCTTCAGCCACCTCGGAAACCTCTTGTTCTTCTCCCAGAATTCCGCGATTTCCTGCACTCTGCTCTCGAACCTTCTGTAGTTCCTTCTGACGAAAGACACCTTTTTCTGAACGAGTATGCTGAACAGCGTCCCCCTGCTGACCCCGGGGTTCCTCGACAACCGCTCGATGTCCGATATGTTTCTGAGCTCTCTCCTTATCCTGACGAAGTCCTCAACCCTCATGTTCCTTCAGCGAATACGTAAAGAGGTACCTCACCCTCCCTTTCCTCAACCCGGCGTAACTCGTGCTCGACTTTACGCTGATCTTCTTCCCCACGACCCTCTTGAATATGCTTATGAACCTTCTCGCGTCGTTCACGTCTTCGAAGTATATGTCCACGCCACCTTTAACGCGCTCTATCTCGGTTTCGAATTTCTTGGCGACGTCGAGAGCTTTCTCAACCTCCGTCCTCACCTGAACGACCGCGGGGTGCTTCACAAAATTAAAATAGTCTTTCCGGATTATCTCCTTTACTATGAGCTACAAACTCGTCGAGGTCGAAGAAGACCTCCAGCACATATGCATAGCCTCGAGGAAAAACCTGAGAGACCACGCGCTGATAAGGTTAATCCTTTCGACCCTCGCGAGCTACGAGGAGATAACGAACTTCACGAGGAGGGACTTTGGAGTAGCTAACTCCATCCACTACGTCGTGTTGAGGAGGGCCGGAAAGTCGAGAAAAGTTCCCATCGATAGAAGGACGTACGAGGTTCTCAAGGAGCTCTCGAAGTCGTCTGGGAAGAAGCTGTTCGACGTTAGCAAGGAGGAGATCGACAGGATAATCGAGAGTTACTCGCCGCCGAACAAGAAATACGACTACGAAACGCTCGTGAGCTCCGTGGAAATGATACTCAGGGATTTCCCGCTCTACGAAGAAGGATACATCGAGAGGTTTTTCGAAGGCAAAAACATAGAGTGGGTCAGCGACTTTCTGAAGGACGCTCACCCGATGTTTTCTGGAATGTGGGACCTTGAAGACGAAGAGGTCGCGGCGGACTACTTCGAGATGCTGTCGAAAAGGATAGGAAGCAAAGACGCAGCGGAGATTTCGAAGGTGAGTAACGTGAGCGAGGACTTCGTGAGGAAGTTCCTCGAATGATCGTCGAAAGTTTGGTCGGAGTATTCCTTGGAACGATTACGGGACTGATTCCCGGCCTTCACCCGAACACTCTCGCACCCTTTCTGCAGTCTTACGGAGAAGATTACTCTGCGCTCATCGTTTCAATGGCGATTGCCCACACGTTTCTGAACATAATCCCCGCAGCTTTCGTCGGCGTTCCCGAAGAAGACACAGCTTTAGCGATATTTCCGGCACACGAACTCGTGATTAGGGGTGAAGGCGTTAAAGCCGTAACGATTTCCGCGTTTTCGAGCTTACTTTCGGCTCTTGCATCTTTACCCCTCTTCTACCTGCTGCTCTTCGCCGGCGGGTTTAACTTCAAAGCGTTTTACAAACCGGTAATCGTCGCAACGGTCTTGTATTTTCTGATAAACGAAAGAGATCCGTTCGGCGGATCGCTCGCAAGTTACGAAAAGAGAGCGCTGTTCCTCGCTGTGTTTCTTACCGCTGGCTTGCTCGGACTCGCGACGATTAAGCTGGGTAACGCGTATCTGTTTCCCCTCCTAACTGGACTTTTTGGAGTTCCGGCTCTTCTCCAGAGTCTGAAAGCGGAGAAAATAGCTGAGCAGAGGTTAATTGTGGAGAAACCGGAATTCGTAAGCGTGTTAAAAGGTGTCGTAGCCGGATTCTTCGTTTCGATGTTTCCGGGAATAAGCTCCGGAGTCGCAACGGGCGTGGCAGCGTCTGGATCGAAAGATCCGGAAAGCTACGTGGCAGCCGTTAGCTCGGCAAACACCTCAGCGGCAATACTCAGCCTCGCGATGCTGGGTGCTGGAAAGGTCAGAAGCGGCGTAGCTGCGGCGATAAAAAGCGGAATTACCGAAAAGTTCGTTTTCATAATTCCTCTGCTCGTAATACCCGTGGCGACGCTCTCAGCGGCTCTCTGCATTCTGCTCGCCAAACCCATGTCTAAGCTCTTCTCGAAAGTCGACGCTGGGAAAGTATCGGCGATCGTGCTGGTGTCTCTGATCTTTTCAGTTTCGCTGGTCAGCGGAATATTAGGCTTGGCGATACTCTTCACGGCATCGCTGATAGGACTTTCAGCCTACATGCTCCGAGTTAGGCCGATAGCATGCATGGGGTCGATTATGGTTCCCGTGCTCCTGTGAAAACCTTTTACTACTGAACGACGATACGTCTGCGATGAGCCTAAAGGAGATGCTGAAGGACAAAGTAAAGCCCGAGGAGTTGTCCAAGATCAGAAGGAGCTTCGAAATAATCGGAGACGTCGTAATCATCGAGATACCCGACGAGATTCTCCACCTGAAGGACGAGATAGTCAAAGCTATTCTGACTAAGCACAAGCACGTCAAGACGGTTCTGAGGAAAGTCGGCGAGGTGGAAGGCGATTACAGAATAGCGAAGTACGAGGTAATATACGGAGGAGAAACTGAGACAATCGTCAAGGAGCACGGTTGCAGGTTTTTGGTCGATCCGACGAAAGCTTACTACACGGTGAAGCTCTCCGGAGAGAGGGAAAGGATAGCGAGGATGGTGAGAGAAGGTGAGAGAGTTCTGGTTATGTTCGCTGGAGTTGGGCCTTACGCGATAGTCATCGCGAGACTCTCGAAGCCTTCGGAGGTTATCGGAGTAGAGCTGAATCCCGTCGCTGTGGAATACTTCAGGCAGAACGTGAAGCTCAACAAGGTCGAAGAGATCGTGAAGGTCATCGAAGGTGACGTCAAGGACGTCGTTCCGAGGCTCGAAGGTTCCTTCGATCGCGTCGTCATGCCCGCTCCTTATCATGCTGAAAACCACATATACCTCCTTGAAGGAAAGCTGAGGGAAGGTAGCTACGTCCACGTTTACACGTTCGCCGGAGAGGAAGAGGTGGTGGACATCAGGAGGAAGGTAAAAGAGGAGTTCTCCGAAATAGGCGCCGAGGTGGAGGTCGAGAAGATCAAGAAGTGCGGAAGCTACGCGCCGAGAGTTTACAGGTTCGTCGTCGACGTCAGGGTTTCGAAGCTTCGCTAAGGCTTCAGAAGCTCCTTTATTATCGCGAGCGTGGAAACCTTGGCTATGTGCGAGATGCTTCCCCCTCCGAGAACAACCACGAGCTTTTCGTCGCAGATTTCTTTCGCGGCGGCTTTCAGCTTTTCCGCTATTTTCACGTATTCGTTCACCGTGAGCCCTATGTCCCCGTAGTCTCCGACGTGCGTGTCGTGGCCAAAATACCAGTAAATAAGATCCGGTGAGAACTTCTCCGCTCTCTCGACGAACTCGTCAGCCAAATTGACGTATTCTTCCCTGCTCAAACCGATGTAGCTCCTGTCCACCTTAAGTCCGTCCTCGCTCTCGTAGTTTCCCGAGCAGATGCAGAAGTGCAGCACATTCTTGTCTCTTTCGACGAGCTCCCTCGTCCCGTCTCCGTGGTGAGCGTCGGTGTCGATTATTGCGACTCTGACGTTCCCGAACTTGTCTCTGAGGTTTCTTATCGACAGGACGACGTCGTTGAAGCAGCAGTATCCCCAGAATATTCTTCTGCCGGAATGGTGGCCTCCGGCACCTATGTAGCAGAACGCGTTTCTCAATTCACCGCTGTAAACCATTTCCGCAGCCTTCACAACTCCGCCAGCAGAGTGCCACGCGGTCGAGCAGAGCGGATCGCTCTTGACACCCTCAAGAAGATCTGGCTCGTGAACTTTCAGTATTAGCTCCTCGCTAACCTCCGGACACTCTATCAGGCGGAAGTTCTCGAATGCTCTCAGCTCTTCGAAAGCTTCCGGAAAGTCCTTCAGTCTCGTCCCTATGGTGAGGTAACTCCTCCTGCTGAAGCTCGGATGGTAGAAAACTCCTGTTGGCTTCACGGGAAACCGTAACTATTGATCGGATAAAACGTTTTCTGAATACGAATAGTATTAAAACTGCGCTATAGTAACTACGAAAATTTTGAAAAAATTTATTATTGTCATCAATTATCAATAGTAACAGTAGCTGGAGGTGGTGGTTTTGGAGAAAGACTTGGACAGTTTGCCCTACACGGAGTTCATCAGAGAACTGATGAACCCGGAGGAGATCTTCGACAAACCGGAGCCTTTAAAGGGCATAAGAGTTCTCGACGTCGGAACCCTTATCTTCGGACCAATGGTCGCGACGTATCTCGCGGAGTTCGGGGCTGAAGTCATCCATGTGGAAATGCCGGGTAGAGGAGACACGATGAGGCCTCTTACTCCCTTCGCGGACTTCCACAAAGGCGTCCTCGCCGCCGGATTCGAGGCGACGAACAACAGCAAGTATCACGTGGCGATAGACATGAGGACGCCGGAAGGCAAGGAGCTCATTTACAGGCTCGCGAGAAAGTGCGACGTCGTAGTCGAGAACTACAGGCCGGGAACGATGGACAGGTGGGGTCTCGGCTACAGGCAGCTCAGCAAGATAAACCCGAGGCTCGTTTACATAAGCATGTCCGGGTTCGGACAGTGGGGACCGTTCACGATGAGGCCGAGCTACGACGCCGTCGCTCAGGCGACTTCCGGGCTCATAGAGATCACGGGCTTTCCAGATGCCATTCCTCTCAAGGCCGGAGCGTGGATCGGCGACTTCTACGGAGCTCTCATGGGCGCGTTCGCCGTGATGGTAGCGCTGTATTGGAGGGAGAAGACCGGAGAGGGTCAGTACATAGACCACCCGCAGGCGGAGAACCTCATGAGGAACATGGACTGGACGTGGCTCTACATATACCTGACAGGAAAGAACAGGGAAAGATACGGAAACAGGGACGTCGCCGTTGTTCCTTCGGACATAGTCAAGGTGAAGGACGGTTTCGTTGCTTTAGCGGCATTCAGCGAGGAGGAGTTCTTCGGTCTGTGCGAGGCGATGGGCAGGATGGACCTGTACGAGAAGTACGCGGACATCGACGCGAGGCTGAAGGAGGACAGCCAGAAGGAGATCTACGAAGCGATACACAGCTGGGCTAAAGACAAGACCGTCGAAGAGCTCGTAAAAATCGCGGAAAGGTTCGGGTTCTCGGCAGCGAAGGTCATGAGCTCCAAGGATCAGTACGAGGACGAGCACTGGAGGGCGAGAAAGTCGATATGGATTTACGAGGACCCGATCTTCGGAGAGCTCGCCGAAGTCAGTCCGGTGCCCAAGCTCAGCGAGAGTCCCGGAAGAATAAAGTGGACCGCGAGGCCGAACGGAATCGACAACGAGCACGTGTTCATAAGGATACTCGGAATGAGCGAGGACGAACTCGAGGAGCTTTACAAGAAGGGCGTCATAGGAAAGTGGGACGAAAACGTGCCATGGAGCTGCCCGCCGGCCGACTGGGATGGCAAGAGCGGATTGTTCTACCCGTGAGGTGGTAATATGGAGGAGGTAAGCTGGGTCGAATGGGTTAGAGAGGCTACAGATCCGAGAAAGGCTCACCTGAAGCCGGAAGCTCTTGAAGACGTGGTCGTCCTCGACCTGAGTTACGGAAGCTTCGCCGGGCTTTACGCTTCTTCGCTCTTAGCAGAATACGGAGCCAAGGTTATCAGAATAGAGCCACCCGGCGGCGACATCGCGAGGAAGATGACTCCTTTCGGCATAAAGCACAAGGATACTGGTTTGGCTTACATCGTAGAGGGGAGGAACAAGTATCACATAACGCTCGACATAACGAAGGAGAAGGGCAGGGAGATTCTCAAGAAGCTCGTGAAGAAGGCCGACGTTCTGATAGAAACTTACCCGGCCGGATACATGGACGAGCTTGGGATAGGCTACAGGCAGCTGAGAAAGATTAACCCGAGGCTGATATATTGCGCGATCCACAGCTTCGGTCACTTCGGACCAAAGGCTAAGACGAAGATGAGAGACTACGACGTCATAGACCAGGCGATGGGCGGCATAGTCTGGACGACTGGAATTCCGGAAGAATACACCGAATACCCGGAGCATACGAGAGTTCCGACGAAGCTCGGTAACTGGATGGGATGGTACGTTGGAGGCGGTTTCGCAGCGTTCGGAATCCTCGTGGCGCTCTACTGGAGGATGAAGAGTGGCAAAGGGCAGTTCATCGACGTAGCGCCGCCTGAAGCGATGGCGAAGGTTACAAACTACTACGTCCAGTATTACCACTACAGGAAGAAGACGATAGACAGAGTGGCGAACTTCGATCCGGCGGTTTTCGTTTACACGCTCGTCAGAGCTAAAGACGGAATGGCGTTCATGGCTGGCTTCAGCGACATAAACTTCTACGCGCTGACGCAGATAATAAACAGGCCAGACCTGAGGGAGAAGTATCCGACGATAAAGGAGAGGCTGACTCCGGAGAACTGGCCGGTCGTCCTCGAGGAGATAGAGAAGTGGAGCAGAGAGAGAACGGTGCAGGAGATCATTCAGGCAACGCTCGAATACAAGGGAGACGGAACGTGCGTCGCCGGAGAAGTCTGGAAGCCTATCGAAACATACAAACAGGAGAACTGGTGGGAGCGCGGAATACTCCTCAAAGTAAAGGATCCGGAATACGGAGAACTGGTAGTTCAGGGCGTCGTCGCCAAGTTCGAAAAGACCCCCGGCAGGATCAAGTGGGTCTGCAGGAGAGTAGGAGCCGACAACGAGTTAATATACAGGGAAATGCTCGGGCTCGGCAAGAGCGAACTCGAAAAGCTGAAGGAGGAGGGAGTTATTTAACTATTTTTTTATAATTTTCTGCCAGCAGAACTATTGTAGCAACCACGAGCGAAAGAACGCTGTATAGCTTCACCTTCAGCGCGCCCAACACGAGAGCCGCGAGAAATCCTGAAACTATCGAAAGCCTCGCCCTTTCTATTCTCTCGGAAAACATGCCTACAGTTGCCGGAACGAAGCAGAGTAACAGCGTAGACGACAGAACCGAGAGCTCGACTATGTAGTTGAGCCTTAGGAACGCGAAGGCTCCCACCACTATCGAGAGGAAGACTACGAAGACTTTCCCGTAGAACACCCTTTCCTCTCTGAAGATGTCCCTTGATATCATCGAAGACAGGCTGAGAATTATGGAGTTCGCGGTCGTTATGGCCGCGGCGAGTATGCTCAGAGCGACGATGAGTCCAGCAGCTTTGGGCAGCATCGTGATGAAAACCGGCGTAACCTCGTCCCTGCTCGTTACCTCCGGAAACGTTCCCTGAAGGGTCGCGACCTTCAGCGAGATTCCGACGAACGTTACGATGAACGTGTATACGAGTCCGAAGAGTCCGAAAAGAACGACCATTCTCTTCAGGGCTCTCTCAGACTTCGGTATGTAGACCCTCTGAACGACCTGAGGGTTCGTCAGGGCGAAGAAGAACCAAGGAGTCGTGAGCGCCAAGAACTTCTCTACCGTCCACACGTTGTTCGGAACCACAAGCAGGTCTCCAAGTTTTGCTGCCTGCCCGATTACGTTGCCGTCGACGAAGCTGACGGCGAAAATCAGCGCCAGAACTCCTGCAGACAGCATCACCAGTCCCTGAACGGCGTCGGTCCACGCGACACCCCTCAAACCGCCAATCAGCGCCCACACGCACGTGAGAACGACGGAAACTATCAGCGACTCTCCGAACGTCATGCCAGCGACCTTCTCTAAAACGAGGGACACACCTATTATCTGCGCAGACGTGTAGGGGATCAGCGCGACGAGGGGAATGACGGCAGAGGACAGACCTTCGAGCTTTCCGAACCTCTTCGAAAACATCTCCGCTGGAGTCACTACGTCGTTATCCTTCGCGAACCTCCATATTTTCGGAGCGAAGTGCGAAAGTAAAGCGAGGGTTCCGACGAGGTAGAACAGCTCGAAAGCAGCTGCGCCGACTCCGGTCGCGTAGCTGAGCCCGACGAGGCCGACCATCATGAAGGCCGAATACGTCGTTGCAGCGTAAGTTAACGCCGACACGAGGCCTCCGACGTTACGTCCGGCGATGAAGTAGTCTTCGTGAGTCTCGTGGCCGAACTTCCTCGAGTAAATCGCTATAGCTGTTCCGACGACAGCGTAGATGAGAAGGAGAGCGTAAAACTCATTCAACCTCCCACCTCCTCGCCCACACGAATAGTAAATAGGCGAAGGTCACGGCAAACCAGTAGAAATACGAAGTCAGGTCGTGGCTTTTGAAGGCGAAAAACGGGACGAGCATCGCGATCAGGACTGCAACGACGTCGAGCCCCTTCATCGAACACGAGTTCGGACGGCGCTGGTTATAAATTTATTCGTGCGCAGAGCAGTCTATGGAGCTCATACCGATAGGTGTCGTCAGGTCGCCATATAAAACTAAAGACGAGGCTCCGAGGCAGGGGAAGTTCAGGGAGGACGTGAGCGTTCTGGAAATATTCGAGGAGTTCGAACCTGGTTTGGATGGGCTGGAGAAATTCAGCGAAATATTCGTCTTATAC
>CAYXDX010000026.1:0-18654 GCA_964463865.1 uncultured archaeon | reverse complement strand
AGGGACTACAAGGAGGTCGCGAGGATAATTCACGCGTATCAGAGTGATGCTGAAAAGGTTATGGAGATGATAAGATGATAAAGAACGAGAACGAGTTTACGAGGCTCGCTTACAGAATATTCGGAGAAAGAGCGAAGAAAAAGATGATAAACTACTACGAACTTGGAAAAACTCTTCAGCAGGCAATGATAAGCGTTCCGCCCGAGGTCTACGTTGCGAGCCAGATGCTGTTTTCACTCATAATGGCCATAATCGGTTTAGTCGTCGGAATAATCGTCGCGATAATCGTTATAAACTTCGTGGAAATTCCGACTTTCGACATATCTTTCCCAGAACCGTTTTTGAGTGTCTGGCTCGCTTACAGGAAGTACTTCTGGGCGACGGTATTAGCTGCTTTAACGGTTTTCGTCTTTTACTACATCGGCAAGCTTGTCTTTAAGATCTACCCGAGCTTCATAGTCAGCGACAGAAAGAGCAAAATCGATCGCCTTCTGCCGCACGCCGTGATGTTCATGTATTCCATGGCGAGAGGAGGAATGGGGATAATAGACATCTTCAAGTCTATCGCCGCTTACGAAGACGTTTACGGAGAAGTCTCGAAAGAGTTCTCCAAAATCGTTCGAGACATAAAGATGCTCTCGAGAGATCTCAGAAGCGTTTTAACCGAAGCCATAGAAAATACGCCGTCCGAGAACTTAAAAGACCTGCTTCACGGTCTCATAACGGTGATCGACAGCGGAGGAGACATCACAAGTTACTTCGAAGAGAGAGCCGAGTTCTACCTCGAAAGAGCGAGACAAGATCAGAAAAGCTTTCTTGAGTTCCTGGGTTTGATGGCCGAAAGCTACATAACAGCTTTCGTCGCCGGTCCGCTTTTCCTGATAATAATTCAGACGGTAATGGCAGTAATGGGTCAGGGAGACGTGTTAATGCTTTACAGCGTAATCTACCTGATAATACCAATAGGCTCGTTCATGTTCGCAATGGTCATAAAGCTGATAAGCCCCATGGAGAGCGGCAAACCCCCGCTCATTAAAGAGAGGCACAGAGTGAAGAGAGAAGTCATCGAAGACGTGCAGAAAAAAGTGGACTCGTGGAAGTTCAGAAAAGAGTACCTCAACCCGATAAGGCTGCTCAGGAAGTATCCCGCCGCCATATTCATCTTCAGCGTCCCGGCGGGGATGATATTCATAATCCTCGGCCTCGTAAACTACCCGTTCCGCCCGACCATGGACTGGTTCTTCCTGTTCGACGACTACCTCTTCGTAGCGCTGATTATCATGCTCGCTCCATACTCAATTTTCTACGAGATCGAGCAGAGGAGGATAAGCCAGGCCCTAAAGCTCACGCCCGTTTTCCTCAACAAGCTCGCCTCCGCGAACGAGAGCGGAATGCCTATACACAGGGCGATAGCGATGCTCGCTAAAACGGAGACGAGCATATTGAAGAAGGAAATTGAAAGGATAAAGTCCGATCTCGACTGGAAGATAAGTCTCGAAGACGCGCTGATAAGGTTCGCCAACAGAATCAGAGTGTTCGAACTCACGAGGACGATAACCCTCCTCGTTGAAGCGCTAAGATCTACGGGCAACGTGACGGAGGTTCTGAGAATTTCCGCAAAGGACGCGAGCAACGCCGAGCTGCTGAGGAGGGAGAGACTCAAGAACATGTTCATGTACGTCATAATCATATACATATCGTTCTTCGTTTTCATAGGCATAGTTTACATAATAACCACGACTTTCCTCACAGTCTTGGCTGAAAGCACGGCCAAGATCGCGCAGAGCGGGGGCGGTGGAGGTTTCATGGGTCTCGCGTCAATCAGCGAGGAATTCTACAGAAACATATTCATGCACGCCGCAGTCTTCCAGGGACTTTTCGCGGGACTCGTGGCGGGAGTGATGGGAGAAGGTAGCTTCTCCTCGGGAATCAAACACTCGGTGATAATGCTAATCTTCGCTTACGTCCTCTTCACCCTCTTTATTTAAAGCAGCTATCCCGGAAGCCACGAGAACCGCGATCGCACCGAGAAGTTGCCTGACCGAGAGAGCTTCGCCGAAGACGAAGAAGCCTATCGAAGACGCCACCACTGGCTCTACGAGTGCTATCACCGAAGCGTTTTCCTCTCTAACGAACTTCATACCGTAACTCAGCAGAACGAAAGGCACGGCCGTGGGAATCAAACCGAGAGAGACGAAAATTGGCTGAAAGCTGTCGATAGACGTTACGAAAGGAAGCAACACGATCGTTCCGACGAGAAGGTTAGAGAACGTAATCTGGAGGGACGAGTAGTTTCTCCTGAGCTTTCTGATGTAGACGAAGAGCAAAGCGTAAAGAAGACCGGAAAGAAAGCCGAAGAACACTCCGACACTCAAGTTCCCGAAAGGGTAAAGCATGAGGGTCAGACCGAAAATTCCGAGGAGCACTATTGCTACGCTCGAACGCGAAATTTCGCCCTTGAACAGCTTGTAGAGGAGTATGTAAACTGGAGCCATGTAGAGCAGGAGCGCTGCCAGAGCCGCGTAAAGCGTGGATATTGCGAATATGTAGAAAGCTACAACGCCGGTGTTTATGAGTCCAAGAGTCACCAGCTCTCTGTTTAATCTCGGCTTTTCTCTGAAAACGACCATGAACAGGGAAACGAAGACCAACCCCAACGACAGCCTTATCAGAGTTATCGAGAACGGATTCAAGGAAATGTTCTTGACAAAATACGGAAGCGTTCCCATGAGCACTGCCGAGATCGCTACGAACAGACTGCCCCTCACAGGGTTCGAAAACGCATAGTCGATATAAGAAAGTTTGGTGGGCGCGCCTCCGGTCGACCCTTCTGGGCGGAGCTATCCACTTCCCGGACTCTCCTCTCCGCACCCCCGAAAGCGCCGAACGTCCGGGGTTAGCCTGCTCCCTTCCGGGCCTGGGCCGGTCCCCCCGGTAAACACGGCGGACATCCCCTCCGGGAAGCCCGACCGTGACCGCCGGCCCTTCGGGACGGAGATTCTGCGAGTCCGGGAAGCTCTTCACCCCGCCCTTCCGGGCCTTCCTTCGGCTTCGGCCCCCGCATGACGACGGTTTCGGGTTACAGGGGACGCCGAACCCCCCGGCCTAGCCCACCAAATATACTTACTTCTAAAGTTTATTAACCTTTTCGACGAAAACGCTCGCTGTCTCGGGTGTTTTCCCCCTCTTGACGAAGTGGTAGTAGGCGTAGGTCATGACCTCTTTATCGCTCAAAATTCCGGCGTCGACGACCCTTCCCACGAACAGCGTATGCGTGCCGACGTCCACCTTATCGACGACTTCTGCTTCGAGAAAAGCCACCGCGTTGTCGATAACGACAGGAGATCCGGTTTTGCCGACCTCGTAGTTGATGCCGTCGAATTTGTCAAAGTCCCTTCCACTCCTAAAGCCGAACCTTCCTATAAAGCTCATCGGCGTATCTCTTTCGAGAACTGAAACCGAGAATACTCCGCTCGCTTCTATAAACTCGTGAGTTAGATTTTTCTTGTTTATGCACGCCGCAACCGTAACGGGGTTAGGCGTCATCTGAAAAACCGTGTTCGCTATTTGCCCGTTGAATTTCTTCCCTTTCACGCTCGAAACTACGTACATTCCGTAACTCAGCTTGTAAAGTGCCTCAAGCTGCATAAAGGAAGTTCGCTCAGCACGTTTTTAAGCCTTCTTTTTGACGAGTTTCGCTAAAATTTTCCCCTTTTCGGTCAGTCTGAAAGTTCCGCTTTCTTCTATAACGCATTCCCCCTTCTTCAACGCGTCAATGTGGTATTTTAAGAGTCTGTCATCGATTTTAAGAGCTTTTCTGATCTCCTCAAAACTCATTTCACCTTTTTCGAGTTCGAGCAGAATTTTCCTCCTGATCGAGTTCGAAATCGCCATTTTGAACCTTCTTCTGTATTCTTCGGCTTCCTCCGGAGTCTTCGCCGAGATCCACTCCTCGAACTTCACGCTAAAAACTCTGCAAGCTTTCGCATTAACACTTTTCCCTAAGAACTTCGCGCGGCCCCTCTAACAATTACCTTCGCGACATCCACGAACATGCACTTACTGAGGTCGTCCAGCTTCCTCTCAAGGACGCTCCTCGTTTTTCCCCCGAGGAACTGACCGAAGAAGAAGGAAATTACGAAGAGAGGCACGTGAAATATAGACGCTCCCGAGAAAAGCCTCACCAAAAAAACGGCTGGAACGGGGGTGTGGACAGCTAAAAACCACTCCTTCGACATCTTCCTCGTCGCTTTCCTCCAGTATCCGAAGGGCAAGTTAAGGAGGAACGTCACGAACAGCGCTCCGGGTATGCTGCCCACGAACGAAGTTCTACACCAGAGATGAAAAGTTTTTCGTATCACGCGTCAAAACCCCTCCTCAGATCTTTAAGCTTCTCCGCAAGATACGTTCCAGCGTCTCTACCAAACTTCTCCACTATCTCAACAAGCGCGCTGCCAACAACCACTCCATCAGCTCCGGCTTTTAAGATTTCTCTAACGTGCTCGGGCTTAGATATTCCGAATCCAACTGCCAGCTTGTTTCTACAGACCCTCTTCGCCCTCTTTATCAGATCGAACACCTCTTTAGAGACGAGTTCTCTCGCCCCAGTCGTTCCGAAAAGGGAGACGAGGTAAACGAAGCCCGTGCTGAGCTCGTCTATTTTCCTCAATCTCTCCTCTCCGGTGTTTGGTGCCGCTAAAAATACCGTCCTCATTCCGTTCCTCCTGCAGACTGCCACGTATCTCCCGGCTTCTTCAATCGGTAGATCGACTACGATCATTCCGTCGACTCCGCTTTTCGCAGCCTCCCTTACGAATTTCTCCACGCCGACTCTGTAAACTGGATTGAAATAAGTCATCAGGACGAGGGGTTTTTCGGAGTGCTCTCTAAACTCTCTCGCAATTTTAAATACATCTCTCAACTTGAACCCCGACTTCAAGGCCCTGTAGTTCGCTCTCTCTATGGTCTTTCCGTCGGCCACGGGATCGCTGAAGGGTATTCCAAGCTCGATTACGTCGACGAACCTTTCAATTTCGAGCAGAAAGTTTAAAGTAGCCGCTCTATCTGGATCTCCGGCAGTTAAGTAAGCTACCAGAGCCCTACCTTCAAACACCAATCTCCCTCCTTACGATTTCGAGATCTTTGTCTCCCCTTCCGGACAGATTGACCACAATTACCTCGTCTCTGTCCATGTTTTCGGCAAGCTTCATCGCGTACGCCAGAGCGTGAGCAGATTCCAGAGCTGGAAGGATTCCCTCAGTTCTCGAAAGTTCGACGAACGCTTTCAAAGCGTCGTGGTCTTTCACGGTCACGTATTCCACTCTACCGACTTCCTTCAGGTACGCATGCTCCGGGCCGACTCCTGGATAATCCAAGCCAGGAGCCACGCTGTGCGTGTCTATCATCTGTCCGTCCTCGTCCTGGAGGAAGTAAGAGAGCATGCCGTGGAGAACTCCTTTACTACCAGCCGTTAGCGAGGCGGCATGTTTTCCGCTTTCCAACCCCTTCCCCCCAGCCTCAACACCAACAAGCATTACGTTTTCCTCGATGAACGGGTGGAATATGCCTATCGCGTTACTCCCACCACCAACGCAAGCTACGATAACGTCTGGAAGACTTCCCTCCACTTCGAGAATTTGAGACTTCGTTTCCTTTCCGATAACGCTCTGAAAGTCTCTAACGATGGTCGGATAGGGGTGCGGACCAACCACCGAGCCTATGAGGTAGTGAGTAGTTTTAAAACTCGACACCCAGTCTCTGAGTGCTTCGTTTATAGCGTCTTTAAGCGTCTTCGTCCCGCTCTCGACCGGTATTACTCTCGCCCCGAGAAGTTTCATTCTGAAGACGTTCGTCTTCTGCCTCTCCACGTCTTCGGCACCCATGTATATCTCCGTTTTCATTCCGAAAAGCGCTCCCGCCATAGCGGTCGCTACTCCATGCTGACCGGCTCCAGTTTCAGCTATCAATCTCTTCTTACCCATCTTCTTTGCCAGAAGAGCTTGCCCTATCGTGTTGTTTATCTTGTGCGCCCCTCCATGGAGCAGGTCTTCTCTCTTAAGATATATTTTCGCTCCTCCAACTTTCTTCGTCAGGTTTTCCGCGAAGTATAGCGGAGTTGGTCTGCCGGCGTAGTTTCTCAGGTAATAGCTCAACTCTCTGTTAAACTCTTCGTCTTCCTTAAACCTCTCGTAAGCTTCTTCCAACTCCTCAAGTGGCTCGATCAGAGTTTCCGGAACAAATCTTCCACCAAACTCGCCGAACTTCATTTTAAAGCCTCCACGAATTTCCTTATTAACGCCCCGTCTTTAACCCCGTTCCTTTCAACTCCGCTCGAAACGTCCACACCAAACGGCTTAACGAACTCTACAGCTTTCCTTACGTTTTCTGGCGTCAATCCGCCCGCGAGAACGATCTCCTTTCTCTCGGAAACGAGCTTGCTCACCCTCCAATCGTGTGTCTTTCCGCTACCAGCTCCCGAATCGAGAATGAATAAGTCCGCTTCGTACTCGTTCATCCTTTCCAAAATTCTCGTCGCTTCGCTTAGGTAACTGGAGGTTTTTCTGACGACGAAAACTTTCGCGATCCTAACGCCGAGTTCCTTCAGCTTTAAAAAGTCTTCGGGAGGTAAATCGCCGTGAACTTGGAGAAATTCCGCTTCTGTTTTCTCCAGTATCTCTATCCAGCCGTTCAGACTTTCACACGTTGAAACCACGAACACCGGGATCTCCGCAGACTCTATTATTTCCCTGGCTCTTTCGATTTCTACCTTTCTCTTCGAGTTACTCTCCACGACGACGCCCGTCGCGTCCGCGTATTTTTCTACGAGTTCAAGTTCGTTCAAACTCCTAATCCCACAAATCTTCAAGAACATCGCAGATCACCAAAAAGTTCCTGATCATTTTCAAACCCTCCTCTCTCGGAGTTAAGACGCTCTCTGGGTGGAACTGAACACCTTCGACGCTTCCGTCCTTACTCCTCAAACCCATTATTACTCCGTCAGCCCTCGCTGAAACTTCGAAACCGTCTGGAGGTTCCAGAACCGCAAGAGAGTGATACCTGCCAGCTCTGAGGGGATTTTTTACGCCTTTGAATATTCCTTTCCCGTCGTGTTCGACGAGGCTCGACTTTCCGTGGACGGGTTTAACCTTGCCGATTACACCACCAAAAACACTCGCTATTATCTGGTGTCCGAGACAGACGCCGAGCACGGGAACATCGGCATTTTCCACAATCTCTGGAGAATTTCCAACATCCCTCTCGTTGTTCGGACTTCCCGGACCCGGAGAGATTATTATACCGTCAGGGTTTAACTTTTTCACGTCACCGTAACTGGCGGAGTTCGGAACTATCTTGACTTCATCGAAGATCGACACGTACTCGACAAGGTTCCACACGAACGAGTCCCGGTTGTCTACCACGACTATCACTCTCTCACCCCGAGAGAGATCAGAGTCGCGCGCATCTTCTTTTCCGTCTCGTAAAATTCTCTTTCAGGAATAGAATCGGCAACTATTCCTGCTCCCGCTCTTACCCTCGCTTTTTCGTCGATTTCTACCATCCTTATCGCTATCGCAATGTCGGAGTTTCCGTCAGCGGAGACGTAACCGACCCCTCCTCCGTAAACTCTCCTCCGAGACGCTTCGAGCTCGTCTATTATCTCCATTGCTCTAACTTTGGGAGCTCCAGTTAGAGTGCCCGCGGGAAAACACGCTTCCACGGCATCCAAAACGTTGCAGTTACTTCTCAGCACGCCAACAACCTCGCTCTCTATGTGCACGACGTGGCTGTAACTGACGACCTCCATGAACCTCTCGACTTTCACGCTTCCGGCTTCGCAGACTTTCCTCACGTCGTTTCTCGCAAGGTCGACGAGCATTACGTGTTCGGCCTTCTCTTTTTCGTCTCCAAGCAACTCCTCCGCGCTACCCTCATCTTTACCAACCGTCCCGGCTATCGGATTTACCTTTACGAGCCTTCCTTCAACGGACACGAGCGTCTCCGGTGACGCGCCGACAACACTCTTTTCGAACTCGAGACAGAACATGTATGGACTTGGATTTATTTTCCTGAGCCTGACGTACACCTGAAAAGGATCGAGGTTCGTGGACACTTCGTATTCCCGGGAGAGAACGACCTGAAATACTTCTCCGTCGTAAATGTATTCCTTCGCCTTCTCCACGGCTTTTTCGAACTCTTCCTTACCCATGTCACACCCGCTTACACACCCTTCCGCGTCAACTTCTTCGATTTTCGTTCTTTTAGCTTTTTTAACCACTTTTTCGGCATCTTTCAGGTCGTTTTCCAAGCTGAAGTAGTAGAGGGAGTTGCTTGCGTGATCGTAAATGAAGGTCGACGTGTAAAAGGCGAAAACCGAACTTTCTTCTATGCTCCCCCCGATGTAGTTGTGAACGCAGTCGTAAGAGAAGTAACCCACGAATCCGCAGGAGAACTTAAAAGGAGTTCTGCCGACGGACCTGTGGAGTTCTTTCAGAGATTTGAACGGATTGCTCTCGTAACTGAATATTTCCCCGTCGACCTTTGTAAAGTCCTTTACCTCCACAACGAATTCGGGGTTTGCAGAAACGTAGCTGAACCTTGCTTTCTTCTCGTGCTTTGTTGCCGACTCGAGGATGAACGGATAATCGCTCTCTCTAAGAACGGAGTAAAGTTTCAAAGGACTTACTCTCTCAAGTTTTTTGACGAGCATACGATCTCACCAAGTTTTAAGGGCATTCTGGCGAGAGATTCCTTCGCGAGGTCTCTGCATTCGAGAAAGTCGTCGAATCCTGCCGAGTAAAAGGCTAAAGCCGTGTTCAGAAGGATGAAGATCCGATCTTCTTCGAGTCCCCTACCATAGAACACTGCTCTAATTCTCTCGGCACTCTCCTCGCTGCTCCCACACGGGACGATTCTCACCCTTTTCAGGCCAAAGTCTTCCGGAGCTATCTTATAAACGTCCACGCCGTTATCGACCTCCGCCACGACGCTCTCACCTCTCGGATTAGCCTCGTCGAGACCGTTTCCGTGTACAACCACCGCCCTCTCTACTTCAAGCAAGCACAGAGCCTCTGCAACAACCTCTACGAGATCCTCCGAAAAAACTCCGACGAGCTGGGCAGTAGGGTTTGCCGGATTCGAAAGCGGTCCGACGACGTTGAATATCGTCCTAACTCCCAGCTTCCTTCTCACCGGAGACAACTTCGAGAGCGCACGGTGATAGAGAGGTGCGAAGAGGAACGTGAAGTTCGTTTTTTCTATCATAGCTTTCGCTTCCTCCGGACTTAGCGCGTACCTTACTCCCAAGGACTCAAGCACGTTTGCCGAGCCACTTCTGGAGGTTACAGCGACGTTTCCGTGTTTCGCCACCCTAACGAAGTTTGAAAGTAGAAGGGCCGACGCCGTGCTTACGTTTATCGTCCTGGAGTTGTCTCCTCCGGTTCCAGCGGTGTCTACAACCTCTCCGAGATTTACCTTCACAGCTCGATCCCTCATCGCTTTCGAAAACCCTGCCAACTCTTCAGCAGTATACCCTTTCGTTTGGAGGGCTGAAAGTATCGCTGAGACTCTAACTTCGTCTTCCCGCAGCAGGCTTTCGAAAAGTTCGTAGGCCTCCTCAAACCGGAGGTTTCTCCTTTCCACAATCCTATCAAGCATATCCAACACCTACGAACTTTCTGACGACTTCTTCCAAGTTCTCGGCGAGCATGAATGCCGTGCCAACGAGAGCTGCATCGCAGAAGGAGAGAGCGACCTTCAGATCTTCGACGTCCCTTATCCCGCTCTCGCTTATTTTCAAAAAGGAGCTTTTTACGAACTTCGCAAGCCTCTTCGTCACTTCGACGCTCCCGTCGTCTTTCTCCAACAGGAAGATGTCTCTGTTGTTTATTCCGACGAAGTCCGACTTCGTCTGATTCGCGACGTTAACGTCCTCGATTCTGTGAACCTCCACAACCGTCTCAAGCCCGTGTTCGTGAGAGTAGTCGACAAACTCAGCCGTTTTTTCTCTTAAAATACTCGCTATCAGAAGAATAGCAGATGCTTCCGCTTCCGCCGTCTTTTCGATTTCTTCCTTACTCGTTACGAAGTCCTTCCTCAAGACCGGAAGGCTCGCTTCCCTGCAGATCTCTCTGAATACTTCAAAATCACCTCTAAAGTGCTTTTTCTCCGTTATGTAGGAAATTCCGGAAACTCCGCAGCTTTCGTAAATTTTCAGAATTTGAAATATGCTTCTCCCCCTCAGCAGGTCTCCGTATTTCGGAGAGAAGACCTTTATCTCCGCTATTACCGGATTGAGTCCTTCTTCTTTCCTTTTCTTAACGGAATCTGCAAGACTTTTTCGCACCAAATATGCATGCACCTCCTTGATGAGAATATTCCTACTAACTGTTATATAAGCTTTGTGAACGAGCATTAGTATAAAAATAAGGAAAATTCTCGAATATTATGAATTCCATCATCTTACAATGAAAATTATAAAAATAATCAATTAATACTCAAAAAAGTTTTTAAGTAAAATCTATTTGATACGCTGTAAAGTAAATGTGAGGTGCTGCGATGAACATTCCGACCTTCGCGTCCGTAAGCGTCGCGGTAATTCACTCGTTGGCTCCAGATCACTACGTTCCGTTTGCGGTTTTAGGAAAAGCGAGGAACTGGGGAATAAAAAAGACGTTGGCGTTTTCCTTTGCCGCGGCCACCGTCCACGTTCTGACATCGGTTGCTATCGGCATGATGCTGAGAGAAGGCCTGAACGTTTTGAGTCTCGCGAAAGTTGTGGAAAGCCTATCTCCTGCGATTCTAATAGCCACGGGGCTTGGATACTCAATCTTCTCAGCCCTCAAAAGGCACGACCACGTTCGCACGACGTCGGTTACGATTTTGTTGATCTTAGGCATATCGCCGTGCGTTCCACTCATATCGTTGATGCTCGCGGCGAAGACGAAACTCGAACTTGCAAAAGTCGTTACGTCGTTTAGCGTGGCCACGATTTCTACCGTCCTCGCGTTAACCTACATCTCGTTCAAAGCTTTCAAACCGCCGAAAATCCTCCACGGGAAAGAGGATGTTATAGCAGGACTCGTCGTCGCTTTCGTAGGCGCCGTAGATTACTTGACGAACTTTAAGAAAACGATTATTAAGCACGGAGCTTAATAAGATAACATGAAGGTTCTCATACTCGCCGGCGGCAAGGGGACGCGGCTGTTTCCCCTAAGCAGAGAAAAGTTCCCTAAGCAATTCCTGAGAATCTGGAACAACAAGTCACTCTTACAGCTCACAGTCGAGAGAGCTTTAAAGCTGACTGACGAGAGCGACGTATACATCGTGGCCAGTGAAGAGTTCAAGTTCCTCATAAGCGAACAGCTCAACGAGATCGGAGCCAACTGCAACATTCTCGTCGAGCCGGAAGGAAAGAACACTTTTCCGGCGATAGTCTACGGAGCACTCGAGGTGGAGGAGGGAACGATGCTCGTTCTACCATCAGACCACTACGTCGAAGGAGATCTCGAAAGCTACTTCAGGCTCGCCAAGAACTTCGCGCGAGAATATCTTATAACGTTCGGAATCGCGCCAACGAAACCCCACACGGGTTACGGATACATCAAACCGGGAGAAAAAATAGGAGACGGAATATTCAAGGTGGACGAATTCGTGGAAAAACCGGACATCGAGCGAGCAAAGGAGTACGTAAATCGCGGATACTTCTGGAACAGCGGAATGTTCATGTTCGACGCTGAGCTGTTCCTCGAGGAAGTGGAAAGGCTATACCCAGGACTGATCGAATACTTCAGGAGGAGTGTGAGAGACGGATACGAAGCCTGCGAAAGCACGAGCGTCGATTACGCGGTCATGGAGAAGACGGACAAAGCCGCGGTCGTTCCGATGAAGATTACCTGGAGCGACCTCGGAAGTTACGACTCGCTTTACGAGATCATGAAAAAGGACGGAAACGACAACGCCGTTCTCGGAGAGTTCATAGGAGTAGATTCGGAAAAGAACCTCGTCATAAGCGAGAGGCTCGTCGCGGGAATCGACCTCGAAGACTACCTAATAATAGACACGAAAGACGTCTTGCTCGTTTGCAAGAGGGGGGAAGCGGAGAGGGTCAAGGAGATCGTCAACATCCTCAAGGAGAGGGGCGATAAAAGAGTTTTAGAGCACTTAACAGTCGCAAAGCCGTGGGGCAGCTACACGATTCTCGAGTCGTCGAACTTTTACAAGATAAAGAAGCTCACAGTCAAGCCGAACGAAAAGCTCAGCCTCCACATGCACATGCACAGAAGCGAGAACTGGATAGTCGTGAGCGGAATCGCAAAAGTGCGAGTAGGAGACAAGGAATTCTTCCTGAGGAGAGGAGAGAGCACTTTCGTTCCGGCAGGAGTTAAGCACAGACTCGAAAATCCCGGAAAAATACCGCTCGAGGTAATAGAAGTTTCGATCGGCGAATACCTCGAAGAGGACGACATAGTGAGGTTCGAAGATGAGTACGGAAGAAGTTGAAGTGCTCTGTCCCGTGTGCAGAAAAAAGCACAGGTATTTCGCAGAGGTTCAGGTCGTTGAGTGTAAGGGAAGACCAATGGCGCTCTTTAAAGACAGGCACGGCTGGAGGCTCATGGAGATTAAGGTAATAAGCGAGAGAGAAGACGAGGAGCTGGATAAAATCTGGAAGTGATTACTTCCTGCCCTTCCTCTCTTTAGCCTTCGGCCTGAGACCCTTGTAACCGCACTTCCTGCACGTTCTCGCTTTCATGGGATTTCTGGCGTTGCACCTCATACATATCTTTACGTTGAACAGTCTCGCTTCCGCTTCTGGAAATCTCGCCATGGACTTCAGCTCGAAAGTCGGTTATTTAAGGATTGCGATGAAGTTCGTGCGAGTGCCGAAAAATAAATTATTCTACAAAACGTGTTAGAGCTTCCGTCCTCTCGACGAGGAGTTTCACGTGGGCCCCGCGTTATCAAATCAAGAAGCGTTTTCATCTCCGCAGTGACGACAGAAATGCAATGCGATCGGCAAGACTTCCAAGCATTCGCATCTTTATCAAACCCCACAACTTCCGTCAACGCTTATCGTTTTTGTCATACACGCACGTGCTCTATCATCGATGTCGATATACTCTGTTGCTTCTCCGATCGGTTTCTGAGGAGCCCCTCAGCGAAGCAGATCGTAGGTAACAGACTTTTTTCAGCCTATTCAAGACTCGCTACAAAAAGCGAGGATTTAAAACGAAAATGAGTCCCGGCTCCCGGATTTGAACCGGGGACCACGGGCTCTCTGCCGCCTGCCGGCGGCAGGGCAGACTACAGGCCCGCGCTCTGCCACTGAGCTAAGCCGGGACTTCAGTGTGTGGTTATAGTGCAAGCACTGTATATATAACTTGTGGAAGGTAGGAAAGGCGTTGATCGAACCGTTCGCCAAATTCGTCGCGAGTTCGACGACGTTCCGACGAATTTTCGAGATTTTTTACTCAAATTTGAAAAAATCGTCACCCGAAATAGCTTTCCAGCGTAAAATTTTTATCTTTTAATTTATCAAAATTAATTAAGGTGAACTATTATGGAAGAGTTCAGAATCAGCACACTCGAAAAGATCGGCTACAGAATTTCGGCGAGCGTCGAAAAGTGGATGCCAGACCCGTTTCTCTTCGCAGTGATCCTGACGTTCATAAGCTACGTCATGGGGATAGTTATAGCGAAGCAGTCTCCCGTCGACATGGTTCTCTACTGGTACAAGGGCTTCTGGACTCTGCTGACTTTTGCGATGCAGATGGTTCTGATCCTCGTCACCGGCTACGCCTTAGCCTACCACCCAGCAGTTCACAGGATGCTCGTAAAGTTAGCTTCGCTGCCTAAAAACGGAAAACAAGCTGCAGCTCTCGTTGCTTTCTTTGCGATGGTCTTCTCGTGGATAAACTGGGGACTCGGGTTAATCGTGGGAGCTCTACTCGCGAGAGAGGTCGGCAGGCAAGCTTACTTCAGAGGCGTTCCCGTCCACTACCCGGCAATAGTAACGGCCGGATATACCGGGTTGGGAATGATATGGCACTGGGGTCTGTCCGCTTCAGCTCCTCTTCTCTCAGCCACAGAGGGACACTTCCTCCAGGACCTGATAGGCGTTATTCCGACCAGCGCAACGATCTTTTCCGGATACGCTCTGACGTTGAGCGTTTTATCGATAGCATTCGTCGTGGCCGTGATGTACGCGATTTCTCCTTCCGATCCGAAAGCTTGCAAGAGAATAGAACACTACGCACCGCACCTGCTCGAAGAAGAGGAGAAGAAAGAAAAAATCGAACTGAAAACGATAGCCGACAGGATCGAAAACAGCGTGATAATCGGGATTCTGTTAGCGTTGATGGGCGTCTTTTACATAATCCACCACTTCGCAATACAAAAGAAAGGTCTCGACCTTAACATAGTTAACTTTACCTTCCTCTTCGTCGGTCTACTGCTTTACTTAAGACCCATCCGCTACCTCAGAGCGTTTTACTCCGCTATACCCTCCTCGGCAGGAATCGTCCTGCAGTTCCCGTTTTACGCTGGAATAATGGGCATGATAAAGTTCTCCGGTCTCGGAAAAATTATGGCTAACTGGCTCATAGGAATCTCGACGCCGACCACCTTCCCGGTCGTAGCTTGGCTCATAGCCGGACTTGTGAACCTCTTCGTTCCTTCCGGAGGAGGAGAGTGGGCGGTCATAGGAGAGACAATTTCGAGAGCTGCGATGGAGCTCGGCGTTCCGATCGGTAAAGCGATAATAGCCTACGGAGCTGGAGACCAGTGGACGAACCTCTTTCAGCCTTTCTGGGCGATACCTCTTCTCGGAATATGCTCAGTTAGAGCGAGGGACGTTTTCGGATACAGCATAACCCTGATGCTTTTCGCAGCGGTATTCTACGCTCTGGCGCTGACGTTCGTCCCGTACTAACCCTACATTAATTTTTTGCGACGCCCCACTACAAAACTTATTTAATCGATCATCCTAAACTCTCCTATGCTCGAAAGAATTTCGGTCGACATCGGCGACGTGAAGCTGTCGATTCTGAAAGGAAGAGACAGAAAAGTTTTTTACGTGCACAGTTCCGGAAGTGACGCTACGCAGTGGGAGAAGCAGCTCGAAAGTGTCGGAGGCTACGCGATAGACCTGCCTAACCACGGAGAGAGCGATAAAGCTGAGGTAAACTCCGTCGACGACTACGCATACTACGTGAGCGAAGCCGTGAAAAAGACTCTGAAAAGAGCCGTTTTAGTCGGACACAGCTTAGGCGGAGCAGTCGTCCAAAAAGTTTACCTCACGAATCCTGACCTCTGCGAGGCTTTAATCCTCGTCGGCACTGGAGCGAGGCTCAGAGTTCTTCCGGACATTCTCGAAGGGTTGAAGAGCGAGCCAGAAAAAGCCGTGGAACTGATTCTCGACATGGGCTTTGCAGAGAGAGGAGAGGAATACGAGAAGAAGAGAAGAGAGTTTCTTGAACGTGCCGACGTTCTCCACCTCGATCTTTCCCTCTGCGACAGGTTCGACCTGCTCGAAGACTACAGGAGTGGCAAGGTGAAGATCGACGTGCCTACTCTAATCGTCGTTGGTGAGAAAGACAGGCTCACTCCGGTTAAATACGCGGAGTTCTTCCACAAACACATACCCAACTCCGAACTCGCAATAATTGACGGAGCGAGTCACATGGTGATGCTGGAAAAACCAGACGAGTTCAACAAAGCACTGGAGGAGTTTCTCAGGAGGATCGGTGTCTGACGCTTCCGGGAGTGCCGCTTGACAAACTCCGTCGCCGCGTTGAGTGGGGGAATAAATATAAGCCCGTCGTCGAATCGAGTTTAAAAGGTGGTAAAATGGAAAGGAACGAGGGCATGGTCGATAGAATTTTAAGGTTGATCGTCGGCGCCGCTTTGCTAATAGCCGGAGTGATGAATTACCTCCCGCACAGCGTTCTCTTCGTCGTCCTCGGAATTGCCCTGATAGTCACGGGAGTGACAGGATTCTGCCTCCTTTACAGAATCCTCGGAATAAAAACGTGCAGAGAAGAGTGCTAAAAAATAATTTAGAAGAGTTCGTTCAGGTATATCAGGTGCTTACCGAGTTTACCTCCGTAGTTTCCAGCCGTTATCTTCACGACTCCGGGAATCTTCGTCGCCGCTTCGATTCCGACCCTCATCGCCTCCTTAACGGCGTCGACGCTAATTCCATTTATGACGATCTCGTAAACCGCTTTAACGCCTTCAGGAATCTGTGTGTCGGGCACCTGATCCCTTATGCTCGGCGCGAACTTCTCGTTCGTCGAAGCTCTCAGGAACTTGTATTTGTTCGCTCCGACCTTCGACCCAGAGGCGACTATGCCTCCCGGGAACGGAGTTATAACGCCTTCTACTTCGAATATCGCGTCCACAGCTGCTTTCGCAGCCGCTAATGCAGATGGCTGCGTCTCACCCAGTATGAAGAAGTTTCCTCCGGCTATTCCGTTCACGTAGCCTATCTCGTTCTCTATTAAGAAGTCGCCCTCCATCATCGGCACTGCCCACATCTTCCTTCCAGCCACTTCAACCTGCTTCTCGTAGCCGTCTCCGAAGAAGCGAAGCTTGTTTCCGGTGTCGAACTTCTCTTCCGCATCCGGCAACCCGTTGAAAACAGCCGTAGTCGGAGCCGTCAAAACGCACTGTCCGAGTCTCGCCAGAAGCTGTTCCTCCAGACCCTTCTTACTCATGTGGCAGATCTGGATGTAGTAGCCGGGTCTTCCGTCAGGAGTTTCGCTCGGAAGAGCTTTCTTCTCGATTCCAGCTTCTGCCGGGCACATGATTACAGAGGTGCCGAAGCCCGTAGCTTCGTTCGCAGCCACGTAAGCCCAGTAGTAGTCGTAGGCAGTTATCAAAACCCTCGCAACTTTTATGTCAAAAGCCTCCGCATACGTCTCCTCTACCTCAACGCCGTTTACCTTCATTCAAAACCACCCGAAAAAAGTTGGATCGAGTAGGATATTAAGTTTTTGAAATTAAACGTCCTGAAGCGCACCTCTCAAAAAGTCGTCGTAGGCTTTAAGATCGAGCAGCCCGTGACCGCTGAAGTTGAAGAGGATTACTTTCTCCTCTCCGTTCTCCCTCGCCTTTAGAGCTTCGTCTATCACAACTCTTATCGCGTGGTTAGTTTCAGGAGCCGGAACGATCCCTTCGGTTTTTGCGAAGATTATTCCCGCCTCGAACGTGGGTATCTGAGGAACTGCCCTCGGCTCTACTATTCCGTGCTTAACGAGTAAGCAGAGCGTAGGAGCGTCTCCGTGGTAACGCAAACCGCCAGCGTGAATGGGCGGAGGGACGAAGTCGTGACCGAGCGTGAACATTTTGAGGAGGGGCGTTAAGCCGGCTGTGTCTCCGTAATCGTATTTGTATTCTCCCTTCGTCAGCGTCGGGCACGCCTTTGGCTCCACTGCGATCAGCTTTACCTTCCCGTCCTTGGCGTCGTTAACGAACGGATAGCTAATCCCGGCGAAGTTGCTGCCACCTCCGACGCATCCGACTATGACGTCCGGCTCTTCACCTATCGACTCAAGCTGCTTCTTCGCTTCGAGACCTATTATCGTCTGGTGCAGCAGAACGTGGTTCAGAACGCTCCCGAGACTGTACTTCGTGTTTTCGTGTTTCACGGCATCTTCTATCGCTTCGCTTATGGCTATTCCGAGACTTCCCGGACTGTCCGGGTCTTTTTCGAGAACTTTTCTGCCACTTTCAGTCCTGTCGCTTGGAGATGGGATAACCTCGCCTCCCCACGTTTCCATCAGAACTCTCCTGTAAGGCTTTTGATGGTAGCTGACTCTGACCATGTAAACCGTGCACTTCAGGTCGAAGAGTTTCGTCGCAAAGCACAGAGCAGAGCCCCACTGCCCTGCTCCGGTTTCAGTGGTTAACCTCTCAACGCCCTCTTTAGCGTTGTAGTAAGCCTGAGCCACCGCAGTATTCGGTTTGTGGCTTCCCGGAGGGCTAACCCCTTCGCACTTGTAGTAAATCCTGGCGGGAGTCTTGAGAAATTCCTCGAGTTTTCTTGCTCTTACGAGCGGCGTCGGTCTCCAGAGCGTGTAAACGTCTCTAACCTCTTCCGGGATTCTTATCCACTTTTCCTGACTCATCTCCTGCTCTATCAGTGCTTTTGGAAAAATCGGCTCGAGATCTTCGGGTTTTACCGGTTCTCTCGTCGCCGGGTGCAGAGGTGGAGGGAGCTCCTCCGGAAGCTCCGGCAAGATGTTGAACCACCTTTTCGGCATCTCGTTCTCATCTAATAGGATTTTTCTCATAAAACGAGATTAATCCTAATATTATTTAAAGGTTGTGCAGCGGACGAGTTCGCGTTCGTTTTACCTCGAAGCAATAAACAAGGGTTTATGCCTGAATTCGACGAATTGAGAAAAGATCGGTCTGATTTTAACTTTTTGCACACTCGACGCAGATTTTCCTTCCGACGGCAAAATTTCAATCCTAAATTAGTCTGATTTTAACCATGGTGCTTTTTGTCTTCTTTATCGTCACAAACGTTTCTTAGCGATTATCTGACTTAAATATATTCTGGTAACCTCGAACTTGCAGAAGTATATAAACAAGCACTTATTTTTATTTTTTGTCCACTCTCGATGAAGTAGGGCGTAACTTTATGTTTCTTCG
>CAYXDX010000025.1:0-18695 GCA_964463865.1 uncultured archaeon | reverse complement strand
TAAAGAGATTAGCAAGAATAAAGTCGTTAGCCTCACTTTTGTTGCCTTATCTATCCAGCAGTGTTTTCCAGCATGAGCTTCAGTTCTTCTCTACTTACGGAATTTCTGCGCTTTTGATCTTTCCAAAGCTTTCTGAAGTGGTAAAAGTATTCGTAGAGTTCCGCTTCGTCCTTGCAGAAGACGATTTCGTGGTTTTCGATCACTTCAATTTTCATGTAAAGCGGCAGCTCTTCGAAAATCCATATGTCGTATTTGTTTGCGTCCACATTTGCGAACACCTCTTTCAGCAGATCTTCTGGGTCGCGACCGGCCACTATGCATACATCGACGTCTCTCCCTTCCCCTCTAACGCTCGAGCCGAAAATTAAGACTGCGAGGACTCTATCTTTTAAGAAGTCGAAGTCTCTCTTCACATCACCTTTCGCAACCATTCTTTAATCACCCTGACGAATTCTCTCAAGCACGGTGCAACGTTTTTTATCGACTCTACTGCCAGTTTGTCGTTTAAGCCGTTGTAGTGGTGAACGAGCCTATTCCTCAACCCGTTTGCAATCTTCAAGCAGCTCGCGAGGTCTTTTTGTCCCGTCAGGTCGCTCCACTTTTCGATGTTCGTGTAGTCGTCTTTAGGGGGTATGCCGTTGTCTTTCAGAAACATAGCTACGACATCACACATCGCTTCTATCGCTTCTTGAGCTGCTTTGTAAACCGCGAGTTTCGTTTTCTTGTCCTCTAAGGCATCAATTATCCACTCACTTATGTCGCCCAACCTCTCCTCGATGTGGTTGAGCTTGTCGATGTATCTGGCAACCCTCTTTTCGTCCACGTTAAGTAGATCGCGGTAGAGATATATTTGAGTTTTTTTGGTTTCTATATTTTCACTCTTCACTCTTGGTGTATAGTCCCGTAAGATCGCTTTATCAGGACGATAATCTGTAAACGTTAGATGCACTCCTTACTCAACACTTTAGGGATCTTCCTCAGCCAGTTCGGGATGCTCCTTCATACCACTTGCGAGCTTTTCCGTAATGACGCGCTGAAAATTAGAGAAGAGTCCTTTCGAGAGCAATCCGCTCACGCTGTTTTGTAGCTTCGACGCACACGAAATCAGAATCTGAATACTTGACGAAAGTGCTCCTCACATTTCTAACTTCGAAACCAACTCTCTCAATCATTTCCAAAAGCTCGCCGGTTTCGTAAAACCTTGCTACTGAGTAGAAAACGTGCCCCTTCCTCCCAAGTCGATCGTACTCCTTTCCGAGAGGAGAGTCAAGCGGAACGAAGGCTATGACGAGAGTTCCGCCGAATTTTAAAACTCTCCACGCCTCTGCTAAAGCGTCTTCTGGCCTTTTAAGGAAACAGATCGTCGTTATAAAGTAAACGGCGTCGAAAGTTTCGTCCTTGAATGGTAGTTCGTGGGCGTCGCCGACCAAAACGTTTTCAACCCTGCCCTTCGCGATTCTCAGGACTTCACCAGACGTGTCGACTCCAACGTTTATCCCGAGCTTTTCTGCGAATCTTCCCGTTCCAACACCCACTTCCAAGCCGAAGCCCTTGGTAAATTCTGCGAGACACCTAAGTTCTCTGTAGAATGTTTCTTTGTTTCTTTCAAACCACTCGTCGTATTTTTTCGCGTTTAAGTCGAACACTTTCATCTCTAATAAGGTTTATCTGCGCTAAATACAAAAGTTTCCTCGCTGAAAGCGTCAGCTTAACAGCTCGTCCGCTGGGGGGTTGCGGTTTAGATAGACCAAGGTTTCGCAAGTTATCCATAAAAAATCGTGATACAGTTAAGCTTTTTTACTCTCCCTTGCAACGTGACACCATGTGTCAAAATAAGAAGAATGAGGAAAAGAAGAGAGACGGTGGACTGCTCAGCGATCCGAGGATATTCGCCCCGTGCTAACCGAATTTTTTAATGACGTCTTCGGCCCTCTTTACCACCATCGCCGAGAGCAGGTCGCTTTTCGTCCTTTCTATCGAATTTCTCGCCACGTCGAGCTTCGGTCTTAGATTTCCAGTTATTTTGTCGTGGAAGTCGAACTCTATCAGCCTGAAGTAAAGCTCCTCCATGAGTTCGAGGACTTTCCTTGCTTTCTCCACATCGTCACCCCTAACGAGCAGAGAGAGGGCGAACCTCCTCATCTCCCCTATCGAGTCCGCGAAGCCTCCGAGGATCGGAGCGGGTTCCAGATCCGGAGGTAAGTCCACGTCGAGGTTCATTTTTTCAACCACGTTTTTGAACACCTTCGCCTCGACGAACTCCTGCATCGCGTCGTAGGACAGGTAGTAGATGTCCCAGAACTTCTCCTTGAACTGCTTGATCTTTTCGAAAATCTCCTCGGCTTTTTTCAGGTGCTCTTCCGCCTTTTCAAAGTTTCCGGCGTGAATGTTCGCTATCGCCTTACTCGAGTGCAGCCGCATCTCTCTCGAGAGCTTTATTAACTCTTCTCTCGCCAGCTCCTTCTCCCGCAAAATCTCCCTGATCTTCTCGAACATCATCTCACCAACAGCACGACTCGGCTTATTTCAGATTCGTCCTTTATCTCGTATCCGGTCATCTTCGCAAGCTTTTCGGCGAAGCTCTTCACGTCCCCGTGCTCCGGCATGTTCTCGGCTTTCAACCTCTTTCTCGAGTATCCGAGAAACATGTAGGCCTTGACCTCTACGAAGTCCGGCGACGCTTCGTCGATTAGCTTCGCAAACTTTTCGGGATCGTCGTTAACGCCCTTTATCAGCGTTAGCCTTATTACCGTTCTCGTGTCAAGGTTCGGGAGGATCTTCAGGCTTTCAGCAATTTTGTCCCACTTGTTTCCCTGCAGAGCTCTGTGACTTTCCTCGTCGTAGGCCGTGAGGCTTAGATACAGCTGGTAAGGTTCTACCCTTTCAAGCGCGGTCGGATTCGTTCCGTTCGTAACAAGAAAAGTCGTAAATCCTCTCCTCTTGTACTCGTCGACGAGCTCGTCTATCTTCGGGTAGAGCGTGGGTTCGCCTATCAAACTTATTGCCACATGCTTCGGCTCAAGCGCTTCCTCAAGTTTCTTCCTGTTCACACCTTCGGTTCCGAAGAATCCGCTCAAAAGTCTTCTCTGCGCTTTTACAGACTCTTCAACTATGAACTCTGGCTCGTCCCACTCCCTGAACGGAGGCATCAGATCGAGAGGCCTCCAACAGTGAATGCACGACAAGTTGCATATCAGAGCGGGAGACATCTGGAGGCATCGATGAGACGGAATTCCGTAGAACTTCTGCTTGTAGCAGTAACCTTCGTCTTTTAACGACTTCTTAAGCCAGAGGCACGTCTTCACGGCTGAGTGCTTTCCGACTATGTGGTAACCCTTAAGATCCGCGAGCGTCTTAGCCATATCAAACTCGCTACTCTCAACATTTATTTAAACCTTTTCTGGAGACTTTCGCGATTAAACTCGCAAAGACTGCCGCTCCGAACCCGTTGTCGATGTTTACGACCGCGACCCCGGAAGAACAGGACGAGAGCATGGAGAACAGAGCCGTGAAACCCTTCAGATTTACGCCGTATCCGACGGACGTAGGGACTCCTATGACGGGAACATCGACGAGTCCGGCAACCACGGACGGTAAAGCTCCTTCCATGCCGGCAACAACTATTATTGCCACCACGCCCTCTTCCAAGGACTTTCTGATGGGCTCGATGATCCTGTGTATTCCGGCCACTCCAACGTCGTAGAACTTTATCGGCTCGATTCCCAAAAACGTCAGCGTTTCGCACGCTTCTTCGGCTACCGGTATGTCCGAAGTCCCGGCGGAAAAGACGGAAACCTTTGCGAAGGGTTTCGGAACATCTCCGACTATTACCGTTCTCGCCCTCTCGTTTACCCTTGCCTCCGGAAACCTGTCCCTGATCCTTTCGAGGACGTCCTCTCTGACCCTCGTGAGCAGAACGCTTTTCCCGCTCGACCTGTAGGCCTCTATAATTTTCACTATCTCCTCAAACTTCTTTCCTTCGGCAAAAACGGCTTCGGGCTTTCCTGCTCTCTCGTCTCTGTAAACGTCGAGTTTTGCGAAATCTTCGACTTCCTTCACGAGCTCCTTTAAAAAGTTCGTTCTCAAGTCATCCCTCATACTTCCTCCTGACTTCCTCGTGATACTCCTGCAGGGACTTTATGCTCAGCTCGGCTTTTCTTATCGACTCGATTCCCTTAACCGCCGCGTAAGCTCCGCTGTAGGTGGTTATGTAAGGGATGTTGTAATCGACCGCCGCCCTCCTTATGAGATAGCCCTCGGTCTTGCCCCTCCTTCCAGACGGCGTGTTTATGATCAGGTCGATTTCCCCGTTTATTATCAGGTCTATTACGTTCGGCCTCCCCTGACTAACCTTAAGAACAACTTCGGCTTCGATTCCGTGCTTCCTCAGGAACTCAGCAGTTCCGTCGGTTGCGAGAATTCTGAACCCCATCTCCTTTAACTTTCTTGCCACCGGAAGGATCTTCTCCCTGTCCTGCTTCCTCACGCTTATGAACACCGTTCCTTCCGTCGGCAGTTTCATCCCGGCAGCGAGCTGAGCTTTGTAGTAGGCGAGCCCGAAGTCGTAGTCAATCCCCATGACTTCTCCGGTGGACTTCATCTCCGGTCCGAGCACCGGATCGACTCCCGGAAGCTTTAGGAACGGAAATACCGCTTCCTTCACGGAGATGTGATCTGGAAACAGCCTTTCCTTTACCCCGAGTTCTTTCAGCTTTTTGCCCACCATCACCTTCGCAGCTATCTTTGCGAGAGGAATCCCGGTAGCTTTACTCACGAACGGAACGGTTCTGCTCGCTCTCGGGTTCGCTTCGAGCACGTAAACCTCGTTGTCCTTGACCGCGTACTGAACGTTTATGAGTCCGACGACCTTTAGCTCCAACGCGAGCTTTCTCGTGTATTCGATGATTTTGTCTATTACCTCTTTCGAGAGTGACTGCGGCGGGAGGACGCAGGCAGAGTCGCCGCTGTGGACTCCGGCTTCCTCTATGTGCTCCATTATGCCCCCGATCAGCACATCTTCTCCATCGCAAACGGCATCGACCTCAACTTCTATCGCGTCCTCAAGGAACTTGTCTATGAGTATCGGCTTCTCCGGACTCACTTCTATTGCCTCTTTGATGTATCTTTCGAGCGTTTCCTCGTCGTAGACGATTTCCATCGCCCTTCCGCCGAGGACGTAACTCGGTCTCACCAGAACGGGATACCCGATTTTTCTCGCTACCTCCTTAGCCTCCTCGACGCTGAACGCTATACCGTTTTCCGGCTGAGGAATGCCGAGCTTTTTACAAATCTCCGAAAACCTCTTCCTGTCCTCCGCTATGTCTATCGAGTCCACGCTCGTTCCGAGTATCTTAGCTCCGCTCTCCTCGAGATCTTTCGCTATGTTCAGCGGCGTCTGACCTCCGAACTGAACGAGGACACCTTCAGGTTTCTCGTTTTCGTAAATGTTCATCACGTCCTCGTGAGTTATAGGCTCGAAGTATAGCCTGTCGGACGTGTCGTAGTCGGTAGAGACAGTCTCCGGGTTGTTGTTAACCATTATAGTCTCGTAACCCTCCTCTCTCAGGCTTTTCACCGCGTGAACGCAGCAGTAGTCGAACTCTATCCCCTGCCCTATTCTGTTCGGGCCGCTGCCGAGTATCATTATTTTCTTCCTCTTCGTCGGAACGGCGTCGTTTTCTTCTTCGTACGTGGAGTAGTAGTAAGGCGTCTTGGCCTCGAATTCTGCAGCGCAGGTGTCGACCATTTTGAACGTCGCAACCACTCCTTTCTTCTTTCTCGCCCTCCTCACGTCCCTCTCGCTGACGCCAAATATCTTCGCTATTTGATAGTCGCTGAACCCATAAGTTTTTGCTTTTTTCAGAAGCTCCTTCGGGACTTCGTCGATCGAGTATTTTTTAGCGGCTTCTCTGAGCTCCATTTCCACGTCGATTATGTTCTTTATCTTGCTGATGAACCACCTGTCGATTTTCGTCAGCTTTGCTACTTCGTCGACGCTGAATCCGTTCATCAGAGCATATCTTATGTAAAATACTCTGTCCGGATTAGGTGTCACGAGCTTCTTCACGATCTCTTCTCTGCTCGGCTGTTTGTCTTTTCCATCGCTGCCCAAACCGTATCTACCTATTTCGAGACTCCTCAGAGCTTTTTGTAGAGCCTCCTCGAACGTTCTGCCTATCGCCATGACTTCTCCGACGCTCTTCATCTGCGTTCCGAGTGTGCTGTCTGCGGTCGGAAACTTGTCGAAAGCGAACCGCGGAATCTTAACGACTACGTAATCTATCGTCGGTTCGAAACTCGCCGGAGTTTCCTTCGTTATGTCGTTCGGTATCTCGTCGAGCGTGTAGCCTACGGCGAGTTTGGCAGCTATTTTAGCTATGGGATAACCGGTGGCTTTAGAAGCCAAGGCGGAGCTCCTGCTAACTCTCGGGTTCATTTCTATAGCCAAAAACCTTTCCGAGTTCGGATGGACGGCAAACTGAATGTTACTACCGCCAGTCTCGACTCCAATCTCCCTTATAATGTCTATCGCAGCATCTCTCAGCCTCTGATACTCGTAATCCGTTAGAGTCTGAGCTGGAGCGACAGTTATGCTGTCTCCGGTGTGGACTCCCATCGGGTCGAAGTTCTCGATCGAACAGATAATTACGACATTGTCGGCCTTATCTCTCATCACTTCGAGTTCGAACTCCTTCCACCCGATCACGCTCTCCTCTATCAGAACCTGATGAATCATCGAGAGTTCGAGGCCTTTTCTGACTATCTCCTTTAATTCCTCCTTGTTGTAGGCGATACCCCCTCCGGTTCCACCTAAGGTGAATGCCGGCCTAACTATGACAGGATATCCCAGCTCCTCGGCTATCGTCAGCGCGTCGCTAACGCTTTCGGCAATCTCACTTCTCGGAACTTCCAGCCCTATGTTCTCCATAGCCTGCCTGAAAAGATCTCTGTCCTCGGCCTTCTTTATAGCGTCGACATTGGCTCCTATCAGCTCGACTCCGTATTCGTCGAGGACTCCCATCTCGTGGAGCTGCACGGCTATATTTAAAGCCGTCTGACCGCCGAGGGTGGGTAGCAGAGCGTCAGGAGTTTCTCTTTCTATTATCTTCGCCACCACGTCAGCCGTAAGAGGTTCGATGTACGTTTTGTCCGCCATTTCTGGATCAGTCATTATCGTAGCGGGATTCGAGTTTACGAGGACGACCTCGTATCCTTCTTCCCTCAAAGCCTTGCAAGCCTGAGAGCCTGAATAATCGAATTCGGCCGCCTGACCAATTACTATCGGCCCGGAACCTATCACCATTATTTTCCTCAAGTCCTCCCTTTTCGGCATTACACCACCTCAGTATTCGGAGAGCATTTCGACGAAGCGGTCGAAGAAGAAGTAGGTGTCATGAGGTCCAGGACCCGCTTCCGGATGATACTGAACGCTCATCAGCGGAATTTCGTCGTGAACCATACCCTCCACGGTCATGTCGTTCAGGTTTATCTGCGTAACCCTGAGACCCTTCGGAAGCGTCTTCTCATCGACCGCGAAGTTGTGGTTCTGACTCGAAATGAACACCCTTCCAGTTTCGAAGTCCTTGACCGGATGGTTGCTCCCGTGATGGCCGAACTTGAGCTTGAATGTTTTCGCCCCAAAAGACAGGGCTATCAGCTGGTGTCCCAAACAGATGCCGGCCATCGGCAACTTTCCGGCAAGCTTTCTTATCGTTTCTATTGTGGGCTTTACCCTCGCCGGGTCTCCCGGACCGTTCGAAACAAAAACACCGTCGAAATCGTGTTCGAGTATTTTTTCAGCCGGATAATCGTAGGGAAACAGAGTTACGGCCACTCCCCTCTTAATCAGCTGTCTAACTATGCTCGCCTTAACTCCGCAATCGATCAACGCAACCTCATACTTCCCCTCGCCGATCCTCTTCGGCTCCTTAACGCACACCTTGTCCACGAGGTCGAGTTCGCTTATGAACGGCTGCGACCTCGCTCTTTCGACGGCCTCCTCTCTGGATATGTCACCCACTCCGATAAACGCCTTCATCGAGCCGTAAATTCTAAGCTTCTTTGTGAGCATTCTTGTGTCCACACCTTCTATTCCGGGCACGCCGAACTCTTTCAGAAGTTCGTCGACAGTCATCTCGCTCCTCCAGTTGCTCGGCTCCTTACAAAGCTCCCTAACGACGAAACCTTCCACTTTAACGCCGTCGCTCTCAAAATCGTCCCTACACACACCGTAATTACCTATTAGGGGATACGTCATCATGAGGATCTGGCCTTTGTAACTCGGGTCTGTTAAGGCTTCGACGTAACCGGTCATGCTCGTGTTGAAGACGAGTTCTCCCTCAGCGTCCGTTTCCTCGCCAAATGCCACGCCTTCGACGACCGTTCCGTCTTCAAGAGCCAAAACTGCTCTAACCATAATTCACCTCCAAATACTCCTTCGCCCTCCTAACGGCCTCCTTCAACCTCGGTGCTTCGAGGAGGTTCTTTCCTGTAACCTCGTTGCACGTAGCCTTGTATAGGTCGGAGACTATCTCTTTCAGCTCTTCAGGAAGTTTCGGCGGAACTCCAGCGAGCTTCCTCCAGTTTTCAGCACCTTTGACGGCTTGAAGCTTCTTATACCACTCCGTGTTTCGGTAATAAGTTCTCAAAAGCTCCTTGCTGATCTCCAACCCCTCAAACTTCAACCTGCACTCGTCCGGAGTTCCGACGGCGTCTACGAGCATTAACTCCCTCTCCGAGGTTATGGCGAATTCGAACTTTCCGTCCTCGTTTACTATGCCCTTGCTCCCGAACTCTCTCGTCAGCAGCTCGTTTATTTTTAAGGCCTTCCTTACGAGTTCTTCCATTTCGTCTTCGGTGAGGTTAGAAATTTTCGCGGCCTCCTCTTTGGATATGTATCTGTCGAAGTCTTCGAATTTCGTGGAAAAATCAATTATCGGTTTTTCAAGTTTTTCCCCGGGCTTCGGCATCTCCTTCAATCCGAGGTCTTCAAGCTTCAACTCCCCTTTTTCGAGCCTCCTGAACACGCTCGAACCTTCCGGAAGGTAATTTCGGTAAATAACCTCAATCGGAAGGACATAGTTTCCGTTCAAAAGCTTAAAAATCGAGTAATCATAAGTTCCGTTAACGAGTTCGGGCTTCACGACTCTGAACAGTCTAACGATCATCTTGTTCGTCGGGAAGTAAATGTCCCGCATTCTGCACCTCGCACCGTCCACGAACAGGAACAGGTAGTGCGTCCTCATAATCTCCTTCTCGATCTTCTCGAAGAAGTAAGCCGAAAGAATGCAGAGAGCCTGTCCTTTCCCCGGAATCGTGTCGGGCATTACTCCGTAATCAAAGACCGAGAATCTGTCTGTGAACTCCATTATCGCGTATCCGTAATTCTTACCCGGCTCCATCAACAGCACGATATCCTTAACCGTTCCCAAGATTTACCACCTCTTCGTCGGCTTTTTCCACCTCCTCCTTCTTTCTCCTCTGATACTCTTCAACTTTTCTCCTGACGTTCTCGTCTACCATCGCCACGATTTTAGCAGCAGCAAGAGCTGCGTTTTCTTCGTATAAGACGAGCATCGGAGAAACGCCAGAAGGCATGTTGACGCTCGAAAGTATGTCCATTCCCGCGAACTTGTCGCTAATCGGAGGACAGGCGATTACCGGGTTAGGCGTATTCGCGTCTACAAACCCGCTGAGAGCGTTACTCCTTCCAGCTACGGTTATGAACACGGCTCTATCGTAGCTCCTAACGATTTCGAGAACTTTTTCTGGAGTTTTGTGTGCAGACGCTATTCTTATCTCTGACTCGATGCCAAAAGCGTCGAGGTGCTTTTTTATCCTCTTTCCCATGTCAAGGTCCGACTTCGAACCGAGAATTATGACGACCTTTATGTTTTCACCCCCTTCAGGTTACTGACGAGTTCTTCCACGACTTCTTCGTAAGCGTCGAGCAGCTTTTTTAGAGACTTCAGCTTCACGAAGTAATACTTCTCGGGATGTCTCGTTTCAAAGTCAAGAATGCCGAGGTCGTAAAGCAACTTGAGGTGTCTCGAAGCGGAGTATTCGGATATTCCAAGGGTTTTTGCGACCTGTTTTACGTTCATTTTCCCGTTCTCCAGTATCTTTTTGAGGATCTCCCTTCGTATCCTCGCCCTGAGTGCTCTGGCGAGCTTTTCGTCCGGCATCTATATCCACCCCAGAGACTTGAGTCTGCTGTAAACCTTCCAGGGAACCGACGTCTTCATGTCCACAACTCCGGACTCCTTCAGATACTCCGTCAAAGCTGCCGAGATAGCCGCCGCGATGATATCATCTTCCGTTACGTGGTGGTCAGCAGTAAATATCTCGTCGAGCCTCTTCTTCAGGTGACTGATGCTGCTCATGACGGCCTTAACTCTCTCCACTATCTTCCTTTCCTCCACGAACCTGGTGTGGGTGTTTCCTCTCGCGAACTCCTCGTCGTTTAAAACGACGATGTGGAACGGTATGTTCGTTTCCACGCCTTCTATTATGTATTCGTAGAGGGCTCTCCTCATTCTGGCTATTGCCTCCTCCCTCGTTCTGCCCCAGGCTATGAGTTTGGATATCATGGAGTCGTAATAAGGAGGAATTTCGTAACCCATGTGTATACCACTGTCAACTCTGATTCCAGGTCCTCCCGGAGACCTGTAGTGCGTGATTTTTCCGGTCCTCGGAAGGAAATTTATCGGATCCTCCGCGTTGATTCTGCACTCAATGGCGTGACCCCTGATGACAACATCTTCTTGGTCGACGCTTATTCCCTCGCCGCTCGCTATTCTCAGCTGTTCTTTGACTATGTCTATTCCCGTAACCATCTCCGTGATCGTGTGCTCGACCTGAAGTCTCGTGTTCATTTCGAGGAAGAAAATTTCACCGTCCTGATACAGAAACTCCATAGTTCCCGCATTCTTGTATCCTATGTGCTTGGCACCTTTCACGGCTATTTTTCCAAATTTCTCTCTCATTTCTTCGTCAAATATGGGAGACGGTGCCTCTTCTATAAGCTTCTGGTGTCTCCTCTGGATGCTGCACTCACGCTCGCCGAGGTGGATGACCTTGTCGTCCGCTAAAATTTGAAACTCAATGTGCCTCGGTTTGGAGAGGTATTTCTCTATGTAGACCGTCGAATCCCTAAAATACTTCTCTCCGAGCTTTTTGCTTCTTTCGAAAGCTCTAACGAGTTCTTCCTCGTTTCTCGCGATGGTAATACCAATTCCTCCACCGCCGCCGCTCGCCTTTACGACTACTGGATAGCCAATTTTTTCGGCAAAGTCTTTAGCCTCCTCCACGTCTCTAACTTCATCGCTTCCGGGGATAACTGGAACTCCCGCTTCCTTCATCAGCTTTCTCGCGTTGACCTTCGAACCCATCGCCTCGATAACGTCGGCACTCGGACCTATGAAAACTATCCCCTCCTCCTCACACCTCCTCGCGAACTCCGGATTTTCCGCCAGAAAGCCGTATCCGGGGTGTATAGCTTCAGCTCCGCTCTTCTTGGCAACATCGATTATTTTCTCTATGTTGAGGTAGCTATCCGACGGTTCAGGCTTTCCGATGTAGTAGCACTCGTCAGCGTAAACTCTGTGAAAAGAGCGCACGTCAGCGTCAGAATAAATTGCAACCGTTTTAATCCCGAGTTCCTTGCAGGAGCGCATGACTCTTACGGCAATTTCTCCCCTGTTTGCGACGAGAACTTTTCTGAACATTGCTCGTTTGCGCAATGTTGCAACTTAAAAAGGTTTCGTAAATTCCAAAAGAGTTATATAATATCATTAATTAAAATTAAGGATGGTGTGAGGCATGTATAGAACCCTGTCGTTTAAGTCCGCAAAGACAGCATACTGGAAACTGCTCGTCGCCAACGAAAGCCTGAAAGTCAGCAAGGGCGAAATTTTCAGAGTAAACGTCGAGAAAATCAGACTTCCACCAAACACCGTGGTTTCCCCGCTCGCCATAAAGAGGCACTACGCCGGAATAGTCGTTGACGTCGAAGAGGACAGACCCGAAAAAATCGACGGAGAGAGAAACGTAGACTTCGTATACTTTTTGGCGACCAGAGACGGAGACATCGAAAAAGGAGATCTCCTCGGCGTCGTAAAGGTTTACCCGATAAAAACCGCTCCGGCTGAGATGATCGGAAAAGTCGAGGCTCCGGACGTCAACATCAGAATGGAGAGGAAAAGTGTCAAAATGGCGACGGAGAGTGGCAGAAAAGAGAGCGTTGTCGAAGAAATGTGGTACAGAAGGTGGAACGTAGCCGAGTGGTTCCCGATCATAGCGGACGAGGACAAAGAGGTCGAAAAAGGTAAGATTGAGGAGGTAAGAATAAAGATGATAGAACTGCCTCCGAACACTATCCCCGTCCCCCTTCACATTATGAGGAACGCATACGGAACGATTCTCGACCTCGAAGCTACGAGCCTGAAAAAAGTCGAAGAGAGGAATCTCATAAACAAAGTTTACTTCCTTCCAGTTTTTCCCGGGGAGATAAGAAGAGGAGACCTCCTTGGCGTCCTGAACATCTACTACATCTCGGTTGGAGAGAGATCTGCACAGCTGTTAAGATACCTGACCGAAAAAGTTCGTGCGAGAATGACTTACTGGGTCGACGAGTGGAAAGTCGAAAGCAAGGAGATCGAAATCGAGCCGCTAAGCTTCAAAAGAAGTCCGATAGGATTAATAGAGCCGATATACGCTGCCGAAAGTAAAAAGTTAAAGAAGGGCGTTCCAGAAGTCGTAAAGATGGAGATGCTCGAATTCCCTTCGGGAACGATAATACAGCCGATCAGCGGAAAGTCCAGACATCCGGCTCTGCTCGTGGACGTCATGAGTTTCGAACCGCCGAAGCTCGTGGAAGAAGATAAAAAGATAACGCACGCAGTAATATACCCGGCGGAGGACGTTGATATAAGGAAAGGAGATTACCTCGGCATGATAATCGTCTACAACGTTTCAGTGCTCATGGAACCGTATTTCTTCCTGAAAAGACACGAACTCAGGGGAAGTACCTGAACTCGGCAAATTCCATGTATTTCTCTACATCCACCCTTCTCTTTTCCCCTCTAAATATTTTCTCGATTACGTTCATCGCCCCGAGTCTGTTCAGAGGCGAGTTGTTGTTCCCGCACTGGTAACTGAACGTGCACTTCGGACAGCCATCTACTCTGTTACAATCGCACTTGCTCATAACCTCGTAAGCAACTTTCAGCGCCTTTTCCAGTCTTGAAAACAGGAGCTTGCTCAAACCGTTTCCGCCGGGAGTTGAGTCGTAAACGAAAATGTCTCCTTCCGGAGTCGAAATTCCGCCCATGTAGTTGCTACCTCCACCGGTAAGAGAGTTGCTCGCCTCTATCAAAACGTGCTCCAACGCGTGGAACGAGCCAGCGTAGAAGTCGTCGTAGTCCATGTAATCCGGAAACGGTGCCGAGAATAAGAAGCCCTTCGTCCTGAATGTGTAGCTGACCGGCTTGTCCAGGTAGCTAACGCCGATTTTTTCTCCTGAGAAAACGTTTTTGATGACGTATCCGAAAACCGAAATCGTCACCTCCATGTCGCAGTAAACCGCGTTAACGGGGCTGTTTATTTCGTCGATTTTTCTAACGATTCTTGGTATAGACATGTAGAGCGGATCGGTGATCTCGTCACCCTTCTCGTAAACTTCCACTTCCGCGACCATCTCACCGAGATCGAGCTTCAGACTCCTTATCCTCCTCCCTCCGTGTATTGTAATACCTCCAGGAAACAGTTCTCTTATCGCCATCGGCATTGCTCTCTCTCCGATTACCTCTCCGTCGAGGACTATTTTCACCCTCTCCGATATCCCCCTCATGTTGAAGCTCTTCAGAAAAACGTCCGCCTTACTCGTAGCCACGTAAATTCCGCCCACGTCGGCGACGTAACCTTCCTCTACCAATCTCCTGAGAACTTTCTTGTCCACCTCTCCTTCTACAATCGCCCTTTCCTTAGCCATGGAAAGGACGTGATACCTGACGAGTTCCTCGTTCTCCTTTTCGGCGTAGCAGAACATCTCGTCTTTGAAGTATTCTTCAGGATTGTTTTTATAATAGTTAGCTATCGAATCGTCGCCCCTCAAGACGAGAACTCCAACGCTTTCCTGACCCCTCCTCCCGGCTCTACCACACCTCTGAAGGAACTGAGGAAACGGCACGAGTTCGGAGACTACAGCTTCGACGTCTCCGATGTCGATCCCGAGTTCGAGCGTAGAAGTGGCCACGACGACCTTTACTTTCCCTTCTCTGAACTCTTTTTCGACCTTCCTTCTCTCTTTTTTCGTCATGCCGCCTTTGTGGACTCTCGCGCGTATCCCTTCTCTGTTCAAAATCCACGCGATAGTTTCGACGGCTTTGTAGCTGTTCGCAAAAACAAGAGTCTTCTTTCCGTAGAGTGCCTTTACTATTTCCCTGATCGACGAATAGAAACTCGGAGCGTATCTCATAATGAAGTGCAGAGTTCCCCTTCTCCCACCAGATTTCACGACCTCGAATTCTCTGTCAAAAACGTACTCCGCAAACTCTTTCGGGTTCGCTATCGTCGCTGTCGAAGCGATTATCTGGAAGTTCGAAAACCTCTCGAGTCTTTTGACGAGCCACGCGACGTTTGATCCAAGCAGACCGCTGTAACTGTGGAGTTCGTCGAAAACCAAGAACTTGACGTTCTCGACGACTCTCCGAAACGCTGGCGTATTTCTCAAGTGGTAATCGACCATGTCGGGGTTCGTGAGTATTATGTCCGCTCTGCCCGACAGAACTTCCCTCCTCTCTTCAAGAGTCGAATCTCCGTCGAACTTCACGACCTTCAAGCCAAATTCCGAAGAGTAAAAGGCGATCTTTCTGTATTGATCGCTGGCGAGAGCCTTCGTCGGGTAAAATATCAGAGCCTTTTCACCCCGCTTAAGCTTTTCGAGAATCGAGATCACAAACGCTTCGGTCTTTCCGAACCCAGTCGGAGCCACAATAACCACGTTCTTTCCGCTCTTTATTTTATCAATAGCTTCCACCTGAAACCTGTAAAGCTCTCTAACCCCGGCGGTTAAGAGGGATATCTTAGCCTTAAGAGATATGTCGATGTTGTCGAGCGGAACCTTTTCGACGTCCTCCGGAGCGAACTTTTTGTAGACGACTATCTCGTCTTCAGTATCGAAAAGCGGCTTTAATTCCCCGACACCACACTTCTTAAAGAGTTCAAGATTTCTCTCGCGTATCGAAATTCTATCGCAGATACACCTGCTCTTTATCCTTCTGCAGTTCGGACAGAAAAAGTCATCCGCCTTCATCAAGCGCTTCGATTATCTTCTTAACTTTCTCGTCCACCAGACTGTAAATCCTGAATTTTCCGACCACATCCTCTCTGACGATGTTCGCTTCCCTCAACTTCGCCAGGTGATGGCTTACGAGCGTTTGATCTTTTTTCACCACCGCCGACAGCACGCAAACGCACTGCGGAGAGCTCAGAAGCGTTTTGACTATCTGCAACCTGATAGGGTTCGCCAACGCTTTAAAAATTCTCGAATACTCTTCAAGCTCCTTTTCGCTGTAAAACTCGATTATCGCGTCTTCGTTGCACACGCAAGCGTCCTCTTCTAAGACGAGATCCCCTACCCTCACCTTCACGACCATTGATGTTACCTCTCGCCCTCAGATTATATATTTACTGAATGAAGTGGAGTATCTGTGTAAACAGCTCGTCGAACACGTGTATGCCGTTCATCTCCAAGATGACATTAAGTACCGCCCCGATTATCGCTCCGACGATTAGCGAAGATATCACCCTCACTTTAACTATCAGAACAAGGGCTATGATCAGCAGAAGCAACGTCGACATGGCTCCAAGTTGAGTGAGTTTCTGCTCCGTCTCCTCGACGGTCTTGTTCAGGTAGTCGAACAGCGTAGAGATTCCGCTCATTCCGAAAAGCAAACCTATCAAAAGACCCACAATCATAACGGCTCTTTCGCTCATAGAAGTTCGTCTCGCTCTCGAAATATAAAAGCTACACCTACGCGTTTAACACCGCAAGAGTCTCACAAAACTTTTAAGGAGTGAAAACAAAATTCGGCTATGGCTCTGGGTTTCGTCCTCATAAAAGTCTCTCCAAGGAAGGAGAGAGAGGTTTACGAAAAAATCGCGAACATAGAAGAAGTGGAAGAACTGTATCCGCTCTTCGGGGAATACGACCTGATCGCCAAGATAGTCGTGAGAGACTTCGAGCACCTCAGCGACGTGGTCGTTAAGAAAATCAGAGCAATCGACGGGGTTCTCGAAACAAAAACGCTCACGGGAGCGAAGTTCTGATGATCAGGGGTTTGAGAATTATAGCAAAAAATCAGATAGGAGTTTTGAGAGACCTGACATCGATAATAGCCAAGCACAGCGGTAACATAACCTACGCCCAGACGTTCATAATCAAGCACGGAGAATACAAGGGGAACGCGCTCATATACTTTGAAATAGAGGGCGGCGACTTCGAAAGAATTTTCGAGGAGATCAAAGAGCTTCCGACGGTTATTGAAGTTGAGGAAGAGAAACCCTTCGAGAAAGTTTTCGGTAAAAGGGTGATCATCTTCGGAGGAGGTGCACTCGTCTCCCAAGTCGCACTCGGTGCGATAACGGAAGCTGACAGGCACAACCTCAGAGGAGAAAGAATTAGCGTCGACACGATGCCGCTCGTAGGAGAAGAAGAGCTCGCGGAAGCCGTGAAAGCGGTGTCGAGGCTGCACAGAGCCGAAATTTTGGTTCTCGCAGGTGGTTTGATGGGTGGGAAGATAGCCGAAGAGGTTAAAAAGTTGAGAAAGACGGGAATAAAAGTCATCAGCCTCAACATGTTCGGTGACGTCCCGAAAGTTAGCGACCTCGTCGTCAGCGACCCGGTAATGGCAGGAACGCTCGCGGTGATGCACATATCCGAAAGAGCCCAGTTCGACCTGAACAGGGTCAAAGGAAGAAAAATTTAGCAAGTTTCAGAATCTTGGGATTCTTCAAGATGATTTTTAAGAGTGTGCTCGGTCTGTCCATGTGAATTTCGGAGAAGTCCACGTCGCTGGCTATTTTCACGAGTTCGTCGTAATCTTCGTCTTCGAGAACGTCGTAAAGTCTTCGTATTTTCTCTCCGACGTAAAATTCTCTCCACATCTTTCTCCGGTAAGCTTTTTCGAACTTCTTTAAATCCGGAAAGTGTTCCCCAAGGAGTTCCGCTGCCACGAGCGAGTAGTATATGCCTCCTCCTGTGTAGGGTTTGACCATTCCAGCAGCATCTCCTACCAGCGTCACGTTGCCCTTGACGAAGTTTACGAGACCTACGGGAATCGCTCCGGCGTTTAACTCAAGAACCGATTTGCCAACCCTCTCCGAGACCGAGGGATGTTCGTTGAGGAGTCTTTTCAGGTAAAATTTTGGATCACTCCTTGAAACCACTCCAACTCTTGCGAGATCGCTGTCTACCGGAATTGCGTATGCGAAAAAGCCGTCAGAATACTTCTTTCCAAAATACAGCTCAACGAACTTTTCGTCGACGGGTTCGAACTCCACCAAGATCTGCAACGCCGAGAATATTTTTGGCCTCTCGAAGCCAAAACTTTTTGCGACGGTGCTGTTCACACCGTCCGCTCCAATTATGTAGTCGAAGCTCTCCTTCGAAATTTTACCACCTTTCACGAACGCAACTTCGCTCTCACTAACCTCAACGACCTTGGAGTTTATCCTCACCTCCGCTTTTTTGGACGCTCTTCTCAACAGCTGCGAATCCAAGATTTTTCTTTCCACGACGACGGCTTTACTTTTTCCAACAACTTCAACGTGTTTTCCGGACGGCGAAAAGAAAAAAGCGCCTTTTATTTCGTTTAAGTCCGCGTTAGCTCCGTATTCTTTCAGCTTTTCGTAACAGTCCTCGCTTATCAGCCCGGCACAGCTGACGGGGAATCCAGCAGACTTATGCTCTTCGAAGATCACAACATCGCACTTCAGATTAATCGCAGAAAGGGAGCCGGCAATGTTCCCCCCTACTATCGCGACCTTCACCCTTTAACGTCGGCGAAGTGCAATTAAACGCTTTTGTGCTAAACATAGTCAAACAAAAATATTTAAATACATACATACTACCAGCTGTCGTGGAGCCAAGAGTTATGAGCACGCAACACCCAGATAACTCGAACATCCCTTTTTTCGCGAGGAGCGAAATACTAAACGGAGAAGACGAAATTAGGGAGGCTTACTACGTTTTCTCGCACTTCGGTTGTGACGAGCAGATGTGGGATTTCGAAGGAAAAGAAGTCGACGACTTCGTCGTGAAGAAGCTTCTCTCAATGTATCCGGACTTCTTCAAAGAGAAGCCGCTCGGAAAGAAGTTCAGGTTAACTCCGAGAATCCCGAACCCGAGCGTGGAAAGAGAAGAAGCGAAGCTCGTCTCGGAGATTCTCGAAATGATACCGAGGAGTTACGACTACGTAAAGTCGATGGGCATAGACGAGGCGCCGATATTCGAGGTAATTCTACCCATGACGAGGAGCAGCGACGAACTGCTCAGAATCCACTACTTCTACAAGGATTACGTGGCAGGAAAAGGTATGTTAAAGCTCAGGGATGGAACGGTAATTTCCGAGTGGCTCGGAGAGTTCTTTCCGGAAGAGATAAACGTTATCCCTCTGCTCGAAGACCGGGAGTCC
>CAYXDX010000024.1:0-19993 GCA_964463865.1 uncultured archaeon | reverse complement strand
AACGGAGTTTTCGGATTGACTACCGGCCAATTTACCGCCACGACCCCTCAGGGCAAGGTTACGAGGACGACGCCCAGAGGAAACCCCGAAAGACCGTTGAATCCAGTTTTACTCGCTTTAACGAGCGGAGCCACTTTTGTCGCGAGAGGATACGCTGGAAAACTTGACCAGCTCGAAGAAATAATGTATAGAGCCGTAATCCACGAAGGATTTTCGTTCGTGGACATTCTTCAGCCGTGCGTGAGCTTCAACAACACGTGGAAATACTACAACGAAAAAGTAAAAGTTTTGGAAGAGCCTGCGGAAAGTTTCGAGGAGGCCGTTAAAATCGCCACGTCTAACGAAATATACGTGGGAATTTTCTACGTCGAAAGGCGCGAAACGTTTGAGGAGTTACTCGGGGTTCGGTGAGACGGTCTCTCTTTTTCTTCCTTCGAAGAGAGATGACACCCACTTGATTATACCGCCGATGGATACGATGAAAAGCACCGCGGCTGACACTAACCCGCCTACCGCAATAACCTCTACGAACATATTCAATCACCAAAAATAGTTATGTTTAAGATACTATTTATAATTTTCTTAATCAGTATTTATAATAAAACAAAAAATATTATTTTACCTTATACCAAGCGACTCGTTCGTGAGCTTCATGCTCTCCTCTTTATCCGCGAGTTCGAACATCGCTCTAATCGCGTCTATGTTTTCTGGAACGACGATCGCTTCTTGGTGTATCGCCTGCACGGCGAAGAGCTCGCCTTCGTGGATCGATAGACTCTCCCTCCACACAACGTTCTCAAATATGTCGTATCTCATCCTCAGCTCCCTTGCGTATTCGATGATTTTCGCAGTGGACGTGAATCCGTCCTCTTCTGATACGAGCAAAATCCTTGGCTCCGACTCGAGAGCTGAGATGATGTCCTCGAGTTTTCCGTTAAGTTCGATAGATATTCCGTGGACGTGCATGAGCGTCGTGGGAACTTTGAAGGCCGTCGTTACTATGTTAACGTCGGGCAGAACAGTCTTCACGTCTTCGGCGTGGTGAGACGGCAGCTTGACGGGGTCAGGCATTATACCGTTTACGAGACCTTTTTTGTCCTCTTTAGGGTCGACGACCCTCCTTATCATCGTCGCCCTCACCTTTTTTACTTCGGCAACGCTTTTTACTATCGAGATAAACCTTGCGAGCCCGGTCGTGTTGCAGCTAACGACTCTGACGTAGTTTTTCCCTATCGCATCATCGTAATTTGCCAGAGCGTTGAAAGAAACTTCCGCGACGTGCTTTTTCTCTCCACCCTGAAATACTGCCTTTACTCCAGCTTTTTCGTATTTCGGCTTGTTCTCAGCTCCAACCTTGTTTGGAGAACAGTCTACAACTACGTCGACTTTTTCGAGCAATTCGTCTATCGTCCCTTCTATCTTCACGCCTGCCTTGTCAAAAAGTTCTGCCCTCTCTGGAATCGCGGCGTAAAGCTTGTATCCTTTTTCAACAGCCAATCTCGCTTCGAAGTCCGGTTTGGTTTTCGTTACTCCAACGAGTTCCATGTCTTTTTGCAGATTTACGGCATCTGCAACTCTTTTCCCTATCGTTCCGTATCCGTTTATCGCAACCTTAACCTTCATTCGGCACCACCACGATTTTGTGGTCTTTCATATCCATGAGGGATATTTTTCCGTCCACCTCTCTGTATTCCCCAAGAAGCCCGTAGAGTTTAAGCTTTCCGTTTTCGACTTCAATCCTGATGACGTCCTCCATCAAGACCTCTTCAGAATCGCCTCTTTTAAAAACGACTTTCGACTCGCACATGTTCTTAGTTTCGCTTTCGTGGAAGAAAAATGTATCTATCGTTTTTCGAGCTTCGAGATGAAGAATCCGGCGGTATCGTGTATGTGCGGATACGTCCTGACGACGAGTTCGGCGAACGGGAACTTCTTCTTTCCGTATTTAGATATACCGCTGCTACCGAAACCTATGTAAGCGTCTTTGACCTTAAGGAACTTGCTCGCGAACAGAACGTTCTCTTCGTTCTCTTCGAAGGTTATGGAACACGTGGAGTAGACGATTTCGTTGCCGATCTTCGCAGCGTTCTTCAGCATCTTCTTCTGAAGTTCTACGGTCTTCCAGAACAGTTCGGGATCGTACCTCCACTTAACGCTCGGATAGTTTCTGATGGACCCGGTTGACGAGCACGGTGGGTCGAGCAGAACCTTGTCCGCCTCGGTTTTAAACTTCGAAGCGTCTGCGACGACTATCTTGACGTTTTGAACTCCAAGCTTTTTCAGTCTCGCCTTCATCCTTTCCACCCTCTCTTTAGAGTTGTCGACGGCAACTATCTTCCCCTTGTTTTCCATGAGCGCTGCCATGTGGCTCGTTTTCGATCCTGGAGCTGCGCAGAGGTCTGCCACAACGTCGCCCGGCTCCGGATTCAGAGTCTTCGAGACGAGGCACGAAGCGAGGTCTTGGATTACGAAAAACTTGTTGTGTCCGTCGAGATACGCTGGCGGCTTTTCGTAACTAACAACCTTGAAGACTTCCGGCAGAAAAGTCTCTTCTACGATAACGCCGTTCTTCTCGAGGTATCTGACGACGTTTTCCTCGCTCATTAAGATCGTGTTCGCCCTGATGTAGATCGTGTTTTCAAGGTTCGCCATCAGCAGCTCTTCGACGTCGAGTCCAAGCTTTTCCACGAGTTCGACGTACCACTCTGGGTGGTAGTATTTTATCGCGAGGTATTTTCTTCTGTCGAGCTTGCTCAACTCTTTTTTAAAATCTATCTTTTCGGCTTTCCTCAGAATGGCGTTTACGAACGCGGCAGCTTTAATCCCGAACCTCTTCTTGGCTATTCTCACTGCGCAATCGGTCGCGAGTGCTGGATGGACGTTCTTGAAAAACATTTCGTAAATCGCTATCCTCATCAGGTTCCTCAGGAACGGCTGGACGTGATTGACTTTCTTGGGACGTAACGCTTTTTCGAGTATGAAGTCTATCGCGTTCCTCCTCTTCGAAACCTCCATTACGTAAGCGTGAACGGAGCCCCTGATCTTGTAATCCACGTTTAGCCTGGAAAACTTCCTCCTCAGGAGTTCCTTCTCCGAAATAACTTCTTTATCGAGTTCCTCCAGCACTTCCGCCGCGAGCTCCTGGTTTATTATGACTACATCACGACCATCTGAGCGTGCCAGCATTCTCCTATCTTTAAAACTCTACTTTCGTCGATTATGCCTATCGATATTGCAAGCTTTACGGCATTCTTTCCGGTTATGTTCGCTATCGTGGCCTGTCTTAAAGCTTTCTTCACGTCTTCAGCGTCGTAGCTCTCCTTTCCGTAGAACTCTTCTTTTACTTCTATCTTCAAGCCTTTCTCTCTGAAGGTTTTCCCCACTATGTCTTCGTCGCAAACGGCAACGAGAATTTCGCCCCTCACTTTGTATATCTTCATTCTGAACTTCATATGCTCCTTACGGGATGCTTAGCTCCGCAGGCCAAGCACTTAACGAAGAGTATTCTCTCCTCTCTGACGAACTCCGTGTCTGGAGCGTTGCACTCTTTGCAGAGGACGTAGGTCTTCACGTAATCGTTTAGCTCTCTCTGTATTTCGTCTTCGGTGAACTTACCTTGGAGGACGAGTCTGCCACCTTCTATGACTCCAGCGGTTCCAAGCGACTTTACGAGATACTTTGAGAGGTGGTCCTCGCTCCTGTTCAGAGTCTTAGCTATCGCGGAGAAGTTCTTTATTATCGTCTTAGCACCCTCTCTCTGAACGGCTACCTTCGGAATTTCGAACCTCTCCCTCTTAACGACGTTTTCCGGGAGCATCTTTAGAGCTCTCTCGAGTAACTCCTCATAACTTCTCATACTCGAGTCTCTCAACCTTCCTATAATTAAGCTTTATTACCTCGTCAACGAACTCTTCGGGGTATCTTTCCGAGTAGAAGAGGTGGCTTTTGCACCTGCAGTCCGAACAGCCGAACCTTTCTATGCTCTGCATGAACCTTGAAGCGAGATCTGCAAGCTCGCACTCGCTCATTCCGACCTTGTATGCGTCCACGAATTCAGTTTCGACGCTGAGATAGTCTATGTGCCACCTCAACCTTTTGTTCTTTCTCATGTGCCTTCTAATCCTTTTGTTCAACCCCCTCTTTGCGCTGCCGACGTAGACGTAGTAACCCTTCTTGAAACGTATTCTGCCGAGCTTACCAACCTCGATCTCTTTATCCTCGTCGAGTCGCAGAACGATAAAATACATGAAAACCGTTTTATTCTAAACCGCCTAAATACTTTTCAATGCATGTGCTCGACGCGACGGCGATAATCAAGAAAGCCGAGTATAAAGATGCGGTAACGACTCCAGAGGTTGTGGACGAGTTGAAGGATGAGGACTCCAAATTATACTTCTCGGTCAAGGGTATAAGGGTCGAAGAGGCTCGGAAGGAATATTTGGAGAAGGTCGTCGAGGTTGCTAAGAAAACCGGAGATATCCACAAGCTGAGCAAAGCTGATTTGAGCGTTCTCGCTAAGGCTCTCGAGTATAATGCTACAGTGGTGAGTGACGATTACGCGGTTCAGAACGTCGCCAAGGCTCTCGGGCTGAACTTCGTCGGCGTAATTCACAAGGGCATAAGTAAATATTTCAGGTGGATTAAGGTTTGTAGGGGTTGTGGAAGAAAAATTAATTCGGACATCTGTCCTATTTGCGGGAGTGAAGCTAAGCTCAGGAGGGTGAGAAAATGAGTAGTAGAATCGACGAGCTCGTTGAGAAGGCGAGAAAGCTTAAAGAAAAAGGTATGACCACCGGTGAAATTGCTGACGAATTAAACGTCTCCAGAGAAACTGCCATGTGGTTACTCACGAGGGCGACCGCGAAACCATCGGACGTTTACGTTGAGCTGAAAACACTCACGTCTTCTGCTTTCAGGCTGAGGAGGATAGCCGAGATAATCGCTGACATGATACTCGACGTGGGCGAACCGGATGTGATAGTGGGGATAGCCACGTCCGGAATCCCGCTCGCCACGTTAGTCGCTCAGGAGGTTGCCTGCGAAATAGCCGTTTACTATCCAAAGAAGCTGAAGTGGGAAAAAGACGCTAAGCACATTTCCGGAACGTTGAGCGAGAATTTTGCGAGAATAGACGGAAAGGAGTGTGCAGTAGTCGACGACATAATGACGACCGGTTCTACGGTCAAAGAAGTTATCGAATACGTGCAGTCTAAGGGAAAGGCTCTCTGCGGAGCCGTCATAGTGAACAAAACCGGACTCGACGAGATAGACGGTGTTCCGATATTCAGTCTGATAAGGTTAGAGAGGCTCTGAATGAAGGTAACGGTTGTTGTTCCAACTTTAAACGAGGAGGAGAGCATCGGAGAGGTCGTGGAAAAATTCGTCAAGATGGGTTACGACGTCCTTGTAATCGACGGAAACAGCACGGATAAAACGCGGGAAATAGCGAGAGAGAAAGGAGCAAAAGTCGTGGTTCAGTCGGGCAAGGGCAAGGGTCAGGCAGTAATGGAGGCTTTTCAACTCGTCGACAGCGACGTCGTCGTTCTGATAGACGGAGACGGGACGTATCTTCCGGAAGACGTTGAAAAGTTGCTCGAACCGATAAAGAAAGGTATAGCGGATCACGTGGCTGGGAACAGGTTTCACAACTTCGAAAAAGGTGCGTTTACGAAACTAAACCTCGTAGGCAACAAAATTCTGAACTTCTTCTTCCGGCTTTTTTACGGAGTTAACCTCTACGACATACTCACCGGCTACAGAGCGCTGAGAAGAGAAGTATACAAGTCGATGGAACTCGAAAAAACGGGCTTCGAAATAGAGGCGGAAATGACTGTGGAGACGATAGCGAAGGGTTTCAGAATAATGGAGGTTCCGATACACTACAGGAAAAGAAGAGGTAGAACGAAGCTAAACCCCATTCGCGACGGTCTCAGAATCGGAATAACTCTTTACTCGCTCATGAAGAAGTACAGCCCCGGAAGATACTTCTACTTCTTCGGGTCGCTTTTAATACTCCTCGGTTTAATCTTCGGAGTAATAACGGTTTACGACTGGTTCAGGCACGTAACACACTACCTCCTCGCAATCCTCACAGCCTTACTAATAATTTCCGGCCTGCAGATAACCCTTATAGGCATAATTTCTGACGTTCTGATGAGGAACTACTCGATGCTCAGGAGGGAGGTTGAGGAAATACGGAGGTCCATAAATGAAGGTAAGAGAAGTAGAGGAAATGTTTAGGACGAGCATTCACGAGCTCGGGAAGATCGCAAACTCGATGAACTCTAACTTCGCGTCGTTTATCGTAAACAAGCACATAAACTACTCGAACGTCTGCGAGTCGAAGTGTCCTATATGCGCGTTCCACAGCGATGGCGGGTTTACGAAAACGGTTGACGAAGTCGTAAAGGAAGCTCTCACTGCCGTAAAGCTTGGAGCAAGAGAGCTGCACATCGTGGGGTCGCACAATCCGGAGCTCGACGTGGAATACTTCGAGGAGATCTTCAGAAGAATCTCCGAGAAAAGTGACGCGGTCATAAAGGCTTTGACGGCGACTGAGGTTTACTACTACTCGAAAAAAGAGGGGATGAGCGTGAGGGAATTTCTTTCCCGTTTGAAAGACGCCGGGTTAAGAATGCTTCCTGGGGGAGGTGCGGAGATTCTCTCCGAGAGGGTGAGAAAGAAAATAGCGCCAAGAAAAGCTTCTTCGGAAACGTGGCTCAGGGTTATGAAAGTTGCTCACGAACTCGGGATCAAAAGCAACGCCACCATGCTTTTCGGTCACGTGGAGAGCTATCGAGACAGGGCGATACACTTACTCCGGCTCAGAAAACTTCAGGAAAAGACCGGCGGCTTCATCTCATTCATTCCTCTGCTGTATCATCCGGAAAATACGAAGCTTGGCGGAGAAAAAAGCGGTGCTCTGGACGTTTTGAAGACGATAGCCGTTTCGAGAATCGTCCTGTCAAACTTTAAAGGGGTAAAAGCTTACTGGGTCATGCTCGGAGAAGAACTCTCCACTATCGCTTTAAACTACGGCGCGAACGACCTCGACGGAACGGTAATGGGTGAGAAAATCGCCCACTCAGCCGGAGCGAAAACTCCGAGGGAACTTACGGTGGAAAGGCTCGTCAGCATGATAAGGAAAGCTGGTAAGATAGCGGTCGAGAGAGACTCCTTCTTCAATCCCGTGAGATGTTACGCATGAAGATCGGGAAGTTTGGCTTCGTAAACAACTTTCTTGCTTACTATAAAATCGAGAGAGACGGGCTGTTCGAGATTGTCGAAGCGAGTCCGAGAGAGCTCGCGAACCTTTTCGAGAAAGGAGAAGTGGAATACGCTCCAATTCCCAGTTACTACTATCTGAGGAAGAAACCTAAAAGGCACAGGTTTTGCGTCGCTTCGGACGGTGAAGTGTTCAGCGTGATAGTCGTTTCGAGGAGGAAAACTTTAGACGGAAAAATAGCGGCGACGTCGAAATCGCTAACTTCTGTGAACATGCTCAGAATAATACTTGGAGAGCTCGGTTTGGAAAACGAGGTCGTCGTGGTGGACGGAAGTTACAGGGAGATCCTCAAAAACTTCGAAAACGCTCTTTTGATCGGAGACGAGGCGATAAAGGCGAGAATGACTTTCAGAGTGTTGATGGATCTCGGAGAAGAGTGGAAAGACCTTACTGGCTGTCCTGCAGTTTTCGGCGTCGCAGTTTCTAACGGGAGAGGGGATGAAGTCGACAGAAAGATCCTTGAGTCGGTTAGGTGGGGAATGAAAAACCTCGAGGAAATCGTCAGAGTTGCGAGTGAAAAGTTCAGACTGCCAGAGGACTTCCTTGAAGTGTATTTTACGAGTCTGATTCACGAAATCGGGTTGAGAGAGGAGAGAGGGTTGAAAGAGTATGAGAAACTCTGTAAAGAATACGGATTACTCTGAGCTGTTCGATTTGAGCATCTACGAACTCGGGAAGATCGCCGACAGGATCAGGAGAGAGAAGTGCGGAAACGTCGTTACATTTGTCGTCGACACGAACATCAATTACACGAACGTCTGCGTTTCCAAGTGTAAATTCTGCGCTTTTTACGCGAGGTGCGAAGAAGAAGAGTATACGCTTTCGGAAAGAGAGATACTGAGCAAAGTCGCGAAAGCTGTGGAGCACGGAGTTACTCAAATTTTAATGCAGGGCGGCCTAAATCCGAACCTCGATTTAAAGTGGTTCGAGAGGGTGTTCTCTCTCATAAAGGAGAAGTTCCCTACCGTTCACATTCACAGTTTATCTCCGCCGGAAATTCTTTTTCTGTCCAAGCTTGAAGGTTTAAGCGTTGAAGAAGTTCTCGAGAGGTTAAAGAACGCGGGACTCGACTCTCTTCCCGGAGGAGGTGCAGAGATTCTCTCTGACAGGGTCAGGTTGAGGCTGAGCAGTAAGGGTAGGAGCGACGAGTGGTTGGAAGTTATGAGAACTGCTCACAAACTCGGAATTCCAACGACGGCCACGATGATGTTCGGACACGTCGAGAACGACGAAGACATTCTCGAACACCTCCTGAAGATAAAGGAGCTTCAGGAAGAGACAGGAGGTTTTACCGCTTTTATTCCCTGGACGTTTCAACCGGGAAAAAGCGATCTGAAAGTCGAAAAAGTATCTCCGTTAAGATACCTGCAGGTTCTCGCGATCTCAAGAATAGTTCTCGATAATTTCAGGAACATACAGGCGTCGTGGCTTTCTCAGGGTTTCGAGGTGGCCTCGTTGTCGCTGCACTTTGGGGCCAACGATTTTGGAGGAACTCTCCTTGAAGAGAACGTGATAAAAGCCACGGGGAAAAATCACACGCCGGCGAGAGTTGAGCAAATCGTGAGCGCGATAAAAAAGGCTGGTAGGGTTCCCGCGAGAAGAGACACGTATTACAACATCCTTGAAGTTTACGTGTGACAAAGCTTATCAATGCGGGAGAGGTGAACACTACTGTGGACATCGTGGTTAGGAAAAGTGAGGTAAACGGAGTAGTAAGAGCGCCGCCTTCAAAAAGCTACACGCACAGATCCGTTTTTGCTGGAGCGCTTTCGAAGTCGTCCGAGATCGTCAATCCTTTAATCTCCGACGACACTCTCGCTACTCTTCGCTCCTGCGTAAAGTCCGGCTCGAAGTTCGTCAGGTATCGGAACTCACTGTTTCTCGGCGGTCTATCGAGAGTCGCGGGATATTACAACTGCATGAATTCGGGAACGACTCTCAGGATACTCGTTTCGCTTGCGGCGTTGGGCGAGAGAGCGATTCTCGACGGAGACGAATCGTTGAGAAGGAGACCTAATTTTGAGCTCTGCGAAGCTCTGAAAAAACTTGGAGCGAAGGTCGTAGGGGTGGGAAAAGATTGTAGACCGCCGCTGAAAGTTTACGGAAAAATAAAACCGGGAGATGTCGAAATCGTTGCCAGAAGTTCGCAATTCGTAACGTCTTTACTCTTCGCTCTGCCTCTCGTCGGAGATTCTGTTTTAAAGGTAGTCGGGGTGAAGTCTAAGCCCTACATCGACGTTACTCTTCACGTTCTCGAAGAAAGCGGGGTGAAAGTCGAGAGGGAAGGAAACGAGTTTTTCGTCTACGAGTCCGACTTCAGGCTGAGAAAATTTTTCGTTCCGCCCGACTTCACTTCGATGAGCTACCTCATAGCCGCTGGGGTTCTCGCTGGCAAAGTAGTCATCGAAGGCGTTCGCGATTCGAGGCAGGGCGACAAAATAATCGTCAACGTTGTCAGGCAGATGGGTGGTGAGGTAGTTTGGAAGGGCGAGAAAATAATCGCGGAGAGATCTGAGCTAACTGGCATCGACTTCGACGCTTCCGACAATCCCGACCTCGTTCCGACGATAGCCGTTCTTGGTGCGGTCGCGAATGGAACGACGAGGATTTATAACGCGGAGCATTTGAGGGCGAAAGAGACGGACAGGATCAGGTCGATATGCACGAATTTGAGAAGGCTCGGAGTGGAAGTCAGAGAAATGGACGACGGGCTCGTTGTGAAGGGCGGGACACTAAAAAAAGGAGCCGTCGAGAGTTTTGGAGATCACAGAATAGCTATGGCGTTTTCGTTGCTCGGTCTCGTTGGCGAAATCAGTGTGAGAAACGCGGACTGCGTTTCGGTTTCGTATCCCAAGTTCTTTGAAGATTTGAAGAAGCTCGGAGCTGATGTTCATGTTGGGTAACTCGTTTGGCGTGCTGTTTAGAGTTACGACGTTTGGAGAAAGTCACGGCAGGGCTGTGGGCTGCATAGTGGACGGCTGTCCGGCAGGGTTAAGACTGCGAAAGGAAGACATCCAGAGAGAGCTCGACAGGAGGAAGCCCGGCGGGAGACTGTTCTCGCCAAGAAGAGAGAAAGACGAAGTGGAGATACTTTCGGGCATCTTTGAAGAAAAAACCCTCGGAACGCCGATAGCGATGGTCGTTTACAACAAGGACGTCGACTCTCGCCCCTACGAAGAGATAAAGCACTTGTTGAGGCCAGGACACGCCGATTACACGTTTCTCGCGAAGTTTGGTGTGAGGGACTGGAGGGGTGGGGGAAGAGCGTCCGCGAGGGAGACCGTTGGCAGAGTGGCGGCTGGAGCGATAGCGAAGAAAATACTGTCGGAAAAGTTCGGTGTGAAAGTTTTTGGCTACGTCGTCGAGATAGCCGGGGTAAAAGCGAACTTGAGCGGGATGGATCCTGAAGAGATTTTCGAGAGGGCTGAGAAAAGCGAGGTTAGGTGCGCGGACGAAGAAGCTGAAGAAAAGATGATAGAAAAAATCGTCGAGGCGAGGAAAGAGGGCGACAGCGTCGGGGGGATAATTGAGCTCGTGATCAGAGGCTTACCACCGGGAGTTGGCGAGCCCGTGTTCATGAAGCTGGACGCCTACCTCGCTTACGCTTTAATGAGCATTCCTGCGGTGAAGGGCGTCGAGATCGGCGCCGGATTTAACGCTGCGAGAATGAAGGGTAGCGAAATGAACGACGAAATGACGATAGAGAAGGGAAGAGTGAAGTTTCTGAGCAACAACGCTGGCGGCGTTCTTGGAGGGATATCCACGGGAGAGGATGTCGTGGTGAGAATAGCCGTAAAACCGACTCCGAGTATATCCAAACCTCAGAAGACCGTGAACATCAGAGACTTCAGAGAAGACGAAATAATCGTCAGGGGGAGACACGATCCGTGTATAGTTCCAAGAGCCGTTCCCGTTGCGGAGGCTATGGCGTCTATCGCCGTAGTAGATCTGATGATGATGCAGAACCTGATCCCGAGGTTCTTTTAATTTTAAAAAAGCTTTAGTGGGTTAGATAGCTTTAACCCTCTTTTTCATCGCCGCCGGTCTGGGTTTCATAACTATTCTGCTCCCGCACTTCGGACACTGTATTCTGTTTCTGACGAGGTCGACATCGACTTCGGACTTACAGAATACGCAAATGTACACCCCTCACTCCCTCCTGCTTATCGCCTGTTCGACTATCTTCCTCGCGGAGGTCTCCGGGACGTACGTTCCGCCGGCGAACTTGTATCCACAGCTTCTGCACTCCCATATCGCCGTGCCAACTCTCTTCACAGCCTTCTTTCCACACCTCTTGCAGACGTACTTCCTTCTCTGGAGAACCTCTATTTCGACGACAGCTCTTCTAATTCTGAGACCGTATCTCGGCCCGAACCTGCCAGCCATTTTGACTTTCTTCGTCCTCGCCATCTGTTTACACCTCGCTAAGCAACTTTCTAACTTCCCTCGCTTTCCTTATGCTCAGGTCGAGCGCTTCATAAAACTTTTCCTCCGGGAGGAGGTATGATCCGCTCTTCTGGATGGCGACGATGTTGTCTTCGCTGTCGGTCGTTATCGTGAGGAAGTTCTTCGCTATGCTCGTTTCGTCCTTTATTGGATCCACGAGTATTTTGTCTTCGATAATCAGCGAGGTTATCGCCACCGGTAGGTCTCTTACCGGAAGCGGAAAGTCGTCTCCGAGACCGAACTTTTCAGCTGGAACGGTCGTGTTAAGCAAAGCAGCTATTGCACCCAGAGCTGAAGCGTCGAGGAGGTTTCCGTCGTCGTCGAGTGCGTGAATGTCTATAAACACGAGCCAGACCTTTTCACCTTCCTCTATGCAGAGTTTGGAGAGATCTACTGCCTCGCTCTCTCTTATCCCTCTGTCTACGACTCTTGCCAACTCTATAGCGTTTTCGTCTGGTGGACCGGGCTCGAAGGTTGGTGAAGCGAGGGGGACGAGTTCAGCGTTGGTTATTATGATCCCTTTGTCCGGCGTGTCTGGAAACGGTTCTCCGGGTTGCATCTTGATTCCGACGAGAACCTGAGTGTTCCCGAGCTTCACGAGGGCGGAACCCTCTGCTTTCTCTATGACGTTCGTCTGAATTTCTATTTTTCTGATCTCGTCGAACTTTCTGCCGTCTATTCGCTCTCCGTCTCTAATTTTGGACAGCACGTAGTCTCTCCTAATATCGATAACGACCTCCTCACTCATTGTTTTCTACCTCCTCCGACCTGTACTTCTTGAGTATCGCCTCTCTCTGAAGCTTGTAAATCTGCATAGCCCCTTTCTTTGCGAGCTCTACCGCTTGCCTGAGCTCCTCTCTCGTCACTCTGCCGTCCATTTGGAGCAGAGCTATTGACTCAATCTTACCGTTCCTTATGAAGAAGGCGAAGGGTATGTCAGCCTCACCGAAATTGTCTTCCTCCTTCATCGGATCGAGGACGAGAACGCCGTCGACTTTCGCCACGGCCACGCTCGTTATTATGCCTCTCATCGGTATGCCCGCATCCACGAGCGCTACACTCGCCGCGTTTAAACAAGCGGTTCTGCTTCCCGCGTCGGCTTGTAAAACTTCTACAAAAATGTCTATGCTGCTCCTGGGGAAAAGTTCTTTCATTATTATTGCCTCAAGAGCTTCTCTGCTAACTTTCGAGATCTCCACGCTTCTCCTGTCTGGTCCCGGTCTCTTCCGTTCTTCGACGCTGAACGGTGCCATGTTGTATCTGTATCTGATTATTGCCTGCGTGGGATCTGCGAGGTGCTTTGGCTGGACTTTTCTCGGCCCGTAGACGGCTGCCATTACTTTGTTTCTACCCATCTCCAAGTAACAGCTGCCGTCGGCATTCTTTAAGACGCCTGCTTCTATCTTTATCGGCCTCAGCTCGTCGGGGGCTCTTCCGTCGAGTCTCTTCCCGTCGACAATAAGTTTAACTTCTTCCTGCATTTTCGAGCTCACCCTTCTTCTTTTTGATGAATTCGGCTATTCTATCGGTCAAACCTTCAGTATGAGCCTCCTGCTCGATTATATATATCGCCTCTTCAACTATGTTTACCTTTCTCCTGTCTCCGTTCAACCAGATCAGACCGTTTTGACCGACGACGACGTTAACACCGAGCTCACTTTTGAACAGCTTTATCATGCTACCTTTCTTTCCTATAACTCTCGGCACTCTTGCGGGGTTAATTGCTACGATTCTTCCGAACCTTATCGGACGGCACATTCTGTCCTTCATCGTGAGCGTGGCCTTCATCTTGGGGTCAATGTTTATGACCTTGGCTATTATTATGTCGTCTATGTCCAGAACGTCGTTGGGCTTTTTGTTGGGTTTAAACTCGGGGTTTTCCTGTATCGGCAGGAACGCCATATAAGGAGAATTTATCTCCACGATCCAGCCGTTTGCCGTAACTTCCTTAACGACTCCGACGACGACGTCTCCTACCGAGGGTATATACTTGCCTCTGAGAGGTATGACTCTAACCGACGTCTCCGTTTTGTCGAGTAAACCCAAAAACTTGGCGTAAACCTTGCCGTTTTCCACGTAAGTCCCGTGACCGGCAACTCTCGGGTTCGTGGCAATGAGGTCTCCGGGAAGGACTATCGTCCTCATCCCTGAACCCTCCTCAAGATTTTCGTCAAAGCCTCGCCTTTAGCAACTCTACCGAGCAAGTCCATCAACTCTCCGTGCATTCCGGCTGGGATTCGCATTACGCATATCCAACTTCCGTCGCTCTGCCACTCTTCTTTGAGAATCTTACCGAACGAGTAGAGAGCACCGATAGCTCTTCCGGTGTGTTCCGGCGGGATTTTTATCGCGATTTCTATTTCCTCGAATCTCAGAGGTAAAATCGGCTTTAAAGCCTTGACTATATCCTTTACCTGCGCCTCTACGGGTTTGAAGATGTCTATGCTTACCTTCGCTTCTTCCATGGCAGCCTCTATCCTCGCGTAGGTGTGCGGAGCGTTCGTCCTCGGATCGACGCTGTTCCTTCTGATGTATTCGATTATCTGCTTCTTCTTCTGTTCGAGCAGCTCCCTTCTCTGCTCAGCCGTCAGCTGAACTTCTCCTTCGAGGACTATCTTTTTTATAACCTCTCGCACGTCCGTAGTTCCGAACACCTTCTGTATGTCTTCAGTCGAAGCTCTTTCTCCCTTCCTCGCGTCGTGAAATACCTCTTCGACCGCTACGAGGTCGTCGAAGTTCACTTCTTTACCCTCTTTGAGGTCTCTGGCGAGGTAAGGGTCTACAAGCACTTCGAATACCATCCCCCCTTTTCTGAGCCTTGCAACGACGGCCTTTTCGAGTGAGACCACATCACACCACCTTCTGATGCTACTGTTGAGAAACCTCCTCAGCTTTCTTGATGTATTCGGCGATCTCTTCCGGTGTCAGCTCTCTGAACTTTCTGTCGTCTGTTCTGACTACTCCTATCTCCAGACCTTCGGGGGTCAAGTCGGCCTCTATCGCTTTTTTCATCGCGATCAGGCCGTGGATTATGGCTTCGTCGAGAGTCATGTCGTCCCTGTATTCTTTTTCGAAGTATTCCATTACGACGTTCCTTCCCGCTCCAATAGCTGTTGCTTTGTATTCGAGCAGAGCCCCGCTCGGGTCAGTTTCGTAAAGTCTCGGCTTTTCGTCCACTCCTGCGAGCAGAAGCGAGACACCGAACGGTCTGACACCTCCGTATTGGGTGTATTGCTGCTTGAAGTCGCAGATTCTTTTGGCGAGCTCCTTTACGCTTATCGGCTCGTCGTAAGTTAGCCTGTTTATCTGCGCTTCTATTCTGGCTCTGTCTATCAGCACTCTCGCGTCAGCTACGAGGCCCGAAGTAGCGGCGCATATGTGCTCGTCGATCTTGTAGATCTTTTCTATCGTGTCGGCTTCGAGAAGTCTGCTCGCGACCCTCCTGTCGGCAATCAGAACGACGCCCTCCTTTGTTTTGATTCCTATTGCCGTTGCTCCTCTCTTAACTGCCTCTCTCGCGTATTCTACCTGGAATAACCTTCCGTCTGGGCTGAATACCGTTATAGCCCGGTCGTATCCCATCTGTGGTAGATGCACGATCAATCACCTCCGAGATATTTCCTCCTGCACGATTTAATCGTTCCGCTGACACCCAGTATCACGGGGAGAACTTTGACCCCGTTCACTTCACTTATCAGTGTGATTGCATTTTTAGTTTTTTCCAGGTCTTTCAGTTTGACGTGAATTATTCCCGAATTGTTTTCGAACTGAATTATTTTGAAGTCGAAATACCCGAATTCTCCGTAGAGGCTTAAGATCTGATCCCTTAGGGCCGAGAAAAACTCGTCTTTGCTGATGTTTTTTTCCGAGATTAACCTGACCGCGATGTATCTGTTTTTCTCCTTAAGCGACGGAGGTAAACCTTTCATATCAGCTCAAGCCCGTCCATGATGTACTTTTCGTCTTTCAGCCTCCTCTCGATCCTTTCCATCCAGCTTTCGGCCATCTTTACGTCAGCTCCTAAGCTTTGAAAGAAGTCGTATATCTGTCTTTTCGTCCTCATTTCGTATAAGTTTTCCGCTCCGCTCGTCAGAACGAATGGCGTGTTGAACTTTTTCAGAATCCTGAACAGCAACCTGTCTCTCTCGAACAACCTGCTCCTCTTTACTCCGCTGACTTTCAGATACTTGGAAAAGCTAACTTCAATCGCGACGTCTTTTTCTGCCGCAAGTTTTACCGTCGCGTAGTCGAGCTTTCTTTCGGCGGAGTCGAGGATGACGTGGACTTTCTTTCTCATCACCGCTTGCTTATTTACCTCCGGTTTTGAACTCAGAACACCTATAAAGCCGGAATACCTTTTTAATTTCGTCTGCAGCTCCTTAACGCTCTCTGCAATTATCATGCACCCCTGAATGTATCTGCTCGTCTCTCCGAAAACCACGCAGTCGTCGAACCCTTCGAGCAGGCTTTCTGGCTCGAATCGAACGAAGTCTATCATAGTCCCTTCTCTATGAGCTCCCTCGCAGCCTCTATCGCTTTCTCCCTTTTCGACGGATACGTCACGAGCTTTACTTTAATGACTATGCTGTCTCCTCCGTATGAGATTTCGACCTTGCCGAGGTAAGCCTTCTGCTTGTCGACCCTTATGTGGAGAACTCCGTATTCGTCGACTATTTCTTCGAGTAAGTTGAGAAGAACGTTTTTATCCTCCAGAATAGATATGAAGTAGTTCCAGAACTCTTTAATCTTCCTCTTATTTTCTATAACGACCTCCAAAAAGTGAAGCGGGTTTCCGTAATGACCTTTAGCCTCGGTAACGTATATCTCAAATTCGAAGGGAAAAAGAGTGGAGATAGCCTCTCCTACTTTCTCGCGGTCCTCCGTCGAATGAACTATAGCTGAGACGGTAATCCTTTCGACTTTCCAGTTTCTTTTACTCATCCTTCTCCTTTCTGAAGTTGGCTCTCAGGCTCGGTCTGACCTTTTCAGCTCCTCTGCCTTTTCTCCTCAACCCTCTCGACTTTCTTCCTGCCGAAGTGAGTCCGCGGAACACTCTCCCTCTCTGCTTCGCAATTCTTGAAAGTTCGGGATCCGAGAGTATCGCCGGGTGGTTTCTGTCTACGAGAATGACCTCGAACCACTTGTATCTACCGTCCTCTCCAACCCAGTAGGAGTTGACGACTTCGCAGTTCGGGAACTTTCTCGCGGCTCTCTCTTCAGCTATCCACTGCAAACTCTTCTTCGGTGTCTTTCTGTTTACCATGAGGTTCTTCGTCTTCCTACCCTTGTTCGGTCTCGTAGCCCTCCTTCCGCCCCTCCTTATCCTGACTCTGACGACTATGACGCCCTTCTTAGCTTTGTAGCCGAGAGCCCTCGCTCTGTCGAGTCTCGTGGGTCTTTCGATCCTCACGACTGCTGGCTCTCTCCTCCACTTCTGGAGCCTTTCCCACATCAGTTTTCCGACGTAACCCTCCCAGGGCCTCTTCCAAGCCTCTCTTATGTAAGCGTACATGGACTTCATTTTTTACCCTCCGTGACCTTTCGCTCTTGGCGTCGGCTTAATAAAGGTATCGACGTTATAAAAATTTTAGCGGCCGTCCGGGTTTTTGATTCGCTTTGCTTACGTCTTTACATCTCCCCTCACCAAAAATTATTTAAATTCCGTAACTGAACGAAGGTCAATGCCAAAACTCGTAGAGCTTTTGCGAGTCGTAGTAGTATGCTGATTTTTCCGGTTACTTGTGGGTGGTTTTATGAGGGCCGCGGACGCTATTGTCAAGGCTCTGGAGATGGAAGGCGTCGAGCACATTTTCGGAATACCGGGTGGAGCGATAATAGAAGTCTACGACGCGCTTTACGACTCGGAAATAAACCACATTCTGACGAGACACGAGCAGGCAGCCGTTCACGCGGCAGACGGCTACGCGAGAGCGACTGGTAAGGTCGGCGTCGCTTTTGCCACCTCGGGTCCTGGAGCAACGAACACGGTTACGGGGATAGCCACGGCTTACATGGACTCTTCGCCGGTCGTCGTCATGACGGGACAGGTGCCAAGGAGTTTGATAGGTAACGACGCGTTTCAGGAGGCGGACATAACTGGGATAACGATGCCCATAACCAAGCACAACTACCTCGTCACGGACGAAAAAGCGCTGCTCAGGATCATAAAAGAAGCTTTCCATATAGCTCAAACTGGAAGGCCTGGGCCCGTGTTGATAGACCTGCCGAAAGACGTTACGATAGCGGACATAGAGTTCGATTATCCCGAAAAAGTCGAGCTTCCGGGATACAAGCCGAAATACTCCGGACATCCGAGGCAAATTAAGAGGGCTGCGGAGCTGATAATGAAGTCTGAAAGGCCTATAATTCTCGCTGGTGGTGGTGTCAGACTTTCTAACGCGTCTGAGGAACTCTTAAAGCTTGCCGAAACCATTCCTGCGTTCGTCGTGACGAGTTTAATGGGTAAAGGAGCAATTCCCGAAACTCATCCTCTTTGTCTCGGGTTCGTCGGAATGCACGGAGCAAAGTACGCGAACTACGCTGTGCAGGAAGCGGATCTCATCATTGCTGTCGGCGTGAGGTTTTCCGACAGAACGACAGGAAAGCTTTCGAGCTTCGCCCCCAATGCCAAAATAATCCACATAGACATCGATCCGGCGGAAATAGGGAAGAACGTCGACGTCGACGTCCCGATAGTCGGAGACGCGAAGCTTGTCTTGAGAGAGCTGATCAAGTACGTCCAATACAAAAAGAGGAAGGAGTGGGAGGACAAGATAAACGAGTGGAGGAGAAAGTATCCGCTCAAATACAAGAGGGACGGGAAGCTGAAACCTCAGTTCGTTATAGAAAAGCTTTACGAGATAGCTCCGGATGCGATAGTCACGACAGAAGTCGGACAAAACCAGATGTGGGCGGCGCAGTATTTCAAAGTAAAACACCCGAGGCAGTTCATAACCTCTGGAGGTCTCGGAACGATGGGTTTCGGGTTCCCGGCAGCTATAGGAGCGAAGGTTGCTCATCCGGACAAGCTCGTCGTTGATATCGCCGGAGACGGCAGCTTTCTCATGAACATACAGGAACTCGCGACCTGTGTGGACTACGGGATAGACGTTAAGGTAGTAATTCTTAACAACATGTTCCTCGGAATGGTCAGGCAGTGGCAGGAGCTGTTCTACGACGAGAGGTATTCTCAGACGTGTTTGAGGTGCAAGGAAATGAGCTTCGAAAAGATAGCAGAAGGCTTCGGGGCGGTGGGGATGACCGTGGAAAAGGAGAGCGAAGTCGAAGACGCGCTGAAGGAGGCTATGGAGATAGACGCGCCGGTCGTCATAGACTTCAGAGTCGACAGGCTTGAAAACGTCTACCCGATGGTTCCGGCTGGGGCGGCTCTTAACGAGATAATCGACGAGGAGGAGTGATCGGGATGAGGCATACGATAGCCGCTCTCGTCGAAAACAAGCCCGGAGTTTTGGCGAGAGTTGCCGGATTGTTCAGGAGAAGGGGTTTCAACATAGAGAGTCTCGCCGTCGGCGTTACGGAGAAACCGCACCTGTCGAGAATGACGATCGTCGTCGAGGGGGACGACAAGACTATTGAGCAAGTCACGAAGCAGTTGAACAAGCTGATCGAGGTCGTCAAAGTCAGCGACGTAACCGAAAACTCTGTTGAGAGGGAACTCGCTCTCGTCAAAGTCAACACGACACCTCAGACGAGGGGCGAAATCATAGAGATCGCGAACATATTCAGAGCGAGAATAGTAGACGTCGCGAGGGACAGCTTTATAATCGAAATAACCGGAGACGAGGAGAAGATAAACGCGTTCATAGACCTGATGAGACAATATGGAATAAAAGAGGTTGCGAGGACGGGAAAAATAGCCATGCAGAGAGGTAGCAAGACCGTCGAATGACGGAATTCAACCCCTTTTTTAAGAAGTGGAGAAAAGGTCTCAGGAGAGTCGCGATCGTATATCCGAACAGGTACGTTGGGGGTATTTCCAACATAGGAATACAGAGAATTTACGCGGAAGTAAACGCTCTCGACGATTTCGTGGCTGAAAGGTTTTATACCGACGTTTTCGAAGGTTTAAGTAGCGTGGAGAGTGGGACGAACTTAAAAGATTTTGAAATTGCGCTTTTTTCAATCCAATACGAGGAGGACATTTTCAGTGCCGTGAGGATACTCAAAAAGAGTGGATTCGCCGGACTAAAAATTGCAGGTGGTCCGTGCGTTACCGAAAACCCGCGACCGTTCTCGAAGTTC
>CAYXDX010000023.1:0-20769 GCA_964463865.1 uncultured archaeon | reverse complement strand
ATGGAACCGGCGAAGCTGCAGGCAATTTTCGAAAAGTTCCTCCGCCTTGAAACTTTCCCCATAGGTTTTAAATTCGTTAAAGATGAAAGCGAGCTGCCGGAAAAGTTTAAGCGAGCCGATAGCCTTACGATATGTCAGGCATACAACCTCGCGAGGAGATATGGCTGGACGGTGTTTTTCGACGGTAGCACGACGTGTCCGATAGGCGTCGTAGCTTACGGTTTCGCGAAGCCGGACGAGACCTACAGCTCTGGACAGCTCGCTTACGACGGGGGTTACGCCAAGGACCTGGAAACTGGAAAAAAGTTCGAAGAAGCTGTTGTGAAGTTAGAAGAAAAATACATGGGTTGCATCGTCGCACCTCTGAGCAGAATGGAAAACGTTGACTTCGTCGTGGTTTACGGAAATCCTGCGCAAATTCTTAGGCTCGTTCACGCCGTTCTGCACGACTCCGGCGGAGCGCTCGAAACTCGAATTCTTGGAAGAGCTGCTTGCAGCGAATTCCTCGAGGCGTTCGTGTACAAAAAGCCAAGGTTGGTCGTGCCGTGTTACGGTGACAGGCTCTTCGGATTAACGCAGGATCACGAAATTGCTTTCGCGTTTCCGTTCGAGATGGCGGAAAAGATAGCAAAGAACCTCGAAGAAACGCACAGGAGGGGGATAAGGTATCCAATCCCGGCGACGGCTCTCAGAGTCAGAGTTCCGTTGCCGGAAAGCTACGAAAAGTCGGCGAAAAATCTGAAAAGAGATTAGTCTTCTGCCAGCTTGAGAAAGTATTCGTGGATCCTCGTGTCTTCAGTCAGTTCCGGATGGAACGCGAGCCCTAAAACGTTCTCCTGCCTGACAGCCACTATTTTATCCTCGAAAACTGCGAGGACGTCTACGCCCTCTCCTACCCACTCCACCACTGGTGCCCGTATGAAAACGGCTTTGAACTTACCGACGCCTTTAAAATCCAGCTCGGCTTCGAAACTCTCACGTTGTCTGCCAAAAGCGTTTCTCTTAACCTTTACGTCGAGCAAGCCAAGAAGCTTCGTCTTCGTCTTTTCCACCTGCTCGTCTCCGTGTTTGGCGAGCAGAATCAGTCCGGCGCAGGTCCCCATCACTGGTTTTCCATCCTTGGCGAGATCTATTACCTCCTCCGCTATCCCATCCCTCCACATCAGCCTGCTTATCGTCGTGCTTTCCCCACCGGGAATTATCACGGCGTCGCTCTCTCTCACGACTCCGCTTTTTCTCGTCGCAACGACTTCTCCTCGTATCCCGAGATTTTCCATCGCTTTTTCAACCGCGAAAACGTGCTCAGAAACGTCTCCCTGAACGCCTATTACTGCTACCCTCATACTCCTCTCTCTTGCATCTGAACCTCAAGCTGAGAAACGTCGAGGCCTTTCATCGGCTCGCCGAGGTTCTTGCTCACTTCCGCTACAACTTCCGGCTCGTCGTAGTGCTGCACGGCCTCAACTATTGCCCTCGCGTAAACCTCTGGATTTGAGGACTTGAATATTCCGGAGCCTACGAACACACCATCCGCTCCGAGCTGCATCATGAATGCCGCATCAGCAGGAGTCGCTATTCCTCCGGCGGCGAAGTTCACTACTGGCAGTCTTTTCATGCTTTTGACTTCCTTCAGAACTTCGAATATCCCCTCCACGATGTCCTCGAACGTATATTCTTCGTAAACTGGCTCGTTTCTTCTTATTTCCTCGGAAATCTCCATCTCGTTCAGAACAGTGTTTGCGAGTCTCAGGTAAGCCTTGGAGTAGTTTTCCGCCAGAACTTGCAACTCCTCGTCGTCCATTTTCGAGACGAGCTGTATGGAGTGGTTCATTATCCTCATGTGCTTGACTGCTTCCACCACGTTGCCGGTTCCGGCCTCCCCCTTCGTTCTTATCATCGCCGCACCTTCCCAGATTCTCCTCACCGCCTCGCCAAGGCTCCTTGCACCGCATACGAACGGCACTGTGAACTTCCTCTTGTCTATGTGGAAGAACACGTCTGCTGGAGTAAGCACCTCGCTTTCGTCGATCATATCGACTCCTATAGCCTCAAGAGCCCTCGCCTCGGCGTAGTGTCCTATTCTAACTTTGGCCATTACCGGAATGGTTACGGCGTCCATTATCTCCTCTATTATCTTCGGATCTGCCATCCTCGCGACTCCGCCGCTCGCTCTTATGTCTGCTGGGACTTTGTGAAGCGCCATCACGGCTACTGCTCCTGCATCCTCAGCTATCGCTGCCTGCTCTGGAGTGGTGACGTCCATTATCACTCCGCCTTTTTGCATTTTCGCGAACCCTCTTTTCACGAGCTCGGTTCCGAACCTAAGCTTTTCGATGTCCATGAGCATCACCTTTCAAATCTCCCAGATCAAGACTGTTATTTTTACCTTTCGTGGATAAACTTTTTGGTGGCTCCGAGAGTATGAGACCAAAAAAGTAAAGCTTAACTACAAAATTGGCGAAAGAGCTTCATGAAGCTCGGTTTTGTCGGAGCTGGGAGGGTTGGATCCACGGCTGCCTTCACGTGCCTTCTGCACATGGATGTGGACGAGATAGCTCTCGTGGACATAGCCGAAGATCTCGCGGTTGGGGAGGCCATGGATCTGAGTCACGCTGCTGCCGCCGTAGACAAGTATCCGAAGATCGTTGGAGGTAGCGATTATTCCTTGCTGAAGGACAGCGACGTGATAGTGGTTACGGCCGGAATGGCGAGGAAGCCTGGAATGAGCAGGCTCGACCTCGCAACGAAGAATGCCGGAATAATAAAAGACGTGGCGAAAAAGATTATGGAGAGTTCTCCGGAGAGCAAGATAATCGTCGTCACGAACCCGATGGACGTCATGACTTACGTAATGTGGAAGGAGACCGGAAAACCGAGGAACGAAGTTTTCGGAATGGGTAACATGCTCGACTCCGCGAGGCTGAAGGAGAGGTTACACTCTTTCGGAGCGAGAAACATAAGAAAGGCTTGGATAATTGGAGAGCACGGAGACAGCATGTTCATACCGTGGAGCCTCGCCGACTTCGACGGAGAAATTCCGAAAGATAAGATTCTTGAGGAGGTTAGGTTCGTCGCGGCTGAGGTGATAAAGAGGAAGGGCGCAACCGTATACGGCCCGGCAGTTTCGATATACAGGATGGTGAACGCGGTCGTGAACGACACGAAGGAGGAGATTCCGACGAGCGTAATACTGCAGGGAGAATACGGCATATCCGACGTGGCAGTCGGAGTTCCAGCAATACTCGGAAAGAACGGCGTCGAAAAAGTCGTGGAATACGAGCTTACTCAAGAGGAGCTCGAAGCTCTTAAGAACTCGGCAAACATTCTCAGGGAGAGACTGAAGGAGCTGGGATACTAACTTCTAATTAACTTTTTCTCTGAAGAACTCTATAACCTCGGAGGGCAGAACTCTCAGAAACCTCTTTCCCCCGAACACAACCGCAACGACGTCTCTCGCTCTTTCCCTGTTTATTCCGAAATACTCCCGAAATGGAGCTTCGTCGTATCTGAGCTCCTTTCTGCTTATTACGAGCTCTTCGAAATCTTTGGAGTAGTCGTAGAAGTCGAGCCTGTTACCTTTGGCGTCTACTATCTCGACGCGCATGAAGAAGCGCTTGCCTTCTCTAATCACGCAGTAGTTTTCTTCGTGGTTGATCCCAAGAACGGGGTTGATCGATATTCTGTCGCTACCTTCGAAGTAGTCGAACATCTTGACGAAACCTTCGATCTGGCGTAGGAACAATTTTCTTGGCGAGTTCGACAGCCACTCGAACTGATCGTAGTTTACGCCTTTGAACGAGACGTCAACGTCCACTTTCAGATTTTCGATCTCCTCCAGTTTTTCAAAGTCGACTTTCCCCATCCCAACGAGAACACCGTTCGTTTCGATTATCACTTTGCACTCCCTCAAAACTCCAGAAAGCTGCCCTGAACTCGCTTCCCTGTCCAGAAGTTTCAAAACCTCGATTACGTGCTCCCACTGGAGAGTAGGCTCGTTTCCGGTGAATCTGATAACTCCAACTCTGAACTTCTTTTTTCTGACAATTCTGTCACTCAGGACGCTTCTGATCTGGCAGAGCACGTCGCTAACGACCTCTTTAGGGGTCTTTCTCACGTCAGCGCTTTCGTGACGCATCTTCCAACCCCAACAGTATCTGCAGTTCAGGTTACAGCCCTTAACGTCGAGGACGATTTCGAGCGTCCGCTTCTCAGCCAGACCGCACGAGGCTACGCAGTCGTGCTCCTCGTAGATTTTGCAGCACCTGTGCCAACCGAATCCCCTTCTCCTCAGCGGAGCCCACCTCGTCGGATAGTAGAGGTTCGAGTAAACTCCGATCATTGCAAAAGGTATTTAGCCTCCGGAGAAATTTAAGCTATTGGATGCGCGAAATCAGAGTGCTGAGGAAAGCGATCTGGGAAGGTTACGAACTCAAAGCAGAAATTTCGGGAGAAGTGAAAGACGTCGACGAAGTTGCGAAAGCCGAAGTGCGTGTGACGAGGAGGTGGAAGTTCAAATATCCGAGGGAGCACAGATGCTTTTTTAAATGGACGAAGCGCTGTCCGGAGTTCTGCGACTTCGAAAAACCCTGCGAACAACTGGTTACAGACGACGGCGAGGATGAAGAAGTCAGCTACTGTTTTCTTGTCCTCGTGGAAGGGGTTTATTACTTCTCGCACGACTTCGAAATCGACGAGGAAAATCGCTTTTTGATTTTTCACACGAGCGTTGAAGTTGGAAAAGAGAGCTCGTTTTACCGCGTCGAAAGGGAGGAAAATAAATTCGGCTTCGTCGAGATTGCAATCGAAATTGTGGCGAGCGAGCGTGTATTCTGTAAAAAACCAGCATAGAGGGAGGTTGTTAAGACGCTCAAAAGTTCTCGAACTGAAAAACTCCTTTAACGGGGACAACAATAGCTTCTTTTCCACTCTCGCGTTGAACCTGCTTATCATTAGAGAATCGAGCTGACGGTATGCGGCCGCCGGGATTTGAACCCGGGCAACGGGCTCGGGAGGCCCGTGTCCTGCCAGGCTAGACTACGACCGCACTCGTCGATTATCTTTACCGCACTTTTCATTAAAAACTTTTGGTTCGGTAATGTTTATCACTCTTCGAAACTTTGTCCAACTGTGGACATCATCAAAGAGTTGGAAGAGTTAGAGAACAGGCTTAGACGCGGAGAAGACGTTAGAAAAGACTTCTGGAGAGTGGTTGGAAGGATCAAAAGGTTGGAGCGCGTAGACGACGAGGTCGTAGTAAAGGCGGCGGAAATCAGAAACGCGCTGTTTGGTAGGAAAGTAATCTTGTCACACAAGAAGGGATTTGTGCTGTTTTCGTCATTGTTCGTCCTTTTTAACGTCCTGTTCTTCGTTTTGATCAATGAAACGTTCAGCTGGCTGCTGAAGACGATTCTGCTACTCTTTATAGAGGCTCTCGTTCTCTATACGTCCTTCCTTGTCGGCAGAGGTCTCGGTAGTGCACTTACCGGCATTCGGATGGAGGGCTTTTACAAGTACAATCCGCTGGAGTTCGGTGTTAAAATAGACTACGAAAGTTACTTGAGAGCCTCGCAGAGTAGACGGTTCATGTTGTTTTTTGTTCCTGTGGCGTTCGAGAACCTTGTGATGCTTATCCAAGCATTCGCTCTCGTTCTTATGGAAGTTGGTTACTGGATTATTCCGCTTGCGTTCATCTTTGCAAACGTGCTGTTTTCGTATCTGGTTCACAGAATTAAGAAAACTGGAGAACTGCACAGGATGTTGAGAGAGCTTCGAATCCTGATGGAGCTAAGGGAGAAGAAGCTGTGCGCCCGATGAGCACGCGGAACCTCACGACTCAGTTCCGCCGGTTCGTCGGGCGTCGTGATATTGGACTTTAAGGTAAATAACGCTGTCGGTCATTCTCTGAGCGATCTCAACTGTTCTTCGCAGAATTTGAACAGTTCTACGGCGTCTTCCTTCGTTAGCTCTCCGCTCGATAAGAACGACCCGATGTAGGGGTAAATCATGTAGTCGAGCTCGAATTGAACTTCTGCGTAGCTGAGCCCTTTCTCTCTGACCTCTTCGAAATACCTCTTAAGTGCTTCGAAAATCTCGTTTTTCATGGTTCAACTTCCAGCAAGTATTTAATATTTCTTTCTCGAACTAACCTATATGTTAACGTTCAGAGAATTTGCCGAGTTCTGTAACGTTATAGAGAAGATATCCTCGACACTCGAACTTACGGCGAGAATAGCGGCTTTTATAAGAAAGATCGAGGACGATGACGATCTTTACAACGTCATTCACTTCTTAACGGGCAGGGTCTTTCCTCCGTGGGACGAGAGGGAAATCGGTGTTGGGGTGGGGCTGATCTACGAGGCTTTGAGACAGGTGACCGGAGTCAGCAAGGACAAGATAGAGCGGCTGATTAAAGAGACCGGAGACCTCGGTATAGCTGCGGAAAAGCTGCTTAAGGGGAAAAAGCAGACGACGCTGTTTCAGGAGGAACTCACTATAAAAAGAGTTAAGGAAATTTTCGAAGAGATGGCCAAGCTCAGCGGAGAGGGGAGTCAGAAGAAGAGGGTTATGCTCCTCACAGACCTTTACGTGAGCGCGACGCCGATAGAGACGAGGTATCTGACGAGGCTCATCCTCGGCGAAATGAGGCTCGGCGTCGGCGAAGGAATAATCAGAGACGCGATAGCGAGAGCTTACGGCATCGACGCCTCAATAGTCGAGAAGGCCTACATGCTCACGAACGATTACGGAAAAGTGGCGGTAGTGGCGAAGAAGGAAGGAAAAGAAGGTCTCCTCGCGATGAAGATACACTTACACTACCCCGTCAAAATGATGCTCGCGCAGGTTGCCGAAAGCGTCGAAGACGCGTTGAGGGAAATGAGGGAAGCTGCGGTGGAGTGGAAGTACGACGGATCGAGAGTTCAGATACACTACGGCGAAGGAAAGGTCACGATATTTTCGAGGAGGCTGGAGAACGTAACCTCGGCGTTGCCGGAGATAGTTGAAGAAGTTAAGAAGCAGGTCAGAGAGAACGTCATCCTCGACGGAGAGGTCATAGCCGTGAAGGACGGAAAGCCGATGCCGTTCCAACAGGTTTTGAGGAGGTTCAGGAGGAAACACGACATCACTAAAGCTATGGAGAGGATACCTCTCGTCGTATACTTCTTCGACATACTTTACGACGGCGAAACTCTGATCGATCTTCCTTTGAAGGAGAGGAGGAAAAGGTTGGAGGAAGTCGTGAAGGAGAGCGAGATAATAAAGTTGGCAGAGCAGGTAATTACGAGCGATCCGAAAGTCGTCGAGGAGGAGTTTAACAGAGCGATCGAGGCCGGACACGAGGGCGTTATGTTGAAGAGACTCGACTCGCCCTACACTCCTGGTAAGAGAGGGAAGCAGTGGCTCAAAATTAAGGCCGTCATGGAAACGCTGGACCTCGTCGTAGTCGGTGGGGAGTGGGGAGAAGGTAAGAGAAGTCACCTTCTCAGTTCGTTCGAACTCGCCTGCAGAGATGAGAACGGGAACCTGCTGAGAGTCGGAAAGGTTGCCACTGGATTCACTGACGAAGACCTTGAGGAGCTTACGGAACTCTTCAGACCTCTAATCGAATACGAGGAGGGGAAAAGAGTGGTATTCCAGCCGAAGTATCTGTTCGAGGTTGCCTATCAGGAGATTCAGAAGAGTCCCAAATACGAGAGCGGCTACGCTCTACGATTTCCGAGGTTCGTCAGGCTGAGGGACGACAAGAGCGTGGAGGAAGCCGACACTCTCGAAAGAGTGGCGAAGCTTTACGAGATGCAGTTTAAGAGCAAGGGTTAAAATATCCTATTTATTAACCACTCCGGATCGAACTTTTCTAAGTCTTCGTAATTCTGACCTGTCCCCACGAACAGGACGGGTTTTTCGGTGACGAAACTGACGGATATGGCTGTTCCTCCTTTTGGATCTGCATCTATCTTCGTTAGGATGCTTCCGTCTATTCCGACGGCCTCGTTGAACATCCTCGCCCTCTCTACAGCATCGTTCCCGGCCAAGCTCTCGTCGACGAAAATCGTCAGATCCGGCTTGGTAACCCTTTTTATTTTTTCGAGCTGGTCTATGAGGTTTTTCTTCGTGTGCATCCTTCCGGCAGTGTCAGAAAGGACGACGTCAATGCCCTTGCTTTCCGCGTGCTTCAGCGCGTCGTAGATTACGGCCGCCGGATCTGCTCCCGGTTTGTGCTTGATCACTCTGATACCAAGTCTCTTCCCGTGCTCTTCAAGTTGCTCTATTGCTCCCGCCCTGAACGTGTCTCCTGCTGCTAACACGACGCTGTAGCCAGAGTTCATCAATCTGTACGCAAGTTTTGCTATTGTTGTGGTTTTCCCTGTTCCGTTCACTCCGACGAATATTATGTGCAGCGGTCTTTTCTTCACTTTTTCCACGTATTCGTCGAAGTCGTAGTAGTTCTTGCTCAGGATCTCTCTTATTATTTCCTTCAGTTCCTCAAGAACCACGTCTGACAAACTCTGGCCGATCTTCTTTTTCCTGCCCACCAGCCTCTCTTTGAGCGACGAACTTATCTCTTCAACGACCTCCAACGCAACGTCGCTTTCGAGTAAAATCATTTCGAGTTCCGGTAGTATTTTGTCGAGCTTATCCTCGTCTATTATGACCTCTCTTTCGAGTATCAGAGTTGCGATCTTCTCTTTTAGCCCGACTTTTTCCTTTTTTGCGAGCTCTTCAGATACTTCTTCGTCCACCCTCTTTCTGAAGGACTTGAGCTTATCTTTCAGTGCCTTGAACATTACTTTTCAGCCTCTCTTGAAAGCTTCGCGATCTCCTGCTGGAGCTTCTCCATCTGAGTTGCTATCGATTTTATCGCATCTTCTATCTCTTTACCGGTCTTTTCGAGGTTCTCTTTTTTTCTGTTGAGGTAATCTATGACCTCCCCGAGCTCTTTCTCCACAACTATTCCGCTACCGATGTCTACGAGAAACTTCTTTCTCTCTACAACGTCTACGTAAGCGAAAACACCTCCGCCGAGGTTCATCAGTGCCTCCGTTTTCTCGTCAGACTTTTCGAAAAATTGCAAACTCTCGATAGTCCTTTCAAGTTCGGATTTGAACAGTTCGACCTCCACTAACCTTCTCTGAAGAGCCTCTGCCTGAGCTCTGAGCTGGTCGAGTAAAATAAGTCTCTGTTGGATTTCCTTATCCTTGCTCATGTCGATCACTCGACGACTTTTACTTCGCTAATTTTTATAAGGTTTCTCTTGACCTTGTGGTTGCTGCCTATGATCGAATACACTTTTTCGAGAGCGAACTTCTCGTTGTGCGCTTCAACGACCTTCTTAAACTTGTTCCACCCACCCGCATCCCTAAACATTCCACTAACCTCAAACTTCAAGCTACCACCCCCGTTAAACGAATCCGAGGGCTTCTTCAATTATTCCGAGTTCTAAACCGGTGGTGTCTTTACCCGCCACGTAACCTTTCGAGTTGGCAACCACTCCTGTCCCGACCATGTCGCTCCCGAAGTTTACCGTTCCCGTTAACGTTTCGATTTCGAGTGTCTCTTCGACTCTCTTTACCTCCCACTCGTTGGCGTTGGGGTTCAGCAGACCTCCGTTGTTCGTTACCACTGCAGCCATTCCTACGGTCTTGATTCCTCCTATCGTTCCTCTGATTACCTTGACGCCGAACTCGTCTTTTAAAACTTCTATTACGCTGTTTTCGAGTTCTGGATGAACCACCGCGCCTTTATCGTTTAACAACACGACGTTGCCGAGGCACGTCATTTTCGAGCTGACTTTGAACACGTCCACGTATCTTTCGAGTTTTTTGACTTCCTTTTCGAGAATCAGGTCGCTGACGAGTGCACCGCTGGAATTTAGCGTTAGCATTGCTCCTACGAGTTCGGAGCCGAGCACCGTCGTTTTAACGACTTTGACTTCAAGCTCCGACTTAATCGTCTCGCTGACCTTTTCGTCTCTGACACCGACGACTGCCAATTCCTCGTTGACTTTGATGTACATCCCTATCAGGGGGCTTCCGTGGATCGCCAGTAGCTTCGGCATTTCACTCCAAGAGCTCCGCTTCTACGACTCCGTCGTCGAATTTGACGGCTCTTATCCTTATCCTCGTCGGAGGCTTCTGAGCACCTCTCTCCCAGATCTTCTCGTTGATTTTCGTGTCGAGCCTGACTTTGTCCTCGTCGGTTTTCATGTGCTTGCTCAGGAACTTCCTCACGTATCTGACCGCCTTTTTAGCTCTCAACCATCTCGGATACTTTTTCATCTTGTGCTTCAACCTGATGCTGTAAACTCTCTCGACAACTATTTTCCCCAACGCTATCACCTCACACCTTCAACTTGGTGTGTCTCCAGAACCTCCTCTTAGGACTCGTAACGACCCTTCTCTTAGTCTTCAGGATAACCCACACGGGCGGTCTCCTGTTCTGCTTGAGGAACTTGCCGAGCCTCTTTTTAACCCCGACGGTCTTCTTGCCCAACTTGACCACCTCACTTTCTGATTATTTTCGTTTCCCTCTTTTTTGGCATAATTCTCTTTAAAATCTCGACGAGCATTTCGTCCGTAATTTTTCTCGTCAACCTTCCAGACTGGGCGAGGACTATGAGCTGATTTTCCACGGCCTCTGCAACTTCGGGATGTGCGAGCTTGATTCTCGTGAGTCTTTCGCGCGCTTCCGGTTCGAGTATTGCTCTAAGAATTGCTTTTTTCTGCATTTCGATTTGCCTCTGCATTTCCTGTTGTCTCGCGAGTTCTTCGAGCTCCTTCTCTCGTTTAGCTTGAAGCTCCATGAGTTTTCTTCTCCTAATTTCCTCTAACTCGTCCATTGTATCACCTCAGTCTTTGTAGTCCCTCAAATTATTTAGTATTTTTCGAGCGCCGGTATCTCCTTTACGAGCTCTCTCTTAATCTCGGCCGCTATTTTGTCAAGAAAAGACCTACCCTTGGGGGTTACGACTCTACCTTCTTTTGTTCTCTCAACGAATCCCGCCTTTTCAAGCTGCTGGAGAGCTTTTCTTATTATCGATCCGCTGCCTTTCCTGAACTTCGGTGGCTTCACACCTCTCCTCTTCCTACCTCCGTAAAACGTCCTCAGTCTCTCTATACCCACTGGCCCGTCCGTGTAAACTTTTCTGAAAATTGCAGCCACCCTCGTGTACCACCAATCCTCCTGCTCCGGAGCTCTCTCCTTGTGGACGCCGGTTTTGACGTACTTTGCCCACTCCGGCGGCGTAAACTCTTCCATTTTTTTAAGCTCTTCGGCAACTCTTTCGATCAGCTTGTCTGGAGGGACGTCATACACGGTCGCCATTTCTCAACACCTCTTGAAAGTTAGAACGAAACCTCTAAAGTCTACGAGCTTACCGTTGACTTTTGAGGCTATTTCCTGAGCGAGCTCTTTTTTGTGTTTTCCTCCCGAAGTAAAGTTTCTAAAGTTCCTGAGCATCCTAACTTTCACGATTCCTCTTTTTTCGAGGACCGAATTAATCTCATTGATGACTTCTTCGGTGATTCCTTTCTTTCCTATGTTGATCGTGACGACTTTCATGCTTCAAAGCTGTATTAAGATGATTTAAAAAATTTTGCTTCAGCCCGGGACGAGTTTTGGCCGCGCTGCATTAATCACGAATTAACGTGATAGAATTTTGCGTCTACCTGAATTGCACCGCTAACATGTCCGCGACGAAGAGTGCGAAAGCGACCAACAGCGCGACTCCGCCAACTGTGGATGTAGTCGGAATTGCAAGGAGGATCGTTCCGAGAGTCGAAAGAGCGAGGACAGTTTTGACTATCTTCGTGCTGAACAGGTCAGCTATCATCGGCACGTCTTCCGATCCGAGTTTGTCCGAGAACTTCTCCATCCACGTAATCATCGGGATAATGTGGTATTCCGCGCCGATAATCGTAACGGCGATCCAGCCAGCAAGCAACAAGTGGGAGTGCTGAAAGCTCAAGTCGAAATAAACATTGAGAGGCGCTATGCTCACGCCTGCCAGACCCAGAATCAAAGCGGCAACGAAAAACTTGACGCTCACGTCGAGCTCGACTTTGCTTTCCGATTTCGCGGCCAACGTTAAAAAGAGGTTCGCTGCTACGATGCAGAACGTCAGGGCGAACAGGACACCGAAGATAAGTAGAAACGACCTGGAAGCGAGAAATCCGTAAACGATGCCCAGTAAAGCGAAGTTCGAGAGTGCGAAAGTTAACCAAGCGAGCTTCGTGCTTTTGAGCTTCCTGAGTGAAAGCATCGGGAAGAGTTCGTATAAACCTCCGAAAGTAGTCAGAGCGACCCACCCGACAGTGAGGACGTGAGCGTGAGCGCTGACGTTAAACGGTAGCAGACCCGAAAGCGATAGCGAAGCGTATAGGATTCCAGCTAAGTAATAGACTATTGCCGTCACGAAAAACCAGATCGATAGGCTCGGCCTGAGCTTCGCGGTAACCACGGTTATGAGAATCGGTATCGCAAACGCTACAGCTCCGAAAGTGTAAACTGCTCCGGACAGGCCGATAGGAGCTTTACCAATCATCGACAGAGCTATGAGAATCGTTCCAGCGTTCAGGAGGTAAAAGCTACACTCTGCCAGTCTTCTTCCTTTCAGCTCCGTTCCGAGTATCGTCGGGACGAGCTGGAACATCGCGCCGACTATCGTCAAACTCACGAAGCCTGCCAGCATAAGGTGAGAGTGGATCGCTTTGAAACTCGCCCCGGTTAGATCGAGCACACCTAAAATTGCCGCCACTATCAGGTAGACAAGCGCGGAGTATAAGAACTTGAGAGCCAGATTCATTCAGCCGACCTCCAGCCTCCTGAATCTTACGGTTGACGCTAAAGCTAATTCGCTAAGTCTTTTTTATCCTGACTATCCACTTCTCACCGTCAAATTTAGATTCGCAGGAGTATCCTTTCTCCTTCAGCATGGCCATGAGCGGCTTCGGTTCGATTTCAACGACAAGCTCAACTTCGCCGTGCTCCTTCAACGCTCTCATGACGAGCGGCGGCCTTTCTGGGTGCGGTAAGTTTCTCACGTCGAGCCTCTTCACGGTCGATCACTTCGATAGAAGTTCGTTCAGTTCTTTCTCTCTAACGTATCCCGTTACCTTCACCTTCGCCTTAATTCCGGCGTCTTCCAGACTCCTCTTTATCGCGAACGCCAGCTGCTGACCGATTGGACAGAAGGGAGAAGAGGGGCGAAAAGTAACGCGAACCTCGTCACCTTTAACCTCAAGCTCTTCGATCAACCCCATGTCCCACACGCTTTGCCTCGTGTGAGGGTCGATAACTTTTTTCAACCTCTCAATCACGTCTTTCTCGTTCACCATTTTTCGTCACCGAAAGAAGCTTGAATCTCAAACTATAAATCGATGTCCCCTAAAATTTTTGATCAGTCTATGAGCAGGTATTTCTTCAGTTCCTTTTCGAAATCGCTCTCTAAAACACTTGTAACCTTACCGCCGAGCATCATATACACTCTCGTTATGTAGGGCAGGAGGTCTTCGACCCTTTCGTGTGTTATTATGGCCACTCCCGTCTTTGGCAGAATCTCCAGTATGACTTTCAGCATCCTCTCGAAGTTCTTGCTGGACAGTCCCTGAAAGGGCTCGTCGAGGAGCAGATACGAAGGTTCGCTGAGAAGAGACCTCGCAAAGACGACGAGCTGTCTTTCTCCCCCGCTCAAGTCCTTTGCTTTGAGCTTTAAAAGTTTCTTTAACTCCGGAAAAATTTCGAGAGCTCTGTCGATCTTGCCCGCGATCTTCAGGTTGTCTTCGACGCTGAGGTTTTCTGCAACTCGCATCCTCTCTGGAGAGTAAACGATGCCGATTTTGTGCCTCTTGTGTGCCGGATACTTACTGATGTCTCGCCCGTCCACTATCACTTTGCCCTCGTGCTTTAAAATCCCGGCTATGCACTTGAAGAACGTAGTTTTTCCGCTTCCGTTCGGTCCGAGAAGTAGGACAAGTTCTCCTTTTCTCAGTTCTATGAAGCAGTTGTCGAGAACTCTCCTTCCGTTGGAAACGTAGCTGATCCTCTCAGCTTTCAGCAATTCTTCCACCCTCCATTCTGATAAAACGATCTGCGAGACCGACGAGTATTTTTCTCCTGTGCGAGGTTATCAACATCGAGAGACCTTCGTCTTTTAGTGCTTCGATTCTCTCTCTAACTTTGGCGACGTTGTAAACGTCGAGTCCCGCGAAAGGTTCGTCAAGGAGAAGAACTTTGGGGCTAAGCGAGTAAGCCTTCAGGATTTCAACGAGTCTGATCTCTCCGTGGGAGAGGAGTTCAGCTTTCCTCCACATGATGTGATCCAAGCCCCACTCTTTTAGTAGCTTTTCGGCAATTTTGAACGCATCTTTGACGCTGTGCGTGTTCATCAGCGCGATCGCGATGTTTTCCAGCACGTTCATGTCCTTAAATCCCCTCGGGATCTGGAACGTGTAGACGATACCGAGTTTGGCGATTTTTTCTGGCGGCATCGACGTTATGTCGAGGTCTCCGAAGAATATTTTGCCACAGCTTGGCTTTTCGAAGCCTGCGATGGTCTTGAGAAGCGTGGACTTTCCGCTTCCGTTCGGTCCGAACAGTCCGACTACCTCGCCCTCTTCGACCTCCAAGTTCACGTTCTTCAGTATCATTACCCTACCTTTGGCCTTCGATACGCTTCGAACTCTTAGCATATATCCACCCACCTATTTTTGGCGAGAGAATCAGAATCGCGGCGAACAAGAGCAAGTGCAACCCTGAAGCTACGCCGTTCAAGTAGGTGGAGAATACGTAAAGCGCGACGGACGTGAAGGCTATCAGTTCTTTCTTTCCGCCGGTCAGGATGAACGCGATGAACGGGAATATGCTCATTTCGACTGACGACAGCTCTGGAGAAACGTGTGAAAAAAACAGCGCGAAGTTAAAACCGGACAGCGAGGCTATAAGGGAGGAGAGAAAAGACGTCAGGATTTTCACTCTTTCTACTTCAATTCCTATCGCTCTTGACGACGTTTCATCGGACTTTATCGCTCTCGCGAAGTATCCGTATTTGCTCCTGTCGAACAGCTCGTAAAGAGCGACGGAGAAAGCGAAGATCGACAGGGTGAGGACAGTCGTTACTGGCTCGCCTAAAGTTGGCAGGAAGAAGCCCTCCTCTCCTCCAGATCCGTTCACGACGATGTATGGGGACACGACGAATAAAAAAAGCGAGATCGTGAACGTGGCGAAGACGAAAGACGTTTTACCGGTAATTCTCTTCAAACCGTAAAGTATCAGCGTAGATGCGGGAATCGAAATAAGAAGTCCGAGAACTGGAGAGTCGAAGAGGACAGTCGTTAGCGCGGACGAATAGGCTGAGAGGCCGACCAAGAATGAGTGCCCCATACTCACTCTTCCTTCGTTCTCAAGGATAGCCCACGAGATTGAGAGAGTGGCGTATATCAGCGAGAGCTCGAGTAACCACGAGTAGTAGCCTCTCAGAATCAGCGGGAGAACGATGAGTGTGGCGTAAGCGAATACTCTCACCAGATCACCCCCAGAATTATGGAAAACAGCAGCGAGAACGACAGGATGCTGAGGTAGTTTTTCTCGCCGATCGATTTGGTGATTGTGGAAAAAGCTGCGACAATAATTCCAGCGAGCATGTAGCTAAGTCCGATCTGCGGGTGTATGGCTGCGTTATTGCTCGCCGAAATTCCGAGCAGGATCGAGAACGTGAAAGCTAAAAACGTTGAGACGAAAGCGTAGAGTTCGACGTTAACACCGCAAATTTTTGCCAGCTCTTCATCCTCTTCCAGAAACTTGAGTTTTATTCCGAAAGGGGACATGTACGCTGCGTATACGATTGCGTAGAAGGCTGCGAACGTTGGGAGCAGGAAGTTCGCGTTTTCCGTGACGATGTAGTAGTATCCTTTCTGCAGGAATATCCTCAGCAACTCTTCGACCGCTATACCGACTCCGAGGCTGACTATCGTGGCATCCATCACGCTTTTGCAGAGACTCCTCTTCAATAAGATCGTTCCGACCGACAGACATAGACCGAATACCGGGGCAAGGAGAACTGAAAACTCTCCGAAAAAGAACAGCAGATACGCGCCGAGCGAGAAAGCCGAGTAAAGCGCGAGGTTCAGGAACTTGCCGATCCTGAAGTTGAGAGAGATAACTCCCGCGAAAACTGAAAAAATCAAAAAGTTCTCAAGAAAACTCAGGGCCAGACGACCTCCGACGTTCTGTATTCCGCCGGATACAGAACCTCCACTTTACCGTCTACGTATTCCGCGATCACTCCCTTGAGTTTATCGCTTCCCCACATAGCTTGGTGTTTCTTGTCGAACTTGTAAATGCCTGCGGCACCCTTGAACTCTCCTTTTTCGAGACTCTTTACGAGGTCGCCTCCGTTATAGGCCTGCGCTATTATGAGTATAGCGTCATACGTCAGAAGCGCCGCGTAGTTGTTGGCTTCTTCGCCGAACTTTTTCCTGTAGTCTTCGAAGTAGGCTTTCGTAAGCTCGGTCTTCGGCGTCTCCTCAAGAGCTGCCGCCTGAAAGACTATGTAGCTTTGGTTGAGCTGCTTCAGGGTTTGAGGTAGCGCTAAAACGCCTCCGACGGAGTATATCAGACCTTTACCGCCGTTGTTCCTGTATTCCTTTACGAAGGTAACTGAAAGCGATCCAGGATCGCCGAGTATTACGACATCTCTGTCTCCGACGGTTTTTGACACTTCCTTGGCTTTTTCGATCACGTCTTTCGGATCGACAGCCGGGGACTTGTAGAACGTTACTCCTTTGTTTTCTACCCCGCTTTCGTTTATTTTTTCGAGCATTCCGAGGTTGAATATCTTAAGCGGCTCGAAACCTACGAAGTAGAATCCGTCAGCTCGGGAGATTTCCAAGAACTTCGAAGCCAGTTCTCCCCAGTAACTCGTGTTGTAAGCGTTTCTGAAGACGTAAACGTTGCCATTTTCAACCATCTCCTCGAGCTTCTCCGTGGAGGCAACGCTTGCTATGTATACAACCTTTGTCTCTCCAGCAGCCTTTGCGCAGGCTATCGCCTCTGGGCTTGAGTAAGCTCCGACGATCGCGATGACTCCTTGTTCAGCAAGTTGTCTGAACACTGCCTCGGCTTTTTCCGGAGAGGAGCCGGTATCCGCGAATACGAGTTCTATTTTATACTTGCTGAGCTTGAATTTTTCAATGTGTTCTTTGGCAAGTATTCCTGCGTTTTTCATCGACTTTCCTGCCGCCGCAAACTTCCCCGTCTCGGGAATTAGAACTCCTATCTTTATGCTCTTTTCTTCTTCTTTGGCGCATCCGGAGAGGAGCGTTGTCGTGAGAATCGCAAGAGTAAGAACGAGGAGGACACTCGTTCTCATAAAAAATGATAAATAATCGTCTGTATTTAATTGTTCCGATGTTTAGAGTCGGAATTCAGCTTCCGCATTATCCGATTGAGCTGATAATGAAGGCTGGCGTGTATGCGGACAAGGTTGGATTGGACAGCGTATTCACACCGGACCACCTGGTAGGGATAGGTCTGAGAAATTTTCGCACTTATGAAGCGTTTAGCGTCCTCGGTTTCTTGGCAGCTAAGACGAAGAGAGTTACGCTCGGAACGTGCGTTAGCGATGTCTTAAGGAGGCATCCTGCAGTTCTCGCTCAAGCAGCCTCGACTATAAGTTCGATGTCCGGCAGAACCTTCGTTCTCGGACTTGGAGCAGGCGAAGGAATGAACCTCGTTCCGATAGGCATATCGACGAAGTTTCTCGTTTCGAAGCTTGAGGAGGGCGCGAAGCTCGTGAGGGAACTGCTGACGAAGGACGTCGTGAACTACGAAGGCATGTTCTTCAGAGCGAGGGACGCATTCATTCCAAGGGGCGACGTGAAGATATGGGTAGCGGGCAACTCTCCGAGGACCATGGAGATAACGGCTAAGTTCGGCGACGGGTGGGTGCCAACTGCCACGATGGGGGAGAAGAGGTATTCCGAGAACCTCAGGAAAATTAGGGAAAAAGCAGGAAGGAAAATCGAAGCTGGACTGTTCGCTTATACGGTCGTCGCCAAAACGCACGACGAGGCGAGAGAAATGATCGAACTACCGGGAAAGTTCATAGCCTTGCTGTCTCCTTTCAGGAGAGTTTTTCTTGAAAAGGTCGGGATAGACGACAGGGATCTGCCGCCGGACATAATAAACTTCACGTTTACGAGGGAGAACGTGGAAAAGCTTATAGCAGTTGCCAAAGAGATCCCGTTTGAACTCGTCGAAAATAGATACATTTACGGGTCTCCGGAAGAAGTTGCCGAGAGAATGAGCAAGTTTCTGAAAGCTGGCGTGGAACACTTCGTCCTCACACCCCTCGTCAGGCACACTTACTACCTTCAGTGTGTGAAGTTGATAGCCGAGAAAGTCGTCCCGATGCTTAAGGAAACTTAAAAATACAGATTCGAAATGCCTGTCATCGTGGAGGAGGAAAAACTGCTTGAGGTAGAAGTAGCTGGACTCAGGTTGAAGAACCCCATAATTCTCGCAAGTGGTGTATTGGGCAGTTACGCTTCCTCTTTAAATAGGGTATCTGAGCATGCTGGAGCTGTTGTTTCGAAGAGCGTGGGGCTGGAGGAGGTGGAGGGTTACAAGAACCCCGTCGTCGTGAACTTCTCTCATGGACTGATAAACGCTGTGGGCTTATCTTCTCCCGGAGCCGAAAAGTTTTCGGAGGAGCTCAGGTCGTATAGGGGAGAAGCTCCGCTCATAGTGAGTGTATTCGGATCGAGTCCAGAGGAATTTGCAAAGGTCGTGGAATACTTCCCCTTCGCGTCAGCGTTCGAGCTGAACCTCAGCTGCCCGCACTCCGAAAAGTTCGGGCTAACAGTCGGATCCGACCCGGATCTCGTCAGGGATATAGTCGCTGAAGTCAAAAAGTCGACGAAAAAGCCGGTTTTCGCAAAGCTGTCAGCCAACGTGGACGTGATCGAGGTCGGTAAAGCTGCTGAGGAAGGAGGGGCTGACGGCGTCGTTGCGATTAACACGCTCAGAGGTATGAGGATTGACGTGTTTACGAAAAAACCCGTGTTGAGTAACGTAAGCGGAGGCGTTAGCGGTGAAGCGATAAAGCCCATAGCGATCAAGTGCGTCTGGGACCTCTACGAAGAACTCGAAATACCGATAATAGGATCCGGCGGAGCCTCAAGCTGGAGAGACATCGTGGAGTTTCTGCTCGCCGGAGCTTCTGCTGTAGAGGTTGGAAGCGTGTTTTACTATTCCCTCAGAGCAATTTACAGCCTCAAAGAAAGCCTGATAGCCTACGCGAGAATGGTAGATTGCAAGTTGAAAGAACTGATCGGGGCTGCGCACAGCTAATCAAACGCGCGATCCGAAGTATTTTTCTAAAACTTTCTTCTGTCCTCTTCTCAATATTTCCGAGAGCGTGGACGGTGCTATGTTTAGCATCGAGGCGAGCTCTTCTAACTTTATCTTCTTTGGAAAGTCGAAGTAACCTTTCTCCAGCGCTATTTTGAGGATTTCTTCTTCTCTGAGCGTGACTCTATCTTTTTCTCCGAGCTTTCCTTTGTAAATAATTTCGAAGTCTATTCCTTCCTTTTCGAGGCTTCTCGACAGCTCTACGAAACTCTCCTCGTCGCAGACGATGTTCCACGTTACGCTGTCTTTTTCGAGGCTGGCAGAAGATATGAGACAGCCGGACTTGAGTATTATGAGCGCTACGTGGCACGTGTGCCCTCGAAACAGTATTTTCGCCTCCTCCTTAGAAAGGCACGCGAAACTGCACGATTCCGGGAGTTTTTCTATGATTCTTTCGACGTTCTTTGCCTTTAAATCTATGACGCTCCTCAGCTCGTCGTTGAATGAGCTTATTTTCTCGACTTTTATTATCGCTTCGTCGAGAACCTTTCTGACGAAGGATAGCTGACAGTCTGGAGGAGGAGAAGTTTTTATCTGGACTTCGATCATCGATTGAGCTAACTTCTGCCGGCAATTAAAGTTTTACCTCTTCTGGCTTGTAGTGTTTGGAGAGCTTTTCGAGGAAGGTTTCGAAGTCAATCTTTTGAAGAACGCTCCAGTCGAACGGCTCTGCTTCCCTCTCTTCGATGAACAGCGAGTGGGTCGGGCAGACGGCGATGCACGAACCGAAACCGTCGCACAGCCTTTCGCTTTTCAGCCTCGCTTTACCGTCTTTCAGCTCCAGAGCTCCGGTCGGGCAGGATTCTACGCATCTACCACAACCTATGCACGTTTCCTCGTTGATCGCGATTATCATCCTCTTCATCCTCAGAACCCCCTGTGTGCACGCTTTTCAGCCTCTATCATGCTCTCGTCTATGAAGCCCGAATACTCCTCGACTTCTCCGCCGACTCTGACTATGAATTTTTTGACGTCTTTTCCGTTCCTCTCCCGTTCGACCATGAGGTGCAGCGCGTGGCAGCACGGGACTTCCATCGTGTAAACTTCCACTTCTTTGAACGAACCCTCTCTCATCAGGAGCTTTATTTTTTCGTAAACTCTGTTCGGGTCTTCGAGCATTGGGCAAGCGATCAGAATCGCGTCCTCGCCGAACCTCTCTGCCAAATTTTTGTTGACGAGGACGGAGCAGTCTGACGCGATCACGATCTTGTCTCTCTTTAAAAACTCAGCTTTCGGGTGCACGAGCATAACCTTCACGGGCCACTGTCTCATAATTCGAACTAAGTTTGACGTTGTTGATAGCCGTTTCCCCTAATTTCTTCGAACTACTCTTATGCAACCTACTGGACAGATTCTCTCGCACTT
>CAYXDX010000022.1:0-20774 GCA_964463865.1 uncultured archaeon | reverse complement strand
GGTGAAGTTCAGAAGAAGGCGATAGAAATAATCAAGAAAGCTGAAGAGAAGGAACTGACGTCTGGAAGAGGTCCGACTGGCGTTGCGGCGGCTGCAATCTATATAGCGTCCATTCTGACTGGCGAAAGGAGAACTCAGAGAGAAGTTGCAGAAGTTGCGGGCGTTACGGAAGTCACGATAAGAAATAGGTATAAGGAGCTCGCCGAAAAGCTCGGAATAGAGATAATACTTTAAAACAATTAATTATTATAATTTTCCACGAAAAACTTATAATTTTTTAATTCTATCTGGGTATCGTGGATAAGTTAATTCGTGAATTGGCTAACATAGTTGAAGAAGACGACATACTTTACGGAACTCACGCTCTTGCGGTCTTTTCTGCGGACGCTTCTCCGTTTATCGGTAAGGCTCTTGCAGTTGTGAGGCCTGAAAGCCTCGAGGAGGTCGTTGAGATAGTTAAAGTTGCCAACAGGTATAAGGTGAGGCTTTATCCAAGAGGTGCGGGGACGGGGACGAAAGGTGGGGTCGTGCCGTTTGAAGGAATTGTCGTCGACATGAAGAAGATGAACAGAGTCGAGGTTTTCGAGGACGACATGATCTGTAAGGCGGAGAGCGGGGCAGTTATATCGAAAATCAAGGAAAAATGTCTGGACAAGAATTTGTTCTTACCCCCGGAGCCAGGTAGCTCCGAAGTTGCCACCATCGGTGGTTTCGTTGCGGTAGGTGGAAGCGGAAAAAGAGCTTTGAAATACGGAACAATAGCAAATTACGTTTCTGGCGTGGAAGCGGTTCTGCCAAACGGCGATGTCGTGTCGTTTTCTAACAGAACCCACAAGTATCCACCGCTTCCGCAAAGCGTGTTTGTGGGCAGCGAGGGGGCTTTTGGAATAATAGTCTCGGTTACTTTACGCCTTTTGCCCGCTCCCGAGACGAGGAGAACTCTCGTCGCGGAATTCGAAAGCTTCGAAGACGCGTTTAAGAAGTCCCGGGAAGTCATAAAGCTTCTGCCTGACTGCGTCGAATACTCCGACGAAAAAGTAGCGGAAAAACTCGGTTACTCGGGACACGTCGTTGCTGTCGAGGACTTTTTCGAGAACGAAAAACTTGAAAGAGCTCTCGGAAGCTTCGAGGAGCTTAGAGGAAAAGACGAAGAAAGGTTCTGGAAGGTGAGAGGTTCTGTGGGGTCGATAAGCTCTGACGGTAAAAAGCGCTTCTACCTCGCGGACGACTTTGCCGTTCCCTTTTCCAGGGCGGTAGAATTTGAAAAGGCAGTGAGAGAAGCCGAGAGGGAGTGCGGTGTCGACGTTTACCTTTACGCGCACCTCGACACGTGTAATTTTCATCCCGCGGTAGTTACGGACTCGTTGGAGAGTGCGTTAAAGTTCGAAGAGGCTCTCGAGAAACGGGCGTTCTCTTTGGGCGCAGTCTTCGGAGAACACGGCGTGGGATTGAAGAATTTGAAAACTTTTGAACACCTCAGGAGGTTGAAGAAATGTTTGGACGAGCAGAATATTATGAATCCAGGAAAGATTTTTTCGTAAACTGCACGAGGTGTGGTAGCTGCATAAATTACTGTCCGGTTTACAGCGTCACGCTCTGGGAACACTACTCTCCAAGAGGCAGGATCATCCTGTCGCAACTTTTCGAACTCGACGATGTTGTTAAGAAAAGCCTATTCACGTGTCTGACCTGTGGATACTGCGAGAAGGTTTGCAGTTCAGGGGTCAAGTTTACCGAGGAGATAGAGAGAGTTCGAGAATCTCTCGTCTCTGAAGGATACTTCGTGGAAAAGCACGTTGAGTTGCTGAAAAAAATAGAGGTCTACGGAAATCCATACGGAGAGGAATCGAAAAACTTCGAGCTTAAAGAAGCTGAAGTCGTGTATTTTCCGGGATGCACTGCTTTATACAAGGAAAGAGAGATCTACGAGGCGACGATTCGCGTTCTCGATAGTCTTCGCGTGGACTACTATGTAGAGAGCAAGCACTGTTGCGGTTCGACGGCTATCAGAGTGGGTCTCGGAAGAGATGTGGCTTTAAAGGGATTCCAGAATTTAAAGAGGTCCGTAGAGGAAACGGGAGCTTCGATAATCGTGACGAGCTGTCCGGGTTGTTACAGAACTATTAAGAAAGATTACAGGAAGTTCGGAAGCATCGGGGCGGAAGTTAAACACATAACCGAATTTTTGAGCGATCGGATCGATCGCGTGAGTGTCAGCAGGAAGGACGTTAGAATATCCTATCACGATCCGTGCCACCTCGGAAGGCACATGGGCGTCTACGATGAGCCGAGAGTTCTCATAGAGTCTGTGGGAACCCTCGTCGAGCTGGAAAGGATCAGAGAGGAGAGTTTTTGCTGTGGCGGTGGTGGGGGGGTTAGAGCGGGATTTAAGGATCTCTCGATGATGGTGAGAGAGCAAAGACTTGCGGAGGTCAGGGAAAAGAATCCAGACGTCCTCGTGACAGCTTGTCCATTCTGTTACAGAAACCTTAAAAGAAGCGAAGTAGAGGTAAAAGACATCACGGTGTTGCTCGCGGAGATGATGAGATGATAGCTCTCAGCAAGATGGTCGCCGGAGAAGTCACGGTTTCGGAAAAGCTGACCTACGGTAGCAGGGAGAAGATTCCTGCCAAGCTCGTGGAAGCGAGTAAAAAACCCATTCCCGTTACGGTTTGGAACGCTACGTCAAGGTGCAACTTAAAGTGCGTCCACTGTTACGCGGACGCGGGAAGCAGGAGAAGTGGCGAACTTACGACGGAAGAAGCGAAGGAAATGATAGAAGACCTCGCCTCTATAAAGGTTCCGGTTCTTCTAATCAGTGGCGGGGAGCCTCTGATGAGAGAAGACATCTTCGACCTCATCGAGTTCGCGAAGAGCAGAGGGTTGCACTGCTCCCTATCGACGAACGGAACCCTCATCGACGGGGAAGTCGCTGAAAGGTTGAAAGAAGCTGGGGTGGACTACGTCGGCGTTAGCCTCGACGGTCTGGAAAGGACGAACGACGAGTTCAGAGGGCTGAAAGGTGCGTTTAAGAAAGCCTTGGAAGGTCTCGTCAACGCTAAGGACGTTGGAATTCTCACCGGAGTCAGGTTTACCGTTACGAAATTTAACGTAAAAGACGTTCCGGGCTTGGTGGATCTGGTCGTCGAGAACGAGATTCCGAGGTTTTGCCTGTATCACCTCGTCCCGTCTGGAAGGGCTGACTTCGAAATCGACATCGGAGTTAAAGAAAGGAGAGAACTGATGGACTGGCTGTTCGAGAAAGCTATCGAACTGAGAGATAGCAGGGAGAAAGTGGAAATCCTCACGGTAGACAATCCGGCGGATGGAATCTTCTTTTACTTAAAACTCAAAGAAATTGACGAGAAACTTGCTGAAGAGTCTCTGGAATTTCTCAAATACAGAGGTGGAGACAACAGCGGTTACAGAATCGCGGACATAGACATGTTCGGAAACGTCCATCCGAATCAGTTCTGGTGGGATTACACGGTAGGGAACGTTAGAGAAGAGAAGTTCAGCGAAATCTGGTTGAATCCGAAAGACGAACTCTTGATAAAGCTGAGGGAGAAGCACAAGCACATAAGGGGCAGGAGGTGTGGGAACTGCGTTTACAAGACTTACTGCGGCGGTTTTCGGCTGAGAGCTTTGAGATCTGGAGACCTCTGGGGAGACGACCCGAGCTGCTATCTTGAGGACGAGGAAATTTTCGCTAAACCTCCTTGAACTTCCCGTCTATTATGCTGAGTTCGAATTGCAAAATGTCTGGAAACTCGGAGAACACGTTGTTTTTAAATTCCGCAAGGACTTTCCCGTTGAACTCTTCAAGTTTCACTATGTAGTCGAAGTAGCTCCTCAGGAAAGTGCACTTCTGATAATTTTTTACTTCAAGAGGAACGAAGAGGTGCAAAGAGCAGTCGTTCAGGTAGTCGAACATCTGAATCAGCATTTCGAACCCGTCGTCTCCGAAGATCTCGAAGAGCGTGGAGGCTCCGAAGACGAACACGTGCTCGTTCTTCAGCTTGTCAGCGAAGTTGAGTATCGACACGCCTACTTCTGAAGGGGACGTCATGACTATGCTCGAGTCGAGAACGCCGAAGGGGACGTTCTGGTTTTTCCCAACTTTAAACACTTTCACGGATTCAAACAGCTTTTCATCGTTTGGCCTGATTTTGGTGTAATTTTCGTAAGACTTTTTCAACTTTCTGCAAGTAGCCTCTCCGAAAATTATTACGCTCGAATTATTTTTTACCCTCCCGAGGATGTCCGTAAACAGTGAGAACGAATATTTAAACGACGAGTAAAATATTAAGTTTCTTATATCCATTTCCGAAATCAGTGCGACGACTTCGTGATAGTGCATGACTCGATTACAGTTCCATTAAATAAAAACTATTCGATTGAAATTATGCAAAAGAGTATTTAACCTTTTGAAACTACAAATGCTCATGGAAGTTATATCTTCTGAGGAGATGTTCGCCCTTGACACGAACTGCAGGTATTACGGTCTCACTACGCTCCAGCTGATGGAAAACGCGGGCAAATCGGTTGCCGATGCTGTTAAAAAAAGGTTCGAGAGCGGAACCATTTGCGTTTTTGCGGGGAGCGGTAACAACGCTGGAGACTCGTTCGTCGCTGCGAGACACCTTCTGAGGCAATTCGACGTGAAAGTCTTTCTGTTGAAGAGGGAGTTCAGAACCGAAGAAACGCGGATTAATTTCGAGTTGCTCGAAAAATCCGGAGTCGAAATTTTTCAGTTCGAAGACTGGATAGACGGGAAAATCGACTGTGACGTCGTAATAGATGGTCTGCTCGGAACGGGCGTTAAAGGTAAGCTGAGGAGAGAATACAGGCTTGCGATAGAGAAAATGAACGATATAGACGCGTTTAAGCTTGCTGTTGACGTTCCATCTGGTTTAAATCCCGATGACGGGACTTACGAAGTTGTTTTTAAGGCCGACCTGACGGTGACGTTCCATAAAGCTAAGCCCGGCCTCTTTAAAGCCAAAGACGTCTGCGGCGAGATAGTGGTGGCTGACATAGGCATTCCCGAGACTTTCGAGAGGCTTACAGGTCCTGGAGACGTGAAAATAACGTATAGGAGGTATCCTAACGCTCACAAGGGTCAGCACGGGAGAGTTCTCGTGGTTGGCGGCTCACCTTACATCGGCGCTCCAGTTCTTTCGGCTCTCGCATCGTATTCTGCAGGCGCAGATATAGTCACGTTGCTCGTTCCAGAAAGCATATACGAAATCGCTGCCAGCTTCTCTCCGGAAATAATCACGAGAAAGCTTAGCGGCGACGAAATTACCTTGGACAACTTACCGGAAATTCTTAAATTTGCAGAAAAACACGACGTCGTCGTTTTCGGCATGGGCACGGAAGATAAGTCTGAAGTAGCTTACGAGCTTTCTAAGAGGATTAAAAAGCTTGTTCTCGACGCTGGAGGGTTGACGGATAGAGTCGAGTGCGATGCGATTATGACTCCTCACGCTGGAGAGTTCAAGAGGGTTTTCGGAGAGGAGCCGAAGGAGGAACTTGTTCGAGAGGCGGCAAGGAAGAGCGGAGCGACGATTCTGCTTAAAGGGAGAAGAGACTTGATAACGGACGGAGAAAGGGTCAAAATCAACCTGACGGGCAACGAGGGTATGACCGTCGGGGGAACTGGCGACGTCCTGGCAGGCGTTTGCGGAGCTTTTCTGACTCATTCGTCGCCGTTCAAGGCTGCTTGCTCCTCAGCGTTTATTACGGGGCTTGCCGGAGATCTGGCGATGAAAGAAAAGGGGTTTAACTTTACGGCGCTCGATGTAATCAAGAAGATACCCGAAGCCGTGAAGTTCTCGCTCGAATTTTAGTTTAGCGTCTTCACGAGCTCCTCGAGTAGTTCGACCGCTTTTTGTCCTTTTTCAGTCAGTCTGTATTCTCCACTTTCCTTCACGACCAAACCGGAGCTCATCAGAGCTTTCAGGTGTCTATCGAGTATTCCCGGATTAAGCTTAGTTACGAACATGAGTTCTGAGAACTTCTTCTTGCCGTTCTTCATGGCTTCGAGGATTTCGAACACGCCCTTTCTCGACACGACTTTGAGCGGCCTGTACATTTCGACGGCTATCATACACACCACCTCTTCCTAATAGTTATCATGGTCATCATTATATTTAAGCTTATCGGTTTTGAAATTATCAAAGTGTAAATAAAAAGGAAAAATAAATTAAATTTTGTAATTACCTTTTTTAATTCTCGTTGGGATAATTTCTCCGCGCAGGAATTTTCTGAGGTTCTTTTCAGAGAATATGTAGACGTCGCAGGTTTTTGCTATTCTCAGAGATTCCGAGAACTTCTTCAGCATCCCGCCGGTGACGTCGTCTTTTCCTACGGCACCCTTCAGTTCTGAGACGATTTTTGCGTAGTTACTTTCGTCGACGGTCTCAACTATTTTGCCGTCGTAAAGAACCTCGCTGTCCGAAGCAAAACCGACCGTTTCCGGCTCGAAGACTTCGGATAAGATTCTAACGACTTCGTCTCCCGAAATAACTCTGAAGCTCTCGCCTTCGATTATCACATCTCCGTGCAGGACGGGGACGAAGCCAAGGTTTACGAGCTTTTTGAGAAACTCGTAGTCCGGTTTTGCGAAGAACTCTAACGGATGCACCGGGACTACGCTGAGCCCGTTCTCTTCGAGAATCGAGCAGAACAGCGTGTTCAACCGTAAACACGCGTTGTGGATCTTAGAAACGCTTTTTGGAGATTTTATTCCGTATCTTCTGACGTGCGGGTGCCCGAACGATCCGACTCCGTGGACGAGTATGAGATCTCTTTCGCCTCTCAGAGCTTTCGCCAGCCTCTCCATGACGTCAACTTTCGCGACTTCGAAAGCTCCCTCTTTTTTTTCAGTTATCAGCGAACCTCCAATCTTCAAAATCCTCAACTCTGACACCCTCCTCGTTCACTCTAACGTTAGTTGAACCCTCGAAACTCTTGAGCGAGATTATGCACCCTCCTCCTCCGGCTCCGGTAATCTTCGCGTATACTCCTCTTTCTTCCAGCTCCAAAATTTTTCGCTCTATTTCCGGCGTGCTGACGCCGATTGCGGAGAGAAGTTTTTGGTTTATGAAGAACAACTTTTCGAGTTCGCTTACGTTTCCTTTTTTGAAGTGCTCTACTCCGGACATCGTCACGGAGTCGATCGCGTCGAAAATTCTCTCGAAAACGTCGGGCATTTCACTCCTTGCCTTCGCGACCTTGCCCACCATTTTCGACGTTATCGACGGAGAGCCTGTGTTGTAGATGTATATTTCTTTCAACCCGCATTCGATCTTTTTCTTCTCGGGAACGAGCCAGGTTCCACCGAACGTTGAGATGAAGGGATCGGTTCCGCTCCCTCTTCCTTGAACGTCGAGTTCCACTTTTCTCGCGATTTCGAAAATTTCATCCTTAGTCAGCGACGTCGAAAACAGTTCGTTTAGCGCGGAAATCGTCGCGACGGTTACCGCGGCAGAACTTCCGAGCCCGGATGCTGGAGGTATCTGGCTCTTAACTTCAACTTCCACGCCTTTAACGTCTTCGACCTCCGAAAACCTCTTTATCGCCTGAGATACGAAGGCGTGCTTTTCGAAGTCGAGTCCAGTTATACCCAATTCCGACTTAATCTTGAACTCGTTCGACTTTTTGGCCTTAACGTAACACCTGAGGCTGATTGCAGTAACCAGAGCTCTTTTCCCGTAGACGACAGCGTGCTCCCCAAAAATAATGACCTTTCCGGGAGCCGAAACTATCATGATCCTGCTTAGGGTAACGTTAATATAAAGATTTCAGGAGGTCGCCGCGATGAAAATCGACGATGTCACGCTCACTCCCGAAAGAGCTGCGATTATTGACGACATCGCGATAATTTCCGACTTGCACCTCGGAATCGAAAACGCTCTCGTGGAAAAAGGCGTGTCTATCCCGGAACTTCAGTTCGAAGAAGTTCTCGACAGGGTGGTGGGTTTGGTAGAGAGGTATAGCGTGAGCAAGCTCGTCATCGCGGGCGACTTTAAACACGAGTTCGGGAGAAACCTTCCTCTCGAATGGAAAGACGTAAGCAGGTTCGTCGAATCGCTCGCCAGCGTGGTCGAAATAGAGGTAGTCAGGGGGAACCACGACAACTTCCTCCCGGCGATACTCTCGAAATACGGGATAGAGGTCAGAGACGAGCTGGAAGTTAGAGGCTGGAAGGTCGTTCACGGTCACAGGGTCGTTGAGGGTTCGAGAATTATCATGGGCCACGAACACCCGGCAGTGAAGCTCAAGCACGGTGGAGCTGTCTACAGCTACCCGTGTTTCTTGCACGCGAAAAACGGGAGAGAAATTATCGTTCTTCCGGCGCAGTCATCCCTGTCTCCGGGGACGGATATTCTTACGGCGGAGACTTTTTTGAGTCCGATACTGAGTTTTGGCATGAAAATAGAGGTCTACGCGGTAGAGGACGAAATTTATTATCTGGGAGACCTTGAGAAGTTGAGGAGCGTCCTATGACGCTTTTCATAGTTTTCACGACCGCAAAATGTAACCTGAGGTGTAGGTATTGCGGAGGCAGTATCGAGAGTAGCGTAATGCCGTCAGACGTAACGTACGACGTTAGAGACCTCGTAAGGTTTATAGAGAGCGATAAAAACCCTTCGATAGCTTTTTACGGTGGAGAACCTCTCCTTAACGTGAGATTCATAAAAGAGGTTATGGATAAAGCCGAAGTCGAGCACTACATCCTGCAAACGAACGGAACGCTTCTGAGAAATCTCGATAAAAGGTATTTAAAGAAATTCTCTACGATACTGATTTCGATCGACGGAAGGAAGGAGGTTACCGACTTTTACAAAGGAGCCGTTTACGAAAAAGTCGTGGGTAACGCAAGGTGGCTCAGCGAATTTTTCGACGGCGAGCTGATAGCGAGGATGGTTGCAAGTAGAAAAACGGAAATATTTACCGAGGTCTCTCATTTGCTCGATCTGGGAATTTTCACGCACGTTCACTGGCAGATAGACGCGATATGGGGAGAGCTCAACAAAGAGGAATTCGAAAAATGGTCGGAGAATTACAAAGCTGGTTTATCTGCTCTCGTAGAAAAATTCGCTGTCGGACTAAAAAACGGTGAAATCTACGGTATCGTGCCATTTCTTGGAGTCCTCAGCGCACTCGAATATGGCAATAGTTTAAAACCTCCCTGCGGATCTGGAAGCGAAAGCTACGCCGTGACTACGGACGGTCGAGTGGTTGCCTGTCCGGTGTGTGCGGACCTCGATTGGAACCACGTCGGAACGATACACGACGATCCGGGCAACCTGAAAAAGGTCTTTCCCGTGGATCCCTGTCCCTCCTGCGAAATCTTCGAGGTTTGTGGATCTCGCTGTCTTTTTTCAAACAGGGAAAGGCTGTGGGGTGAGTGGGGCTTCAAAAAGCTGTGCGAACTTACCAACTTTCTTGTGAAGAAAATGGAAGACATTAGGAAGGTTATGAAAGACGAGGGTTTAAAGGTGCCGAAGTATCCCGAGTTTCTCAACACGACCGAGATAATCCCCTGACCAAAAGGCTTTTAAACTATAATTATTTATCATTGACAAGGTGGTGGAAATGTGTCCGAGCTGCGGTCACGGTAGGTTCAGCATAGTCGGAGAAGACAGCGACTTTACATATATAGCTTGTAGTTGTTGCGGATACACGTACGCTCTTCCGAAGGGGGTGAGGCTTTACAGGTGAAGGTAATCGAGGTCTCGGAGTGTCGAGTAGCTGTATCCCATGTTCCTTAACTCTTCTTTAAAGCTCCTCGACGGTTCACCGTGGTAGAAAAGGATGTGTTCCGGTTCGCAGTGGTCTATCATCTCTAAAAGTCTTCTGTAATCCGCGTGGTCGCTTATTGTGATCCTCTTCCTGTAAAACCTCTGTGCGCTGAGGTAGTATCCGTTTTCGAAGTTCTTAACTTCTTTCGTGGAGACTATCTTCGTCCCACCTTCGGGAATTAATCCGAACTCTTTCGATATCCTCGCTATAAGTCCTCCTGCCTCAAACCCGATGCCGTTTTCTAACAGTATTTTTGCAACTCTTTGCGCTTTTCCTACTGGATAAGCTCCAAAAACGGCACCTTCCTCAGCTTTTTCGAGTAAAACGTCTATCTCGTCGTCGAATACGTAGTTTTTATTTGCGTAAGTCGCCTCAGTTATAAGCAGGCGACACTTCGGCAACTCTTCGTAATTTTTGACGTCTCCCGTTATCAGAACGTCCTTTTCTGGAAAGTAAAACGCTGAAGAACCGATGATGTGGTGGGTGTCGAACGTTTTTATCTCCACTTCGCCAAGTTTAAGTTTCTCGCCTACTTTGAACGTGCAACCTCTGAACCTTTTTCCGCTAATTATCGAAAGAATTTTAGCGGTTTCTTCGCTCGCGACGGCTTTAAAGTTCAGAACGTTCCTCAATCCGAAGTGGTCTGAGTGCGCGTGGGTAATCAAATTGTAACCTTTTCCGGGATAGCTGTCGACGTGAAAGTCAATCTCACCAATCCTCATCGAGAAATGAGGCGCGAAACCACTGGAACTCTTTCTCCGGTATATCAGGACTTCGAATTTGTCGAGAAAATCGATCATTTTTTGTCCCTCTTCTTTTTGAAGCAGATCATACAGTCTTTACACTTCTCTCTCATCTTCATAGTTGTCGTGTTCTCCATCTCAGCTAAAAAACTTACTCCCAGCACTTGTATTCTCTGCACTGTTCCGGTTTCGTCTCGTGAATCTTGCAGAAGATTTTTCCGTCTCTCTCCTCTATGAATGGACACCTTTCAAGCTTGTTTCCGTATTCGTCGAACCACAGCTCGCCGCCCTCGACCACTTCTCCCTGAAAGATGTCGTAATATGAGTATATCAGGACGTGCTTCAGGATATCGCTCCTACCCTCCTCGACCCACCGCAGTATGTCCGAGGGCGTCGCGTATATTTTCGCTCCCATCTCCAGGCAACATCTCCCGCAGTGTCGACACTTCACGTAAATTATTACGAATTGAAAGTTAAAAATTTTCGTCACCCGTCGGCGGGGAGGTAGTCTATCTGTATTCCCGCCTCCTTTAAAAATTCGAGCCCCCTCTCGTCGGCGTATTTTTTCCCGTAAACGACCCTCTTTATACCCGCGTTGATTATCATCTTGGCACACATTATGCAGGGCTGGTGAGTTGTGTAAAGCGTCGCATCTTTTATGCTCACTCCGTGAACGGCTGCCTGAATGATCGCGTTCTGCTCGGCGTGAACGGCTCTGCAAAGCTCGTGCCTCTCACCGCTCGGCACGTTCAGTTCCTCTCTCAAGCAGCCTATGTCCAGGCAGTGGGGCAAGCCCATGGGAGCTCCGTTGTAGCCCGTGGAGAGAATTCTTTTGTCCTTCACGATGACCGCTCCAACGTTTTGCCTCAAGCAGGTCGATCGCTTCGCGACGACTCTGGCTATCTCCATAAAATACTCGTCGAGACTCGGCCTCATCGCGTTAAGTTCTGGTCTTCCAAATAAAACTGTATCGCGCGTAAAACTCTGCCGAGCGTTATCGTCGTCAGAGGTTCTCTTTTTTATAACGATTATTTCTAATTCTACTGGTTCAGGCATCAGTAATTTTTAAATACTACGCGTATTCCCAGTTTTAAGGTGCGTTAAAATGTTTGAGGTCGTTAAGCGCGTGAAGGAGGTAGGAGAGCTGAAATCTGAAAGATCGGCAGTAGGTAATGGGAGAAAATTGTTACCTAGAAGGGTTTTCTTTACCAAGGGCGTTGGTGTTGGAGAGAGCGAGGAGGAGAGTTTGAAACGCGCTTTAATCGACGCTAAGATCGGAGACTTTAATCTGGTTCCGGTCAGCAGCATTTATCCCCCTCACTGCGAAATGATTTACTTAGACGAGGGATTGTCCGAGTTGAAGCCCGGGCAGATCGTTTTTTGCGTTCTCTCAAAGATGACGAGTTGCGAGGAAGGGGAGAGAATTTACGCGAGCGTCGGCGTCGCCGTTCCTAAGGACAGATCGCTAAACGGGTATCTGACGGAGTATCACGGATACGGTAGCGAAGACCACGCGGAGAGGATGGCGAGATACATGCTCGAAACGGCGTTTGGCGTAAGAGACGTGGAGAGTTTCAGCGTCAGAGCTGAAGCAACAGTGGAGAAGTTCACGACCGTTCTCGCGGCAGCCGTTTTCGTTACGGAAATTCTTAACAGGTGAGAGCGATGAAATTGGCACTCGTTAGGGACTCGGAAATCTACGACAGAGAACTGCTCGGAATGACGATCAGAGAGAGGGTAAAGAAGACGCTCGAAAGAGCGGGGTTCAAAGTCGTATTTTTCGACGGAAATATCGAGTTCGAAGAGGCGGAAACGTACCTCGTGTTCTTGGAGCCAGTTATATTGCTCGATGGAAACATCAGGTCGACGGGAAACGCAGTTCTTACGTCGAACGGCGACGTTGTGGGATACGTGTTCGGCAGAGAGCTGAAGGAAGTTTACGGAGGCGACTTAAAGGATGCGCTGAGAAATTGTCAGAACTTCGGCAAGTGTGAGGTTGCTGCAGTAAAACTGAACGGAAACGACCCCAAGGCAATCGAAAAAGCAATCTTGAAGTCACTCGTTAAGTCGGAAAAGTCCGGCACGAACGTGGCCTTCTACGACGGCGTAGTCTCGCGTCTTCTAAACAGGAGGATTTCCTTGAGGATATCGAAGGTTCTGGCAAAGCGAAACGTCACGCCTAATCAGATGACCGTGTTCTCGTTCCTCCTCTCAATTGTCGGTTCGGCCTTCTTTCTCTTCGGAGGGTATTTGACGAACGTCGTTGCTGGGGTGATAGTTCAGCTTCACAGCATACTCGACGGTTGCGACGGGGAAATCGCGAGGCTGAAGTTCAGGGAGTCGAAGTTTGGAGCGTGGCTCGACGGAGTCCTCGACAGGTATTCTGACTTCGCCATAATTTTCTGCGCGACCTTCTCCGTGGCGGGAAACAATCCGCTGTATTGGGTAATTGGATTTTTTGCAGCTTTTTCGTCTTTCATAGTCGCTTATTCTGGCGATAAGTTCGTCGCAACGTTTAAGAGGACTTACGTCAATCCGAAACTGTTCGAGATTCCGGCGACGAGGGACGTTAGACTCTTCCTGATCTTTGTGGGAGCGATTTTGAATCAACTCCTCGTAGCTTTGCTTTTAATTGCCGTTCTGGGCAACCTGGAAGCTCTTAGGAGAATAATCGTCTTGAGAGATTTAGACTGAGCTGCACTTTTTGAGAAACGTGGAGAGGTCTTCGACAACACCTCCTGCCCTTCTCAAATTTATTAGGCAGATGGGACACGAGGTCACTATTTTTTCGTCTCCGAAATCCCTTAACCTTATTTTCGCAACGCTTTCGGCGAGTCTTGGGTAAATGCTTTCCGCCGGACCGCCGCAGCACGACGTGAGCTCGTGCGAGTTTTGAACGTCCTTAAACTTTACGCGGGTCGATCTGATCACGTCTCTTATTTTCTCCGAAACTTTGAGGTATCTTCCGTAGTAGCACGGGTCGTGGATCGCTATTCTTCCTTCACGACTTTCGAAGATCTTTCCGTCGAGAAGTTCTATGTAACTCACGACCTCGAACGACTTTCCAACGAACTTCGGATACAACTCCTTCAGCGCGTAGTAAGTGTGCGGATCTACCGTGACGACTTTCTCGACTCCTGCACCTTCAAGTCGCTGGGCGACGAGCTTTGCAAACTCTTCGAACTCGTCCTCGAGGCACAGGTCGTAGAGAAGGATGCCGCTGTATGTGTCAAGCTCCGGGATGTAGTAAACGTCGACGCCTGAAGCGACGAGTAACGAGTATATGTTTCGAAGAATGTTCTCGACTTCTTGATTTTTTACCGGTCTCACGAGCGTCTTCGAAAATTTTCGGGAAGCTCTGAGGACGGCATTCGAGTTGAAGATTTTTAACATCTGCGTAGCCTTTTCGATAATTGGCATCAACTGGTAGAGCATTCCGGTGAAAAGAAACCACTCTCCATCCTTCTTTGCCGATTCGTAACCCCAGTTGTTGATTTCCGAATTCTTCAGTCCCAGCGGGTTCTCGAACTTTCTCACGTTCTCGAGGACGATCTCTGCGACGACTTCGGGTGAAATCATAATCAATTAACTGAAGCTGTAGCGATTAAATGAATTTTACGAAAAATTTAGGGAAATCCGTTATAGCCACTACCGACGATCGAACTTCGTGAACTTGATTCCGAGAATGCACGGCAGCTGGAGTATCTGGTTGTCCTCTGTCACTTACGGAGTGATCTTAGCGTATCCTCCGAATCCACTCGCGATACTTTCGAGTCTCTTCTTTCTGTTTTCAGTGGAACCGACTTATAGCCTTTTAAAAGGTAGTAGAAAACTTTCGGAAGTCTTTTTTCCGGCGCTGTTCGTCGCAAGCCTCGGTTTGCTTTTAAATCGAGAAGTAATTGCAGTCTTGCTGATTTACACGCTGATCTTCGCGCTTCAGCTTAAGTTTAAGGAAAACTTCAGAACCTTCACCGCTCTCGGCTCAATTTTGATGACGTTCCCTTTTCCACTGATAGCGACAGCTTCTGGATTAACGCTTTTCGGCGTTCTCAGACACTTCGTCGCTTTAATTCTCCTCGTAATCTTCTCGTTTTCTGCCGTAATTTACAGAAATCTGGGATTAAAAGCTCCTCTCTTAGCCTCAACTCTTCCACTCCTCGCTCTGACGGTCGAACCTTCACTACTTTACGCCTCATTTCTGGTAGCGACCGTTTTGATTCCTTTTGTAGTTAAAAAGCTGAGCCTCAAGTCGGTTGGAAAGCTCATTCTGTCGTATCAGATTTTTTCCGTGGTTGTTTTCGTTGCGATATTGTAATATGCCATAACCCCAAGAGAGTTCGTAGAAAAGGAGAGACCTTGAGATCATCATTTGGCGCCCTGCTGAAATAAAGACTCTACCTGTTTGACGCCTCTTTCATAGAGGCTATGTTTTTAGGCTCGATAACCCCCACGAAAGGTAGGAAGACGTAAAAAACGTTCTCGAACTCCTTCGCTGGAGTGTAAACTTAGAAAAAGCGAGCTGACGGATAATTTAGTGCTCCGGCCGGGATTTGAACCCGGGTCACGGGATCGAGAGTCCCGTATGATTGGCCGGGCTACACCACCGGAGCTCAATTGTAGTCAGGTAAACATGGGTTTATAACACTTTTCCTCGAAGGGGAAATAAGAGCGTTTTATTCCCGAATTCGTTTCGCCTGTCGGAGGCGTGGAGCAACATATACTGGTTTCCTTATTCTTAACTTTTCTTTTCTTCGGCCACGGAAAGTTTATCTTGTTTAATTGTGATATTTATTTGGTGATGTAGTGTGGGCGTATACGTAATCCTCTCGAGGTTGACCGACGAGGGTGCAGAGACGTTGAAAGAGAAGCCCGAAAGGGTCAGAGAAGTGAATCAGGAGCTCGAAAGAATGGGTGTGAAAGTTATTCAGCAATACGTGGTCTTCGGAGAGTTCGACTTCGTGAACATAGTTGAGGCAAAAGATAACGTAACTGTGATGAAAGCGATGGTCGAGCTCGCGAGCAGGGGGACGATAAGAACCGTAACGATGCCAGCGGTTCCGGTGGAGGAATTCCTAAAGGCGTTAAAGGAATAGATTACTCGAGGACGAAGACGGAACAGTTCAGACCGCCGTACATAACACTCCTTTCCTCTTTTATTTCGAAGAACTCCTCGGCGTATCTCCTCGCGATTGTTTTTTCTGCTGTAATCATGACGAGCCTTTTTTCGAGGATTTTCGAAGAAGATTCAAGGAACTTAGAGTATAAGTCCTCGATAATACCTTTCCTCGCTATTCTAAGTCCATATGGGGGATTCGTTATTATGTAGTCGATGCTGTCGAAGTATTCATCGAGCTTTCTCGCGTCGCCCTGGACGAACGTTATTGGAATTCCTACGTGCTCAGCAATCTTTTTTGCCCCTTCAATGTGCTTTCTGAACTTTTCCAACCCGTAAAGTTTCAGTTCGACGTCTCTCTCTTCCCACTCGACTTCTGGCAACTCGAACACTTTTTTGTATGCGAAGTCCTCTCTAAACGCACAGACCGGAACGTTCTTAGCCATCAGTCCGGCTTCGACGAGGATCGTTCCGCTACCGCACATCGGGTCGAGCAGAGAGTATTCGTGGCTCCAGCCGGATAGCCGGATCATGCACGAAGCTATTGTCGGATTTAACGGAGCTGGATGCTGGTAAATTCTGTAGTTTCTTTTGTGCAGCGCGTCGTCGCCTGTTGTATCTACACCGACAACAAGGTCATCGTCCACGAGGTCGCACCTGATTATCACGTCCGGTTCGTCGAGGTTAACTTTCAATCTCACGTTTCTGTCTTCCATGTATCTGTCTATTACTGCCTGTCCCGCTTCTCTCGCTATGTCTATCGACGTAAAGTCGTGTTCGCCCACTCTGTTCGACCTTATGGCGAAGCTTTGCTCCGGCTTTATGAACGAGAAGTCTATCTGCTTCACCGACCTGTAGACGTCTTCGAGCCTTTCTACCCTGAACCTCCCGAGGAGGAGGACTACCCTTTCGGAGCACCTCGAAAAGCAATTTAACTTCGGAATGTCGCTGAGCTCAGCTTCGTAAAATACTCTACCCTTGCCCTCTCTAACTTCCACTATCCTGCATCCGAGATCCTTCAACTCTTCGCTTAAAACGTCTTCGAACCCGGGTGAAGTTGTGGAGTAAAAGATCATTTTTTCCTGATCTCTTCGAGGACCTCCTTTGCTCTGTCGAGTCTGACTTTTCTCTCCCTGACGAGAACTTCGACAACTTTGTCTATCTCCTCTCCAACAGCTCCTGCCATTATTGCGACGTTTCTCGCGTGGAGTTCCATGTGTCCTCTCTGAATACCCTCCGTCGCCAACGCTCTGAGTGCTGCGAAGTTCTGAGCAAGTCCGACGGCTGCAAGGATCCTCGCGAGTTCTTCTGCTTTTTCCACTCCGAGTATTTTGAGGCAAATCTTCGCGAGCGGGTTGACTTTCGTAGCACCACCTATTGTTCCAACGGCTATCGGTAACTCTATCGTTCCAACGAGGTCACCGTCTTCGTTGACCTCGTATCTCGTGAGGGGTTTGTATCCGTGAATCGCCGCGTAAGAGTGCGCTCCGGCCTCAAGAGCCCTGAAGTCGTTTCCCGTAGCTATTGCCACGGCCGAGATACCGTTCATTATTCCCTTGTTGTGCGTCGCGCACCTGAAAGGATCTGCCTCGGCGAAAGCGTAAGCCTGCATGATTCCCTCCACAACCTCTTCTCCGCCTATCACGTTCTTGTCGAAAACGGCTTTAGCTCTCGCGAGCCTGTATACTGCGAGATTCGATATTATCCTTAGGTATACCTTCCCACCCGTGATCTTTTCAATTAGCGGAGCGACGGCTTCCGCCATCGTGTTTACGGCGTTGGCTCCCATAGCGTCTTTGACGTCGACTATTAAGTGGACGATCAGCATGTCTCCGAGCCTCGTGTTTATCACTCTTGCCTCGACGTCTTTACACCCTCCACCGAGTTTGACGAGTATCGGGTCTTGCTCGTTCGCCTTCTCTATTATCTCGTCCTTGTTTCTCAGAACTTCGAACTTCGCCGAATGCGGGTCCCTCAGCTTGGTAACCTGAATCTGGCCGATCATCACGTTGCCAGTGTAGTCGGTGAAGAACCCTCCCTTGGCCCTCGCCATTTTCGCGGCGTTGCTTGCAGCCGCTACGACGCTTGGCTCCTCTATCGCCATGGGGATTAAATACTCCTTGCCGTCTATCAGGAAGTTCGTAGCTATTCCGAGAGGTAGTTCGAAGGTTCCTATGACGTTTTCTATCATTCTATCAGCGATATCGTTCGGTAAGCCTTTTTCGAGGAGCATCCTCATTTCTTCTTCGGTAAGCCCCGAAAACTCGGCAACTTTTCTCAACCTTTCTTCAACGCTGAGCTTGTAAAATCCGGGAATTCTCGAAGTTTTCATAGGCGGATGTTGAATAAAGATTATTTATTAATCTTTTCCAAAAGTGAAGCCATGAACCTAAGAGACGCGATTTCTCAGGTGGAGCACGTCGTAATCGAGGACGAAATCAGGCACGACGAAGTCGTAGAATTCCTCAGAAAGAAGGGGATTTTCGATAAGCCGTGCGTAATAAACGTGGAGGGGAAGAAAGTCGCGAAAAACTTTGCGTCGAGCAGAGATCTGATCGCTGGATACCTTGGGGTAAAAAGAGAAGACCTTGTGAAATTTCTCGCGGAAGTTGGATACGACGGAAAAGTAAAGTTCGAGGAGTTCGACTACATTAAGCTCGGAAGTCTGAAAGATTTACCGATAATAAAATACTACGAAGGTGATGCCGGGAAATACATAACGGCGGGAATCATCGTGACTGCCAGAGACTTCGACGACGTCTCCACTTACAACGCGAGTTTTCACAGGCTTCTCGTCCTTGGCGAAAGAAGGATGGCTACACGACTCGTCCCTCCGAGGCACACGTATCTGCTGTGGAAAGATGCCGTGGAGAGGGGAGAAGACCTTGAGGTGGCTATCTGCATCGGAACGCACCCTCTGTTCATGCTCGCAGCCTCTACGAGAGTTCCGGAGGGGAAAGAGTTTTTCTATGCCGCAAAGCTGATGAACGGTCTTAACGTCTCCGAAGTAGACGGGATATATTGTCCCGAGTCGGAGATCGTGATAAGGGGGAGAATTACCTCCGAAATGGTAGATGAAGGGCCTTTCGTGGACATTACGGGAACGTTCGACATCGTCAGGAAAGCTCCGGTCGTCGAAGTCGACGGCATTTACGCTAAGGAGGACTTCGTATATTACTCTATAACTCCCGCGTCTAAGGAACATCAGCTACTCATGGGTTTGCCGGCGGAACCGGAAATATACAAAGCTGTTTCTAAGGTTTGTAAGGTGAAAAACGTGGTTTTAACTCCTGGAGGTAGACACTGGCTTCACGCGGTCGTGCAGATTGAGAAGAAAACAGAAGGGGACGGAAAAAACGCTATAATGGCAGCCTTCGCTGCTCATCCGAGTTTAAAGCACGTCGTGGTCGTGGACGAGGACATTGACATCTACAACCCCGAAGACGTCGAATTCGCAATAGCAACGAGGTTTCAGGCCGACAGAGATCTCGTCGTCGTGAAGGGTGCGAGAGGTAGCAGCCTGGACCCGTCGGCTGAAGACAACTTGACGGCGAAGATGGGTATAGATGCGACGATCAAAGGAAAGCGGGAAAAATTCAGGAGGGTGGTCTGACGAAACTTTTTATAGCCTGTGCGTGTTTTTTGCATTGGGATGATGATTCGGTTCTCGACTGAGGCGAGCGATGATGATGGCTTTAGGCTCTGAAAACTGTTTTTTACCCTCGCCTCGTTCTTGGTGACATGATAAGGATAGACGGAAGTTACGGTGAGGGTGGAGGCCAGATCTTAAGAACGGCCATAGCACTTTCATGCTTAACCGGTGAGCCCGTCGAGGTTTTCAACATCAGAGCTAACAGACCAAAGCCCGGTTTGATGGCTCAGCACCTCAAAGGAATAGAAGCGGCCAAAATTATCAGCAATGCGGAAGTCGAGGGGTTGAGACTTGGCTCGACGAAGGTCGTTTTTAAACCTAAAAGTCTGAAAGGTGGCAAGTTTAAAATCGACATAGGGACTGCTGGAAGCGTTACTCTGATACTTCAGACGATACTTCTGCCGTCTCTGGCAGCCGATAAGGAAAGCTTCTTCGAGATAAGGGGAGGGACTGACGTTAGCTGGAGTCCGAGCGTTGACTACGTGAAAAACGTGACCTTCAGAGCTTTGGGAGAGCTTGGCGCGGATGTTGACATCGAACTCGTCAGGAGGGGCTACTACCCGAAAGGCGGAGGTCTGGTGAGGGTAAACGTCTCTCCTTCGAAGCTTGAAGGGGTTGTATTCGAAAGGATCGATTGCGAAAAAGTTAAAGGCGTCTCGCACTCGTCAAATCTCCCTGCACACGTTCCGAAGAGACAGGCAGAGTCTGCAAGGAGGGTTCTTAAAGAGGCTGGATACGACGTTGAAATCGATATAGAGGTGAGGAACGATTTTTCGACTGGGAGCGGAATAACTCTCTGGTGCGGGTATAAAGGGAGCGTATCTCTCGGAGAGAAAGGAAAAAGGGCTGAGCTGGTGGGAGAAGAAGCGGCCCGAGAGCTTTTGAACGAACTCGCGAGTGACGTGGCGTTCGACAAGCACCTGGCCGATCAGGTAATGGTATTCGCTGCCGTTTCGAGTGGCAGCACGGAGTATACGACGTCGGAAATAACTATGCATGCCGTGAGCAACAAATACGTGATAGAGTCTTTCTTCGGAGAGTGCATCGAGTTTTCTGGGAACAAGGTTTCAATTAAAGGCAGAGGGCTACTTTAGTTTTTCCGATTTTATTTTAGTTATATTATTGAAAAATTCCATTATGTCTTTTCTATTGACGAAAAATTTTTTATTTATCATTTTTTACAATGTAGTATAACTATTAAAAATGTATGATTTGATTTTTGGGAGGGGTAGGATGAAGTTAAGCAGAAGAGAGTTTACAAAGGCCCTAACGACCCTCGGAGCGACGGCGTTCGTTATGAAATACAAAACGGCTTTGGTGAAAGCTTTCGAGGAGGCAAAGGAAAACGGAGTGAAACTCGTGTGGCTCCAGGGACAGAGCGATTCCGCGTGCACGGTCTCGCTCCTGCAGGCAAGCGACCCAGACTTGTACGATGCTGTAGAGGAACTGAAGG
>CAYXDX010000021.1:0-21197 GCA_964463865.1 uncultured archaeon | reverse complement strand
AGTGGTTGGAGCGCGCAGAACACGTCAAAATTCCCGTCGATCCAGAAAGCGGGTTAGAGGAGACCGTCGTTGAAATACTCACGACGAAGCGCGACTTCTACGATCTTCAGCTTTTGAAAGATAAGAAGGTTCCACCAAAGCGCGGCTTCTTTGTCGAAGGAGATGTCATCTACGTCGATTCGGAACTCTTTAAGGAGTTGCTCGAAGAGATGGGAATAAAAGAGAGAAAAGAAAAGATCGCGAAAGCAATTCAGCGACTTCTTGCTGGACCCGCAAAGAAGTTAACAACGAGTGCTGGACGTCGCTACTTCTGGCGCTTCAACTTGAAGGCCGTCCAGGCTATTCTGAGGAGAGAGGGTGAAGAGTGGACTCCCGAAATCAAAACGGAGACGGACGAAGCCGAGTTATCCGAAATTCTCTCCGGAGGTGTCGGGGAGTGATAACGAAAGTTTACGGGGCTCCGGGAACCGGAAAGACTTCGTGGCTCATTAACAAGCTCAACGGAGTCGTTGACGGAGAAGATGTCACTTTGAAGGACGTCGTTTTCGTAAGCTTCTCCAACCCGGCGATAGACGAGGTTTGCGAGAGAACTGGAGCGACGAAAGGAGGCTTCGCAAGTCCGCACTTTAGAACCCTTCATGGCCTCTGTGCGAGCTTCTTGTCGAGGACGGACTCTGAAATTAAGGAGAAGATCCAAGAAATGATAAAGTTCGGTTTCGTCGAAGGTATTCAGGCTCAATTCTGCCGCTCTCTCGGAATTCCTTACGAAATCGACGAACACGGAACTTCTGAAGCCTTAGGAAACAGAGCTTTCTCGTCCTGGACCGCTATCGTTGGCGAATACTACCCGAAGAAGCGCAACCTCGAAAGCTGTCTCGATCTCCTATACGACGTCGACGTCAGATACGGAGATATAATCGAGCAGTGGCTGAAGTTCAAGGAGAAGACCGGAGTTTTAGACTTCAACGACTTCCTAATCGAAGCTTACGAGAGAGACATCGAAATCGACGCTAAGGTCGGCTTCTTCGACGAGGTCCAAGACTTCAACCGCCTTGAGTTCGAAGTCGTTAAAAAGATCATTTCGAACCTCGACGAGATTTATCTCGCCGGAGACGACGATCAAGCTATCTACTCGTGGAAAGGCGCTAAACCTGAGTTCTTCCTCGAATTCGAAGGAGAGGAGATAGTTCTTCCCAAGTCGTGGAGAGTTCCTTCAAAAGTTTGGGAGTTTGCTAACGGGATAATAAGACAAGTTTCTAAGAGGAGAACGAAGAAAATCGAGCCAGCAAATAACGGAGGACTCGTCAGAATTCTCGACAAGAGGACGATCGAAGATCTGACGATCGAAACGGCGAAGCTCTCCTTGAAGTATCCTTCTGAAACATTCTTCCTACTCTTCCGCACGAACAAGATGGTAAGAACTGCCGAAGCCGTTCTATTATCGAGGAGAATTCCGTTCAAAAGGCTAAAAGGTTGGTCGATCTGGGATAAGGAACTCCTGGCGGCTTGGAATGTCGTCGCTAAGCTGAGGACCGGTAAAGCTCTTGAGTTCAAAGAGAAGGCGTGGCTAATTGAAAACCTGAAAGACGAGGTTTTGTCTCCCGAGCTGAAGGAAGTCGCTCTTAGAGGTCTCGAATCTGGAAAGCTTCCGCTTGAATTCTTCGAAGCTATTCAGAAAAAAGATCCTGTCGACCTCATCAAGTTCAGGAGGAAGCAGACGAAGAGGATCGTTCGAGACGCTTGGCAGCCGATAGAACCCGAGAAAGTTAACCTCTACGTTGACACGATCCACGCGGCTAAAGGAAAAGAAGCCGATGTCGTCGTAATAGCCGATGCGATAACTTCGAACATAGCCTCTTCTTTGAGGAATGGCTTCAGAGACGCTGAGTTGAGAGTCTTTTACGTCGGAGTCACAAGAGCTCGGAAGGTCGTCTTGATCTCTCCTCTCTACAAGTTCAGATCCTTCCTCACTTCGGAGGTGCTCGTTTATGCTTGAGTTCTGGGAAGCCGTAAAGGAATCTAAATACGGAGAGTTCCTGAAGAAGTGGTGGAGCGGGAAGTACGAGTTCCTGGATGCTTGGGTAGACGATCTCAGAAGGAAATACATCACAGGCGGCTTAATGTTCCACCCCTATCACTTCGTTTTCAACGGTGCCGGATTTAAAGGGGAGTTAAACACTAAATGGGAAGACGGCTGGGAGATTCTGGAGGTCATAGCCTTCGCTCCAGTTTTGAGGAGAGAAATTCTCCCCTTCGAACTCGTCATTGACGTCGACATCGAGAATGAAGAAAAGCTGATCAAAAGGACGACGTGGATCAAAGCAGCGCTCGACACCCTTGAAATCGACTACACCCTCGGCTTCAGCGGGAGGAGGGGTTTCCACTTCCACGTGATAGTGGATCCTAAAGCTGAGCTTCCGGAAGAGCTTCCTCCGAACTTCAGCGGTAAGGCATTCAAAGAAGCGCTCCTAAACATTATCGGCAACATCGCCGGTTTCGAAGGAATAGATTTCTCCTCGACCGGAATCCATTCGAGGCACGCGATAAGAGAGTTTTTCTCGATAAACGAGAAAACTCTGACCTTCAAAGTTCCGGTCGAGGAGATTAAAATCAAGAAGGCGGAGTTCCTCTCCCCCTTGAACGGTTTCGACGATTGGGAAGGCTACAGGATTTGGAAGCCAAACGACAGACACTTCGAACTTATTTTCGAGGAAATCGAGAGGATGAACAAGGAGCGCGAAAGAAACGAGCACTTCTTCGAGCAACTCTGGAGGAGTAAGCCGAGAAGGAAGAGAACTTTCGGCAGTCGCTGGAAGATCGAGAGGGTAAAGAAGTATGCGGAAGCTCTGAAGAAATACGGGAAGCTCACGAGAGATCCGGAAATAGCGAAGAGACACGATAACGAGCACATGGCGAGGGTTCACCTCGTTTTGCTCATGCTCGAACTCGGAATGAGCGACGAAGAGATTCACTCTGTTTTCAGGCACGCTGAAGACTACAACGAAAGGAGAACGCAGTATTTCATCGATTACAACCGGAAGAGGCTTAAGGAGGTGTATTCAAAATGAAATGTCCACACTGCGGTCAATACATCGAAAACACCCTCTGGGAAGCTCTCAAGCCCTATCACGATCCGAGAAACAAAGTAGTCATCACGAACATCGACACAATCTTAGAAGTCGGTCCTCGCATCGTCGCAATCTTCGAAGAAAAGAACGGAAAGCTGAGAATTAGAGGATATCAGGCGGTCACGCTCAAGAAAGTCGCTCGCTCCTTGAGAGTTCCCCTCTTCTACATCGAGAGAGATGGAGACCGCGTCAGGCTTTACGAATACGACGTGACGAAGAACGTCGAGCCGGGAAAGTTCTTGAAAGCCTCCCAGCTCCTTCCGGTCTTCTCCGGAAGCGTGGAAGAGTTGGGAGACTGGATTTATCGAAGATTCATCCTCGGGAGGTTGGAAAGATGTTCGCGAATTTGAAAGTTGTCAGAAAAGAGAGAAGGAAGAAGAAAACAAAACTGAACTGTTACTCCTGTCTCGAATCCTCGAAAACAGAAGTTCCGGGTAAGGTTATTTGTCACCGCTGGAAGGTCGTCGTGAATTGCACTCACGCTCGAATTTGCTCCGACTTCACCCCTCACGCTCCTTCCCGAAGAGCGGGAAGGAGGGGAGGTGTTAGGAGATGAGCTGGGTTAAGGCGAGGCTGGAGACGAACGGGAATGGAGAGATTTCGGAAATAAGCGTTTTGGTTGAGGGGAAAGGTTGGAGATACGGAATGACCGGCAACCTCGTGAGAATCGGATACGGCGACAGCATAACCTTAGAGATGGACAGGGAAACCTTCGAGGACTTCAAAGTCATGCTTAGAGAACTCATCAGGGATTTAGAGAGATTCAAAGACACAGTTGAACTCGGTCAGGAATTATACAAACTGTTAAAGGAGTTCTGCGAATGGGCTGACAAGGATCTGAGAGAATACGTGACTCAGGCTGTCATCGAGAGGCTCAAGAGCGATTGCGAGGAGATAGCGAGCTACGGAATTCCGAAAGCTGAGGAGTTCCTGAAGAGAATCGAAGAGCTTTCTTCCTAATTTTTTGAGGTGGTGAACATGAAGGGAAAGAAGAATGGTAAAAGATACCTCGCCGGCTACATCGATCTGGGTATTTTGGGAAGAAGAGAGGCTTTCCTCTTCAAGAACGAGAAGAGAGAGAAGAACAATCAGCCGGCTTTCAGGCTGATGATCAAAGAAGGTGACGGCTGGAAGGAAGTTGGAGCGTTCTGGATCAGAGAGCTAAAGGAGAAGCTGAGAGAAGTAGAATACGACGTCACCGACATCTAAGGGTGAGATCGTGGCGAGGAGGAAAATCCCTCTTCCGATCGACTACTGCCTCAACCTTAGAGCGAGAGGCTACAGCTACGAAATGATAGCGTGGAAGCTGAGGAAGGACTTCGGAATCGAGGTTTCCAAGTGGACGGTCATGAGGCGCTTAAGACCTCTCGAAGTCAAGGAGGTATAACACCTTGAAGTCGATTAATACTTCAAATCTTAAACACGAAACGATAACCTCAGAAAGCGTTCCTGAAGAAGTTCGGGAAGTCCTTGAAATCTTCGAAGCCGTGAGAAGTTGCGAACTTCCACAACCCCTTAGAAACCCAGTGAAGAAGCGTGGAAGAAAGTCTTACAACAGGTTCCTTATAATCGCTTTAATTCTCTTCGGACTCAAGAGAGAGTGGAGTTTCCGGAAGATTCAGGAGTTCGCCAGAGAAAACTGGGAGTACCTCCGAGAATTTAGTTTCGGGATAAAGAAAGAGCCTGATCATTCCACGATCTACGTCGTGGCTTCGAAGCTAAGGGTTGTGGACTGTTTCCGCTACTTCGCGAAGCTGAAAGAAATGAGGGGAGACATTCCGGTTTTGTGGTATTGAGGAGGTAGGGAAATGACCGAAGCTGAGGAGATTACGGTTTACGAGCATCCGGTTCGCTACGTCTACGTCGAGTTTCTGGGTGGAGAGGACGGAGGAGGAGTGAAGATCATCATTAGGTTCGACGGCGAACCTCCAGAAAAACTTGTGGAGACATTCGAAAGAATTTTCAAAAAAGTCGTGGAAAATACGAGTTTCAAAAACGACGATCGGGATGTGGTCTAATGCTCAGATACTATTCGGTCATCTGGAGCAGAGAGAGACAAGCGTTCAGGAGGGGTCTCGATAAGTGGCTTAACGAACTCGGTGGCAGGAAGGAGTATTTAGTCTCGACGCTCGAAAGCATCGGAAAGGGTTTCGGCCTCTTCGAGCACGAGCTTAGCAGGTTGAAGTATCAATACTTCAGGATTCACACGATGAACGTGCACAAATACCGCGTTTACTCGCTCCCGACGTGGATTTTGGAGATGGCAATCAGGATTTCGAAGGAAGTAGGAGAGAACCCACACAGTGTTAGCAAGGTCCTCCGAGCGAGGCACAAAATCCACGTGCCAGCTAAAACACTCTGGATCTTTTTCAAAAACGATCCCGTGAGGATCGTCGAAGAGAAGAAAAGGCACGATAAGATGTTGTGGAACGCTCTAAGGGTTGTTGGCAGTCTCGAAGGTGATTTCGTCCTCGCTGTGGAATCCGGAAAAGATTTAAAAGATTTGAAAGACATTTACGAAGAGTTTGCGCTCAAGTTCAAGCTCACGCCCCTCGATTATCTCCTGTTTTTCGCGGCGAACTCGTCGAAATATCCCGCACTCATCGACTCAGCTATAATCGACGCTCTGTCCTCTCAAACCGGATTGAAACCTCCTGGACTTTGGAGAAAAGTCGTCGAAAAGTTGTGCCAAGATGAAAGAATATTTTCTTTAGGAGGTGGTGCTTGATGTTTACACATAAAAGAGGTAGGAAAAAGATAGAAATTCCGAAAGAGAGACTCAAGCAGTTGAGAGAGAAAGGTTACTCTCTTCGCGAAATCGCATTTATCCTTTCTAAGGAGGACGGAATAAGAGTTGGGCGCACCACGATTTGGCGAGCGTTAAAGCAGCTCGAAGAGGAGGAGCATTCTAAGAGTTAAGCCATATCAAAATGTCTATTGTTTGTCATCTTTCTTTAACTACTATATTTTAAAATGAAACAATAAAATACGCTCGAATTCGAAAACCAACGAGAACTAATCGAATCAAGAGTTACCGATCCACGCGTCGCTAAGTTTGAGGAGGATGGTGGAAATTCTATAAATCTCTATTGAAGTAGTAGAAAAAATGGAATCAAAACAAGAGGGTGCTTGTCGAAGCTTTCCACACAGCTCGAAAAAAGTCTCGGGACTTTCAATCCCGTGGAGTGTAAAATTTTCGGTTGAGCTCAGCTTGAACTCTTTTAAAATTAAGAAGTTCGATAGGGTAGTCGAGGGAGAAGTCAGTTCTCTACGATTTCGAAACCCTTCATCACCCTAATCTTTTTCCGCCTGAGAACACCTTCGCTCTCTAAGAAGGACAGGACTTCGAAAATTCTTTCGTATTCGGAAAAATAATTCTTAAATGTCGAAAACGGGTATTGCAACGCTATCGAAAGCAAGAACCCATCCACGCCATTTATGGAGTAAGATTTCATCCTTCTCTGGTCGAGTAGTAACACACCGTTCTTCGTATACACGGCATTTATTCGTCCTCTGAGTTCGTAAACAAAATCCTCACCGACGACCGAATTGAACTCCGGAAGGTTGACTGGAAGTTTCTCACTCCACTTTTCCTTAGCGATTTTCAGGCCGTGTTGATAGTAAAAGGTTATCAGCTCGCTAATACTGTGTTTTCTCCAGCTACCCACACGAATTCTCCCCCAGTCGGCGTAAACATAACCGTCCGGTTCGATCTCGATGCAGTTAGCAAGCGAAAGAGGGGGATTCTCACCGAGTTTCGCGCTGACATGGATCGGCAAGCTTTTAACGAAACTTTGGACGACGTATTGAAACTCTTCGAAACTTAATAAGCTTTTCTTGTTTTCGACCATACTCCCAACTAAGGTGGGGGGAGAGATGCTTATTTCGTCCGGCTTCCCGTATTCGTCGTAAATTTTTTCGACTCTCTCAAGCAGTGTCGAAATCTCGCCAGCGTTTTCGCGCATAACTAAGGTTGTGACAGTAATGTGGTAATCGTCTCCACACTTTCCGGCCATCTTTTCGAGAAAAGCCAGACCCTTCTGAACCTTACTGCCTGTAACTTTCACTGCTCCTTCTCCGACTCCGTGAATACTCACCTGACAGCCGTCAGTAGAATTAATGATTAAGTTGATGTCCTCGTCGCTTTTCAGCCTTATGCCTCCAGCATTAGTTATTATCGAAGCTTTGACTTCGCGCATGAAGGCGAGGTGGAGGACATCGCGCCAATTTGGGTGGATCGTCGGTTCTCCACCCGTGAGGCAAAAACGTATCCCCGAGCTGAAGAGGTCGTGTAAAACCTTTCTTAAGTCGTCAACGCTGAATTCAACTGACCGAGGGCAGCTCTTGTAACAGAATATACATTTCCAGTTGCACCTTTGTGTCAGGCTTAGGTTGACATACCCTTGATGAGTGATGTCGTATTTCTCGATCAAGTCGGCAAAAGTCTTGAAGTTCACTACTTCAACGGGTGGTTGAGCACTATTCTCGGCAATCATCAAGGAAGATTGTTTTAAAAGTTGGACTTAAATTTATCGATAGTTTTAATGTTATAAAAAGTATTCTATAATTTTAATCAAATTAAATTTATTTACAATTTGCTATATTCTCGACAACTTTTAAAATTTTCCTTTTTACCTTATATTAATGGAAGTTTTCGAGGTCGCTCGCTTCGGACGTATCGTCAAAATTTTGTCGCCGTGTCCCGCGTGTGGAAAGAGGAGTGTAGTCCTCCTCCACGGCAGTGTCTCCAAAAGGAAGACTATAAGGTTCCATCACATCAGTGGAGGGGATTGTCTGATTAGCTTCGACAGGTTTCCAAATGTCAAGGAAAATCTTGTCACACTGTGGCAAATTTTTGCACCAAAACCTTAGCGAGTTCTAAGGTGATAAGGGGGGTTGTGTAGATAGAAAAATGTGATGTCTTCAATGGGGGAGAAACAAAAATAAAGTGAGAAGTTGACGATATTACTACATGGTTTCTATAACTTTGAGTCGAGAACTCCTCAAGAAGCTTGAAAACTTGCGGGAAGGAGAAGAATCGATTGAGAAAGTCATAGAGAAGCTCATAGAGAGCTACGAAGAGCTTCAGGATTACATCGAAGAGAAATACGAAAAACTAAGAAGAGATAAGGACAAGTTCGTTGATCTTGAAGACTACGCGGCTTCGAGAGGTCTTTGATGTTTACAGTTCTTTTACACCCAGACGTTATCAAATTCTTGGATAATCTGAGTGAGAGTGATAAGAAACGATGTGTCGAAGCTTTAAGGAAGTTAAAAGAAGATCCGTTCAAACCTAGATCTGGTGTAGACATCAAAAAATTGGAAGGAAGAAAAAGAACAATGTTTCGCCTTAGAGTTGGAGATTTTCGGTTTGAGTATTTCGTTGAAGGAAAGACAGTTTACGTTATCGAAGCTTTCCGCAGAGGAAGGGGTTACAGATAGAAAGTTCAAAATGTTCTTAGTTCTTTGAGTAGTTTTCTTAAACTAACTTCTTCGGGAACGAGATTTACTTTCTCCCACGCTGCCATGTATTGATCGTAGATTTCGGAGGGAAGCTTCCCGTCGTAGCTTTGAATATCTGAAGGTCAAATAGGCCCACAACCCCTTGGTTTTTCGAAAGACGGTCTTAAGTAGTCTACTCGTAAACCTTCTCCCACTCCTTATACCAGTCCATCGCGTCTTTCTCGTAGTCTCTCTCTTTAACAGGAAGGCCCATGAGCTTGTAAACTTCGTGCTGGATCAGAAGCTTCATGATCTCGTTACTTCCAGTCCATATCGGAGCTAAGCGCATGTCCCTGAGCATTCTCTCTATCGGATAAACCTGGGTGTAGCCTATTCCCCCGAGTATCTGCATCGCGTTGTTCACTATCTCCCAGCCGAACTCTGTAGCCAGATACTTCGCCTCGCTAACGAACCTTCTTGGATCGAGTTTGCTTTTTCCAGAGTCGTAGTCGTCCACCGATTTTGCCGCGGTGTAAACGAGAGACCTCGCCGCGTCGAGCTTGGTAACACTTTCTGCTACTTTGAAGCTGACTCCCTGAAACTCCCTGATCTTCCTGCCGAAAGCCTTTCTTTTGTCAGAGTACCTTATCGCCACTTCAAGCGCTGCCCTCGCTAACCCGAGTGCTCCAGCTGCGGAAGTGAGCCTTTCGGGAATCATCATCCTGTTAAAAATCGTCCTCGCCCCGTTCACCTCGCCCAACCTGTATTCGTCTGGAACTTCGACGCCTTTGAAGACTATTCTCGCCGTCCCCATTCCGCGAAATCCGAGGAGGTTGTATACCTCTTCCACCTCAACTCCCATGTCCCTCTCGACGATAAATGCCGTCAGCGCTCTGTGACCGGGTGCGTTTGGATCGGTTCTCGCGTAGATGAGGTAAAAGTCCGCCACCTTGCCACCGGCTATAAAGCGCTTTGCACCGTTCAGTATCCACCTGTTCCCCTTCTTTTCGGCTCTCGTAGTCGTTCCGAAGAAGTCGCTCCCCCCTCTCGGCTCCGTGAGACCTTCTGCCGCAATCTTCTTCCCCTTTACGATGGGCTTCAAGAATTCCTCTTTCTGCCAGTCCGCTCCGAAGCGGTATATCGCTTCGCCGACTATACTAACCATGGAGTACGCGCATCCGAGCCCCATCCCGAGGACGCCGACTTCTTCGACTGCCACGCTCTCCGCGAGCCAGCTCAGGCTCCGACCTCCGAACTCTTCTGGAAAGCGGAGGCCGAGAAGGTTTCTCCTTCCAGCCTCTCTGACGAAGTCGAACGGGTAGTCGATCTCGTTTCGGTCCATTTTTCTGAGGAGCTCTGGATCTACGTCTGCGACGAAGGATTTGACTTCCTCTCGAAGCTTAACGATCTCGTCGTCGAGGAAAAAGTTGTTTTCGAGCATTCAACTCACCCCAGAATTTTCTTTCTCAGCGTCAGCTTGTCGATTTTACCGGTGCTCGTAAGAGGGATGTCGTCGACGAAAACGATCTCGTCTGGAATCCACCACTTGGCTATCCTACCATCTTCTACCGCCTTAAGCAAGTGCTCTTTAACCTCCTCGATATTTTCCCTACCCTTCTCGACCGGCTTTACTATCGCCAAAGGTCTTTCACCCCACTTCTCGTCGCGTCTGCCTATTACGGCAACGTGCTCTACCCAGGAAATTTCCGAGATGATAGATTCGAGCACGCTGCTCGGTATCCACTCTCCACCGCTCTTTATCGCGTCCTTAACCCTGTCGAGTATTCTCAAGCCACCATCTGGCATCTCTATCCCAAGATCTCCAGTTTTAAACCAGCCATCCTCCGTATAAGCCTCCTTTGACTTCTCCTCGTCTTTGTAGTATTCCATAGGCAACCACGGAGCGCGGAAGTATACCTCACCCATGTCACCCGATATCCCCTCCTGCTTCACCACTCTGAACTCTGCAAACGGAACCGGGTGCACGACCTGTCTTATGTAATCTATTCCTCCCTCCTTCGCCTTTTCAGTCATTACGGTGATCGCTGCCGCAAGCATGTCCGTTCCACCGTAAATTGTCGAGAACTTCAAACCAGCATCTTCCATTCTCTTCGCCAAGTCGCTCGTTATCGGACTTCCTCCGACAAGTACTTTGAGCCCCCGCAAATCAGCCTTGGTTTCGAGCAGCATGTTCACCATCGTCGGAACAGCGTTTATCCAAGTAGCGTTCTCCTTTTTGATCGTTTCCACCGCCTTCACGGGATCGAATCTACCGCCCAAAATCAGCTTCAAACCCATGTAAGGTGCGATGAGAACAGTTCCCCACGCGAGGATGTGGTAGATCGGAATCTGCGGAAAGATTACGTCGTCGCTCGTTAGCTTCGCGGGAGTGTCGTAGAGCGTCAACTGATGCGCTATGCTTAAAGCTCCGTGGATCATTTTCTCGTGAGTGTACCTGACGGCCTTTGGCAATCCCGTCGTTCCGCTGGTGAAGAGCATTACGGCGTAATCGTCCTGTTTTACTTTAACCTCCGCCTCGCCTTCAACTCTTTTCGAAACATCGCTTATGTGCAACTTCTCACCGTCAAAAACTTTGGTAAGCGACGCAAAATCGTCGGAATAAATCAGAATCGCCGATTCTGATTTTTCGAGAGTGTACGAGATCTGTTCAGGGGGTAAACGCACGTTGACCGGGTATACTATCCCTCCTGCCGATGTAATAGCGTATATCAGCTCGAAGAAGTTCAGCGTGTTCCAGTCAGCAACGGCAACGACACTCTTCTCGATTCCGATTTCCTCGAAGAAAGCCGCCAGACCCTTCACCCTCTTTTCTATTTCGGAGTACGTCCTCTTTCCGTCTGCACCGACCACTTCCACGTTCGGAAAGAGTTTGGCAGCTCTCTCCAGAATTTGAGGTATCGTAAACACCCCCACCACCGTCAAAAATTAACATGAATAATATTTAAACTTAACGTTAACGTAAACGTTAACCTGGGAGCAAAAAACTTTAGACCTTGCAATTACTCGCGCTTGCCCGATTTCTCAAGCTCCTTCAACCTGTTCAGAAGCATCTCTTTCAGGCTCAGTATGTCTTCTTTAAGTAGTTCGAGCTCCTTAATCTTCTCCTCGATCTCTCTGAGTTTCTTGTCTCCGTATCTTAGAGCCAACCTGATTTGCTCCGGCTCACCAGCGACGTCGTACATCTCGATCATCTCTCTTATCTCGTCGAGGCTGAATCCGAGCCTCTTACCGCGAAGTATGAGCTTGAGCTTCGCTCTGTCCTTTCTCGTGAATATCCTCTGGTTTCCAGACGTTCTTTTGGGCGACAGGAGGCCGATCTCTTCGTAATACCTGATAGTTCTCGTGCTAATTTCGAACTCCCTCGCCAGCTCAGATATCGTGTAATACTCCTTGCGAGCCTCTCTTTCCTCCTTCATTCCAGAAAAAGTCCGATCAAAGTTTTAAAATACCTTACCCCTACGACGCGGGCCCGTTAAATTGCTACACCAAACCGTGCAGCCCCCTCTCTATCAGTATCGAGACTATCGCCGTGAACAGTCCCATCAGTATCATTTTTGCCGACGACACGACGACGTTTTCCCTGGACACCTTTCCGAAGTAAACACCTATGACGCCAAGAGAGGTTGCCGTGAGCGTTATCGAGAGCATCACAGCCATTTGAACTCCGAAGTCGAGGACGCGAGAAAGGACAAACGGGAAGACTGGAACGAAGCTCCCGAAAATCGTCGACAAGCCGTCGATCAGACCTCTAACAACGACTCTCCTTCTCACTTCCTCGTATAACTTTGTCTCCTTTAATTCGGCGAGCATGGACTTCTCGAGCTCTCTGATGCCCTTCTCTTCCTCGACTCTCTCAGCCGTCAAGGCTCCGAAAACGTTTGAAATTCCGTTGGCTATCCCGCCACCAATTCCAGCAGAGATTATGATACCAACTTCTCCGGCAGATGCGCCTATCACGACTCCAAGAGTTGACAGAGCGCCGTCTATAAACCCCCTGACGATTTGCCTTTCCATGAACCGAACTTATAATAGGGTGTATTAAACGTGGCGTCAGCGAAGGGCATGCTCATCACTTCTCAGAACCCGTGGGCTTCATCATCCAGTAAGGTATTTCTGGGCTTCGAATAAAAAAGTTTTGGGACGCTACAACTTTTTAATGTATTCTACGACGCTTTCGAACACGAACTTTCCGTCCGCAAATTCTTCTTCACTGCCCACCTGCCACCCGTAGAAAGCTCTCTCCGGATGCGGCATCAACCCGAAAACGTTTCCAGTAACGTTGCATATTCCAGCAATGTTGTAAAAGCTGCCGTTCGGGTTCCACGGGTAAGAAGCGTAATTACCTTCCGGATCGACGTATCTGAACACTATCTGATCGTTGTCGATCAGCCTTTCAAGGAACTCTTCCTCTTTTCCCCTCGGAAAGACGACCTTTCCTTCCGCGTGAGCGACGGGATACATCACGATCTCTTTTTTTAGTTTTCTCGTAAAAACGCACTTGCCTCCGTTCTCGTGCTTCAGAAACGTGGGTCTGCACTCGAACCTGTTGCTGTCGTTTATCGCAAGAGCCATCTGAGGTTTCTCGGATATAGGTCTGTCCTCGTCGAATCCGGGCAAAGCTCCGAGTTCCACCAGAACTTGAAAACCGTTACAGATCCCCAATACTGGGTAACCCTCTTTTATGAACTCCTCCAAGTCTCTCCTAAGAACGCTTTTAACCCTCGCGGAGAAAATAGCTCCCGCTCTGACGTAGTCTCCGGCAGAGAAACCTCCCGGAAAGACTATGCAGTTGTAGTCCCAGATGCTCCTCGCTTCCTCGTCCTTGATCATGTCGCTGTAAAACTGCTTCAGGTGAACAGCTTCAGCAAACACGCCAAGCTCTCTAAACGCTCTAACGGTCTCGTCCTCGCAGTTCGTTCCTTCGATCCTCAGAACTGCAACCCTAACCTCCATAGCATCACCTCAAAAACTTAGAGAATCCCTCTCTCCAGCACCTCTCAGCCTTCTCCAAGTCCACAGAAAACCTGCCGTAATTTAAGGAATCGTCCGAAGTGTAGCCGATGATCTTCGCTCTCAGACCCTTACTTTCGAAGAATTCGACGAACTTCTCCGCCTCGCTCTTACTCACTTCGACTATCCACCTCGTGTTCGATTCGCTGAACAGTTCGACGAAGTCGAGCTCCACTTCGAAGCCTATTCCCGACCCTATCGACATCTCTGCGAGAGCGACGGCGATTCCACCTTCAGCAGGATCGTGGCAGGAGTAGACCTTGAACTTTCCGAAAGCTTCGAGCATCGCGTCTGCAAACTTCCTCAAAACTTTCGGATCAGTCTTCGGAACGATCGTGCACTCCATACCAGTTACTTTCGAATAAAGGCTGCCTCCAAACTCTCTCTTCGTCTCTCCGACGAGAACTATCGCGCTTCCGACCTTTTTGAAATTAGACGAAATTACCTTTCTAACGTCCTCAACGATTCCGACGCCCATTAGAGTTGGAGTCGGAGCGACGCGTCCGTAAGGCGTTTCGTTGTAGAAACTGACGTTTCCGCTAACGCACGGTAGTCCGAACTCTTTGGACATCCACCCGAGAGCTTTAACGCTCTCGACGAACTCCCACATCCTGTCCGGCTTTTCTGGATTTCCGAAGTTCAGGCAGTCGGCGAAACTGTGCGGCCTGCTGTTCACTGCGACGAGGTTCCTCACCATTTCGTCGAAAGAAGATGCTGTCCCCCAGAACGGGTCGATTTTCGTCATCCAAGGGTTCACATCTGACGTTACCGCCAAACCCCTCCAGCTTTCCGTCGGCTTTATAACTGCAGCGTCTCCGTGGGTTTCGAAACCAATTCTCCCTTGCAGAGGTTTCAGCACGGTGTTTCCTCTCACCTCGTGATCGTATTGTCTCACGACCCACTCCTTACTCGCGACGTTGGGATGAGAAAGCATCCTTAAGAAGACTTCCTCGTAATTTTCCGGCTCCTTAACTTCGTCGACGATCTTCTTTTCCCTCTTCTCCGCCACAGCTCTGCAGTATTCCGGCCCCTTCGTCACGAACTCTATGTCCATCTCGTAGATTAACCAGTCCTTGTAGTAAACTCTCAGAACTTTCTCTCCTTTCACGACCCCTATAACGCTCGCAGGGACGTCCCACTTTCTGAAAATGTATAGAACTTCGTCGACGTGCTTAGGCTTTACGGTCAGGAGCATCCTCTCCTGGCTCTCGCTTATCCAGATCTCCCACGGTTTCATGTCCTTCTCTTTCAAGTGCACTTTGTCCAGCCACACTTCCGCGCCGTATCCGGCAGCGAGAGCCATTTCTCCAACCGCGCAACTCAACCCTCCACCGCCGAGGTCCTTCATTCCAGTAAGCAAACCCTTCTCCACTATCTCCAGACACGCGTGTATGAGCGGCTCCTTCATTATTGGGTTTCCAAGCTGGACGGCACTTCTCGTGCTCTCGGTGTCTGTTAACTCGGCCGAAGCGAACGTTACGCCGTGTATCCCGTCCCTCCCGGTCGATCCTCCAGCGAGGATGAACACGTCTCCTTCTCCTCCGGCTTTACTCGGCACGACTCTGTCTTTTCTGACTATTCCGACGCAGCCAACGTTCACGAGGCAGTTGGTCAGGTAGCTCTCGTCCACGAACACCATTCCGGCCACTGTAGGTATCCCGACTCTGTTTCCGTAGTCTCTTATTCCGGCGACGACGCCTTCAAGAAGGTAAACCGGGTGCTTGATTCCAGGAGGTAATTCTTCGTGCGAAACGTCAAGTTCTCCGAAGAACAGGGGATCGACCAAAGCGACTGGCTGAGCGCCCATGCAGAGAACGTCCCTCAGAATTCCGCCGATGCCAGTAGCAGCGCCTCCGTAAGGCTCCACGGCAGACGGATGATTGTGTGATTCGAGAGCTACGACGTAAGCGTTCTCCTCGTCGAATTCCACAACTCCAGCGTCGTATTCCGTCGAAATCACGTAATCAGCTTTGTAACCTAAGAGAAACTGCTTGAGCCAGTATTTCGAGCTTTTGTAACAGCAGTGCTCACTCCAAGCCTGTCCCAAAGCCTGAAGCTCTATGTCCCTCGGGTTTCTGCCTTTTCTCCTGAAGTATTCTCTTATCGCTTTCATCTCGTCTAAAGACAGGTTGAGACCCATTTCCTCGCTAACTCTCACGAGATCTTCGTCGCTCGCGTTGAGCAGATCCACCTCGTAAACTCCTGGATAGATTTCTCGATACATCTCAATCAACCCACCTGATCCTGTAATCGTGTATTACGGGGTTCGCAAGCAATTTTTCGCACATCTCCACGACCTCTCTTTCAGCTTCTTCTTTGCTGACACCTTCGAGCTCTATCCTGAATACCTTCACGCTCGAAACCTTCTTGACGTTCTTGAATCCGAGGAGATTCAGAGCTTTCTTCGTCGCTTCACCCTCCGGATCGGTAACACCCTCCTTGAGCTCAATGTAGACCTCAGCAATCATAGTTTCAGAGAGTTGAAGGAAGTATAAAACAGTTTTGAAAGCTTTTCGCGGTGGAAAGAAGCTTTTCAAAGCCTTTTTCGGAGAAAAAAGTTTATATATCTGATAGTGTTAACTGAAAAACGAAGCGGGGTGGGGTAGCCAGGTAATCCCGGCGGGCTCATAACCCGCAGATCCGTGGTTCAAATCCACGCCCCGCTATGAATTCCCTTCTTCACCTCACCCCACGTTTATTCAGGGATTTTGGTAGTCGCTTTTTGATCAAGAGGGTTTCAAAACCGCATAGATGATTACCTACCACGACCTCTTGATCGTCAATTGCTTTCCATAGCACATCGTAATTATACAGCTCCCCGATTAGTTATTATCACAAAAATCCGATCGAAAACGCCTGGCGATCGTGAAAGATAATTTGCTAAAAACTTATCGAAATCGAGAAGAGTAAAATAAAAGTTAAATCGTAAACGACGCTAACCTTTCAGCTTCTCTATCAGCTTCGGAACCACCTGATACAGGTCTCCTACGATCCCGTAGTCTGCGTTTTCGAAAATCGGAGCGTTCGGATCTGTGTTTATAGCAACAATTATCTTCGAGTCCCTTATTCCGGCTATGTGCTGTATCTGTCCCGATACTCCTACGCCCAGGTAGAGCTTCGGCTTTACCGTGACTCCGCTCATGCCTATCCAGTTCGGCATCCACTTGAGGTCTGCTGAAAGAGGTCTGCTGACTCCGACGGCTCCGTTCAAAAGCTTGGCGAGTTCTTCGAGCATCCCCAGATCTTCTTTTTTCTTAACCCCTCTGCCGGCGCAGACCACGACTTCAGCCTCGCTTACGTCGACGCCTTTCTCCCTTTCCCTGAACTCGACGAGGCTTATCTTCCTCTCGAAGCTTTTTTCGACGCTCTTAATTTCTCCGTTAGCCGTACCTTCGACTCTTTCGAAGCTTCCGGGCTTCACGCAAAGTATCGCCGGAAACTCAACCTTAATCGTCGCCTCCGCAGCCCCTAAAGCGGTTCTCTTAACTCTATCCCCCTCGATCTGCTTGACCTCCGTTACGCACGGAAAACCGAGCTTTACCGACAGCATGGAGGCTACGCTTACGCCCTTGCTCGTTGACTCCATTACCACGGCTTCCACGCCCAATTCCTTCGCAAGCTCGCTCAGAGCGTCAGAGTACGCTGAAGGATCGAAATCTCCCGCGTTTAAGAGGTAAACTTCGTTGAAGAACTTTCTGGACTCCTCAGCCACACCCTCGTCGAAGCACGCGAACGCGAGGTCGCCGGATATTTTCGAAGCTGCCGAAAAGCATTCGGGAACGAGTTTTTGATCGAAAGATGAAACGAGGACCTTCATACTACCACCTCACAGAACTCCTTCCTTTTTCAGGGACTCTATCAGCTTCTCGACGACTTCGTCGACGTTGTCTTTCACCTCGAAGATTACTCCCTTCCTTTCGACTTTGGGCAGCTTTATCTCCTCGACTCCAGCCTCTCTAATGTCTACTTCGAACTCTGCAAGATTGTGAAACTCAGCCTTCTTCTTCGAGGCTTTCAGTATGTCGGATAGCTTCGGAATTCTCGGTTCGTTTATTTCGAGTAAAACCGAGACTACTGCAGGAAGGTTCGTTTCGAACTTATACACTCCGTCTCCGAGGTCGCTTTCAACGATAGCTTTTCCACCGTCGACGCTGAGAGAGACTGCGTTTGGAACGAATGGATAGCCGAGCGTCGCGGCAATCTTTCCGGGAACGAGCCATGAGTATCCGTCGGTAGACGCGGCTCCGCACAGTATCAGGTCGAACTGGCCGACCTTCTTTATCAGCTCAGACAAGAGTTTCGCAGTTGTGGTCGTGTCGACGTTCTTTAACCTGTCGTCGGCTATTACGTGAACTTCATCTACCCCCATCGCGTATATCTCTTTTACCGCGTTTTTAACCGACGAGTCGCCGATTGAGAACGCCACGACTTTTCCGCCGAATTTTTCTCTCAGCCTCAGCGCTTCCTCTATTGCCCTCCTGTCCATGTCGCTTATCTTTTTTGGAGCAGACGTCAACAAGGGTTCTCCAGTCTTCGGATCGAACTTCACCTGCTGCGTGTCAAACGAATACTTCACGCAAACGGCAACGTCCATAGCGAGCTCCTCCAAAAAAGTTTGAAATTATCCTTGGACGAACTCCCTTCCTATTATGTCCCTCGCTATTATGTATTTCATTATGTTCTGAGCTCCCTCAGCTCCTATTACGTAGCTGAACGGACCGAGCCAGGCTCTGAATATCGGAGCTTCTTTGGTGTAGGCGTAAGCTCCGTACCACTTCATGACCTCTTCAGCAAGGTCTACGCAAGTCTCCGGACCGTAGTTCTTGGCAAGAGCGACCGGCACGTTCAGGTCTTTCGGATTGTAGTTCGGATCCTTCTCGATGTATATCTTGTCCGCGAGCCTCGCCGCTCTGTAAACGAAGTACCTCGCCGCCTCCCACCTCGCGTAAAGCTCCGCGAACTTGAAGCTGACGCCCTGGAAGGAAGCTATGCTCCTGCCTCCGAACAGTTTCCTCTGCCTGAACCACTCCACCGCTTTCTCCAGCAACCACCTTGCCGCTCCGATCGTCGCCGCTGAGACGACGATTCTCGCAAGGTTGAACCCTTCCATCACGTGGTAGAACCCCTTGTTTTCCTCTCCGAGCAGGTAGTCCTTTTCGAGCTCGAAGTTTTCGAGGATGAATCCGCCAGTCGTCAAGCCGTGTCTTCCTATGTCCTCGTATATCGTCGGAATCCAGCCCTCCTTCTGCTTTCCGTTCTTTCTGACTATGAACGCGAAGGCCGAAAGCCCTCTGTGTCCCTCTCCTCCAGTCCTCGCTATCAAGAACCAGCCCCCGCCCCAGGGAAGCTTCTGAACCTCTCCGACTCCGCTTATGTAGGCTTTCTCTCCGTTGAACACGTAGACATCTCCCTTCTTTTCTGCCTTCGTCCTTATTCCCGCGACGTCGCTGCCGCCCTGCGGTTCCGTGGAGGCTATTCCGAAGAAGGCGTTACCCTTGGCGACTTCGGGTATTATCTCCTGACAGACCTCTTCCTTTCCAAAAATCTCGAGTGCGAAAGGCCAGCCGTTGTTAAGCAGAGCGTAAACGGCCAAAGCGACGCTCGGATCCGCGTAAGCGATCTCCTCCATCGCTATCGTCGTCATCGTGTACGTTCCACCCTGACCTCCGTATTTGTCGCTACACGGTATGCAGAAAAGTCCCTGTTCGCCCATCTTCTTTATGAGATCTACGGGTATGTTCATCGGATCCTTTTCAGCCTCCTTATCTATTTCTATCCACTTCGGCGCTATGTACTTCTCGCAGAATTCTCTCACGCTTTCTCTAAACAGTTTCTCCTCTTCCGAAAACTCCAAAATCGGATCTTTCGGATACTCTATCACGCTCACACAATTCACCTCCTCAGCCGAACTGATAGTTCACACCAAACCCGCCTCTCGGATAGTTCCAGTCGATATTCCTCGGGCAGGCGACCCTACACGTCCCACACTCCAGACAACCTTCATAATTAAAATTAATTTTTCCGTTTTCTTCGGTGTAAAGCTTTGCCGGGCAAACCCTCAGGCAAACCTTGGTGTCGCAGTTGCCACACTCTTCTTCGATCAGCTTTATGTGTGCCTCTTCGTCGATTACGAAGCTCACGAGTCCGAGCCTGTCCTCGACGCTCAACCTCTTTTCGCTCATAAGTTCCTCACCACCTTCCAGAGGTCGAGCAGAAGCGAGAGCGTCGAAACTCTTCCTTTGGACTTTTCTTTGAGAACCGAGTAGATCGTCTTCGGCCTGTCGAGTCTGTAAAGGTCTTCCAGAACGTCAAGAACCATCTGCGGATACTTCTTGTAGTATTCCTCGTTTCCGATTATTTCGTGCGACCTCCTGTAAAAGCTCAGTTCCTCGTAAATAAACGAGCTCTTCAGCAAGTTCTCGTATACTGCCAAATTCTCTCTGCTCATCCCACCGTTTTCGTGAGCGATTTTAACAGATTCGGCCGCGAGAACTCCCGAGTAAAAAGCGTAATCAACGCCCCTTACTGTGAAACCCCTGTTCAAAACTAACCCCGCAACGTCGCCGACGAGAATGAACCCGTCTGTGACGAGTTTCTCGGGAACCCCGCTTATTCCCGCTTCCGGAACGAGATGAGCGGAATACTCTATCACGCTTCCGCCCTTCAGAAGCCTGTAAACGAACGGGTGCATTCTCAAGTCTTCGACGAGGTCGTAAACGTTCAGGTTCTCCTTCACCGCGCTGTCTATTCTCACCACCGCTCCGAGAGAGACCGTCTCCCTGTTCGTGTAAAGAAATGCACCGCCGATTCCGTTGGGGAAACCGATCATGAGGTTTGCAAGACCTTCGCCTTCTTCCAGCCCGAACCTCTTGTTTATTTCATCTTCGGACAGCTTTATGACCTCCTTCACGCCGACTGCCACCTGGTGTGGCTCCCAGTCTTTTCTCAATCCTACTTTCGTCGCCAAAACCGGGTTGACCCCTTCCGCGTCTATTACGACGTCCGAGTATATTCTTTCGCCAGCTGCAACGACGCCTTTTACCTTACCGTCCTCCACGATTACGTCGTCGACTTTCATCCCGGTAACGATTAGCGCACCTTCGTTCTCCGCCCTTTCGCCGAGCCACTCGTTAAACTTGCCGAGGTAAGCGGTGAAGCTGTCGGAGTTCCTTTCGGTAAATATTTCGAGGCTCATACCTCTCTCTGAATCGAGTATTGTCAGAGCCTCTTTCTTTACCCACCTCTCTACCGGTGCGTCGTCGAGACTCCCGAGTTCTTTCTTAAAAACTTCCGCGTAAATTCGACCTCCGTAAACACTCTTAGAGCCTATTCGCTCTCCTCTTTCAAGCAAGAGAACGCTAAATCCGTATTTCGCGAGCTTTAACGCAGCACCGAGTCCAGATGCTCCACCACCTACAACCACGGCGTCGAACTTCTCCTCCATTTCGGATCACTTTGCTTTTAATTTTTAACATTATATTTTATTAATTTTTTGATTTTTCTTTTCCTGAATTTGTAAAATTCTACTCGTATCTTTCTTTCCAAATACATATATTTTTCGGTAAGTATCTAACAATGTTTCGAACTACTTATTAT
>CAYXDX010000020.1:0-23247 GCA_964463865.1 uncultured archaeon | reverse complement strand
TGGTGGGGGGGGGGGGCCTATTCCGTACAAGTTTCTCGAACTTCTAAGCCAATTTCTCGCTCTCGGGGTTAAAGCGTCTCAAATTGCAGTAGAAGAGCTCGAAGTGTCTCTAAACGAGCTTGGAAGCATAAACGAAGACGTTTTGGCTATTGTGGAGTGCAACAACTGCTTCTCCGACGGTGTTCAGGTAGCCACCGGATGCACCTTCGGAAACAACAGCTTAATCTACCTTGATTTGGGGAAAAATGCGTTTACGCTGGTTAAAAGGGACGAGTAGGAAGGTGTGAGAGTTTACGTCGATGCGGACAGGATAGACAAACTGTACTTCAACGAGGAGATAACAGAACTCTTCAGAAAGGTTGTTGTTAGGAGAGAAGGAAGTGAGGAAGACGCGGAGAGGCTTTCAAAGATTTGGGAGGAGATAGGGTGGAAAATTCTCGACGCACCGAGGGAGGTCTTCAAGATTGAGAGGATAAAGGTCGCTCCGATCGAGAGAGCTCCGATTTTCGAGAACGTAAAATGCAAAAGTTGTGGAGAGCTCGTTATGAAAACGAGAGTTATCGACGGACTCTGTTTGAAGTGTCGCGGAGAGTACTACGGAGTCGTCGGAAGGGGGGTCGTTAGGTTCTCAGGCGAGCGATTCGAAGAGGTGGTAAAATGAAGATTTTTGCGATCCTCCTAATTTTCGCGCTGCTTTTTGCCGGATGCTCGCAGAAAAAAGAAGAGGGGAAAGTTGTTACGGACTTGGCTGAAAGGAGCGTGAAGGTTCCGGAGAACGTCGAGAGAGTAATTGCCATAGGTCCGGGAGCGCTTCGTTTCGTCGTTTATTTAAACGCATCAAACATGGTCGTCGGGGTCGAGGACAGCGAGGTTTACTGGGACGCCTACGGGCGACCGTACAGAATGGCACATCCCGAGTTTGCGAAGCTGCCAATTATCGGAAAAGGTGGACCTTCCCCAGTTCCAAACCTTGAGAAAATCGTCGAATTGAATCCCGACGTAATTTTCGTCACCGCAAACCCGAAACTTGCCGACAGCATTCAGGAGAAGACTGGAATTCCGACGATCGTGGTAAGCTACGGGTCCTTTGGTAGCTTCGAAGAGGAGGAGTTTCTGAAATCTCTGAAACTCGTCGGTGAGGTTCTTGGAAGAGAGAAGAGAGCTGAGGAGTTGATAGAGTACATCGAAAAGACCGTCAGAGATCTTGAGAGTAGAGCGGGAAGTAGTGAGCTGAAAGTTTACGTAGGTGCTCTGAGCTATAAGGGGAGTCAAGGAATAGAATCCACTCAGTGCGATTTTCCGCCGTTCAAGGTTCTTAAAATCAAGAATGTCGTTTGTGGAAAGACCTTAAGAGGGGTCGTGTTCGTGGACAGAGAAGACATCCTGAGATCGAACCCGGACATTATTTTCGTAGACGAAGGGAACTTGCACATCGTTAAGGCGGACTTCGAAAAGAATCCGGAGTTTTACATGTCGCTGAAAGCGTTTAGAGAGGGGAAAATTTACGGAATTCTCCCCTTCAACTACTACTGGACCAACGTCGAAATAGCTCTTGCCGATGCGTACTATATAGGCAAAGTCGTTTACCCGGAGAACTTCAAGGATGTAAACGTTGAAGAGAAGGCCGACGAGATAATAGAGTTCTTCGTCGGAAAGAGGCTTTACAAGGAGCTTGCAGAAAGGTACGGCGGCTTTAAAAACCTGTCCGACGAGTTCAGATGATTCAGGGAGACATTTTCAAGAAAAGACATATTTTTGGAATTTCTCTTTTAACGCTCCTGATTGCGGCGTTCCTTTTTTCCGTGACTTTTATTCCGACTTTCGAAAGCCTCAGACTCGACAGCAAGATTATCAGAGACATCAGGTTGCCAAGAGTTGTCGCAGCCGTTCTTGTAGGTGCAAGCTTGGCTGTAAGTGGTGCCGTCATGCAGTGCATCCTCAGAAACCCTCTCGCCTCCTCTTTCACCCTCGGAATTTCGCAGGGCGCAGCTTTTGGAGCGGCTTTAGCCATAATTTACCTTGGAGCCGGAATTTTGCACAGAGTCGGAGGGAGCGTGACGATATCCAACCCGTACGTAATTCCACTATTTGCATTTCTTGGATCTCTCATAAGCGTTGCGGTCATCTCTGTTCTCTCAAAAATTAGAAAACTCTCTCCAGAAGCTATGATTCTCGCCGGAGTTGCCATGGCTTCTTTCTTTCAGGCTTCTACGATGCTAATTCAGTATTTCGCTCAGAACGAAGTTCTCGTGGCGTCGGTTGTTTTCTGGACGTTCGGAGATGTGGGCAGAGTAGTGTGGAGAGAAGTTTACGTAATCGCCGCAACCTTTGCCGTGATTTTTTCGATCTTTCTGAGGAGAGCTTGGGACTACAACGCTCTCCTGAGCGGAGACGACGTCGCAAAAACTCTCGGAGTTGAGCCAAGAAGAGTGAGGCTGGAGGGTTTGATTCTGTCGGCTCTTCTAACAGCGGTGTGCGTTTCCTTCACTGGAATAATAGGATTCGTCGGATTGATATCTCCGCATGTAATAAGGATATTCGTCGGAGAGGATTACAGGTTTCTTATTCCCACAAGTGCAGTAGTGGGGGCGCTTGCACTTTTACTCTCGGACGCAATTGGAAGGTCGATCATTTATCCGGTGGTTATTCCCGTTGGAATCGTCACCGCTTTTGCTGGAGCTCCCGTTTTCATATACCTCCTTCTCAGAGGTGGAAGATATGATGAGGGTTGAAAACGTCTCCTTCTCCTACAAAAACGTACAGGCTCTGAAAAACGTCACGCTTTCGATAATCAACAAAGAACTTTTGTTTGTCCTCGGTCCGAACGGAAGCGGGAAAAGCACTCTTTTAAAGTGCCTCGCGAGGATTCTGAAACCTGAAGGAGTTGTTTACGTTAACGGAAGAGAAATCTCCGAATTTCCTCCGAACGACTACGCAAAGTTTGTCGCCTACGTCCCTCAAAGAAGCGAGATGAGCTTTCTCACCGTGTTCGACTTCGTTCTTCTTGGCAGAAAGCCCCACTTCGGATGGAGGGCAAGAGGAGAAGACGTGAAGGTCGTAAAGGAAGTCCTGAAGCTTCTTAACCTCGAAGATCTGTCGTTCAAAAAGCTCAACGAACTGAGTGGTGGAGAGCTTCAACGAGCTGCGATAGCGAGAGCTTTAGCTCAAGATCCGAAGATCCTCTTACTGGACGAACCCACGAACAACCTCGACATAAAAAATCAGATTGGTTTTTTGAACATTCTGCGGAAAATCGTTAGAGAGAGAAACCTTTCGGCAGTTATTACCACCCACGACCTGAACCTCGCAGCCAGGTATGCTGACAGAATCGTCATGATGAAGAGCGGAGAAATTTACGCCATAGGAGGCGTGGATGTTCTGAACGAGAAGAACATAAAAGACGTTTACGGAATAGACGTCGAAATTGTGAGGATGAATGGCAGAGTCCTCGTGCTTCCCAAGTGATCAGAGAAAGTCCTCAAGTTTCGCGTCCTTTTTAACGAACTTTCTCAAAATTCTCCGGATCTCTTCCGGATCCGAAGATTTTAGTCCGAAGTATTCCGCGAACACCTGCGTCGTCGTGATGATACTGCTCTTACCCTTCTTTTCTACTTTAATGAATCCCAGATCCTTGAGCTTCTTAACGTGGTCGTAACACTTGTTTCCCCTGATCTTCGCCAGCTCCGACAGTTTTATCGGTTGCCTCAAAGCTATAACCGCGAGCGTCCTCAAAACGCCCTTCTCAAGATCTCTTTCGACGAACTTCTCTACGTATTTAGAGTATTCTGGCTTCACTCTCATCAGATACTTTCTTCCCAGCTTTATTACCTCGATCGACGTTTTCCTGCTTTTGTAGTCTTCCGCGAGTTCCTCGATAGCTTTTTCAACCTCGCTCTTATCCACTCCTATCGTTTTAGCTATTTTCTCTGCTGAGATCGGTTCTGGAGAGGAGAAGAGTATTGCCTCAACTATTTCCTTCATCAATCCACCTCAAAAGTATGTCGCTCTCGAATATTCTCTCCTGCTCTATCTCTATCTTCCTTCTGAAAGCGAGGTGCAAAACTGAAACGTAGCTTTTCACCACATCTTCTCCGCAAATCTCGGAAAACAGGACGTATCCTCTGCCTCTAACGACTTTCGCGATTACGGATTCCATCTCTTTTATCCAGTCCTCGATGTTTTCCTCGTGAGGCGTTTCCAACGGATCGATGCTCACCTCTCTCGTAATTCTCCTCCTTCTTCTCCTGAGTCTTCTCCTTCTCTCAGCTTTTTCGAGTTCCTCTATGAGGTCTCTCAGCGTCGTGTATCGTCTCGGCTTCCTCTTTCTGCTTCCGGTAGCTATCAGCGATTTTATTATCTCGTCCTCGATCTCCTCGTCTCCGACGAATTCGTCGATAAAGTCCGGAGCGAAAAAGTCCGAGTCGAAAGTCGAAGTTTCGTCCTCTTCAGACTCTTCCTCATCTACTCCGATCAGCTCGTTCGTCAGTATCTCCGACTTCATCCTCACGAGAATCGCAGCGTAAAGCAGAACTCTTCCGGAAATCCTGAGATCGAGTCTTTTCGCCCTCTCAAGTTCGAGGAGGAACTTGTCAGCTACCTCCACGACGTCAACGTTCCAAGGGTCTATCTCCCCTCTCTTAGCCATGTTAAGCAGAATCTCTACTGGGTCTTCGAGAGTTTTATTCCAGTCACCACCGATGAGTTATCCCTCCCGAGAGTGACGCCAATAACTGCATCAGCTTCCTCTATCATCGGCTTTCTTAGAGAGACGACTATGAACTGAGCATTTCGGGACATCTTCTTGATCATTTTCGCAACTCTCCTCACGTTAACTCCGTCCAGAAACATGTCCACCTCGTCGAACGCGTAGAACGGAGCAGGTTTGTAGCGCTGAATTGCCAGAATGAAGGCCAAAGCTACGAGGCTCTTTTCCCCACCGCTCATCGACTCGAGCTTCTGAATCGGCTTGTTCCTCGGCTTAACCCTCATGTGCAAGCCGCTGTTGAACGGGTCCTCTGGATTGTCGAGGTACAGCTCCCCGTATCCGTCGGTGAGCTCGGCAATTATCTCTTTGAAGTAGCCGTTTATCTTTTCGAACGTCTCGAAAAACGCTTCTTTTTTCATTTTTTCGTATTTTTCTATCCTATCGAGGATCTCTTCCCTCTCCCTCTCAAGCGTCAGCTTTCTCTCGAACAGCTCTTCCTTCCTCTTTTTTACCTCCTCGTATTCCTGAATGGCTTTCATGTTCACTTCTCCGAACTGCGCGAGTTCTTTTTCGACCTCCTCGAGTCTCCGAACGACTTCTTCTCTCTCCATTTTGGGCTCCACTTCGGGATACTTCGCGAGTTCTTCCCTCAGCTTCTCCTCCACTTCCCTCCTCGCCTTGACCTTCTCGGAAAGGGAGACTATCCTGTATTCTATCTCCTTCTTCATCCCCTCGAGTTCTTTCACTCTGGAGAACACTTCGTCCCTCTTCTCCCTCAGATCTCTGACTTCCTCTTCGAGTTTTTCGGCCTCAAGGTTGAGGACCTTTATTTCCTCTTCGATCTCAAATTTCCTCCTCTCTCCTTTTTCGATCTTTCTTTTCAGTTCGGAAATCTTGTGCTCAACTTCTCTTAACTCGTTCTCCTTTTCGGATATCGCGTTCTCTTTCTGAGAGAGCAGGAACTTCGTCTTTTCAAGTTGAGTGTCTATCCTCCTGAGAGTTTCCGCTTTGACGTCGAACTCGCTTTTTAGTTTTTCGAGTTCTTCAGTAAGTTTTGGAATTTCGCTTCCCTTCAGCTCCTTCTCTATCTCTGCAATTTCGCCCTCTAACGATTTCAGCCGCTCCTCCACTTCGCTCAGCAACCTCTCCTTTTCGAACATTTTCTCCTTAAGGCCGTCCTTTTCTGACGTCTTCTCCGAAATTCTCTGGTCGATTTCAGAAAGTCTCCTTTCGTAACCTTCAATTTTAGCTTTCAGAACGTTCAGTTCGTTTTGAACTTCGTTTATGTTTTTTTCAATTTCCTCGATCTTCTTCTGCGCGTCCCTCCAAGCGTCTTCCGATTTTTTCAGCTCTCCGTTAAGCACGGACTTCTTAGAGTTGAGAATCGTTATTTCTTCGAGAATTTCCTTTTCTCTTTTCAGGAGCTCCTTAACCTGCAAAATTCCGGACTTCATTTTTTCGGAGCTTCCACCCGTCATCGCACCGCTCTTTTCTATCAGGTCTCCGTCGAGCGTTACTATCCTTCTTCCGTCCATTATCCTCTTCGCGTTCTCCAGGCTGTCCACGACGAGCGTGTCTCTGTAAACGAAGTTGAAGATCGGCCTGAACTTCTTCTCGCACCTCACGAGGTTGACCGCGTAGTCTATTACGCCCTTCTCCTTCAAAACGCTTTTGTCGAGGTCTATTTTTTCGAAATTCTTCTTTATCTTGTTCAGAGGCAAGAACGTCGCTCTACCCCCCCTGATCTGCTTCAAGTAGTTTATCGCCCTGATCGCGTCGTCTTCGGTGTCGACGACTATGAAGCTCAGCGCGTTTCCCGCGGCAACTTCTAACGCGAGAGCGAACTCGCTGTCTACCTCGCCAAGCTGCGAGACGGTTCCGTAAACTCCAGGTAGAGCTCTTTTCTCCTTTGCTTTGAGTATTAGTTCTACCGCTTTGCCGAAAAACGACTCTTTCGTGCTTATTTCAGCCCTAACTTTCGCGAGCTCAATTTCCTTCTCCTTGATTTTCTCCTCCAAGCTCGCAAGCTCGCTTCTGATCGAAAAAATCTTCTTGTCGATCTCGTTCCTGCTCCTCAATTCAGACGAGAGCTGCTTCTTCAGTTTTTCGAGTTCCGACTCAAGCTGAGACGTTCTGACCCTTGACGCTTCTATTTCTCTCAAAACGTTTTCTCTCTCGATTTCAAGTTCAGAGATGAAGACGTCAAGCTTCCTGAGGCTTTCGAGGATTACGTCTCGCTCTCTTATTATTTCGTTCTTCTCGCTTTTTACCCTCTCGTATACCTCCTTCCTGCTGAGAAGTTCGTCTCTCAGCTTTCCGTATTTCTCGTCTGCCTGAGAAATTTTCAGTCTTATCAGAGAGATCTTGGATTCCAGCTCATCACACTCCTCCTGAACGCTCATCTTCTGAATCGTCAGCTTCTCGATTTCTTTGGTTAGTTCGTCTACCTCCTCCCTGAGCTTCACGATTTCCGTCATCAGCTTAACTCTTCGATCTTCCAGCTCTCCTATCTGGGAAGAGAAGAATTCCGCTTCTTCCTCGATCCTCTTTATTTCCGCTTTCTTCTCCGCAATCCGGTTTTGTATCTCCTTGTATTTTTCGTCCGTCCTCTCCGCTATCCGCCTCATCAGACTCTCGAGCTCCTCGTTGAGGGCGTCGAGCTCACGTTTGCACTCGATGAGTTTTCCGTGAAGCCTGTCTATCTCCTCCTCGGCAGACGATATTTCCTCTCCGACTTTTTTTAGTCTGCTCAAAATCTCTTTTCTCCTGTGTGCAAGCAATTCGTTTTCGAGCGCGTTCTTTTCTTCTATCAGGCTCTTATACCTCAGAGCCTCGTCTCTGTCCTTTTCGAGTGCCTTCAACCTCTGCTCAACTTCGTTCAGGACGACGTTTATCTTCTCAATGTTCTCTCTCACGATTTCGAGCTCTTGAAGAGCTTTCTCTTTCTTCTCGTCGAACTCCGAAATTCCCGCTATGTCGTCGATGATCTTTCTCCTCTGATATGGGCTCATCTCGACTACTCTCGTCACGTCTCCCTGCATTATCACGTTCGGCGTGTCCTCGTATATTCCAGCTTTTTCGAGCAGCTTTTTAACGTCTGAGAGCGAGCAGGGTTTAGAGTTTATGTAGTAGTAGCTGTAGTATCCGCTGTCCGTTACCTTTATCCTCCTCTTGACGACGACTTTCTTCTCCTCTCCGAGCACGCCGTCGCTGTTGTCGAACGTTATCGAGACTTCAGCCTCTCTTCCGTTGGAGTTCGAGTTTATCAGGTCCGTCAGCTTTTCGGCTCTGAGAGCTTTCGTCGACGAAGACAGGCCGAGACAGAACAGAATGGCATCTATTATGTTCGACTTCCCACTTCCGTTGGGGCCGCTTATGACGGTAAAGCCCTTGACGAACGGAATTTCCGTTTTACGAGAAAAAGATTTGAAATTTTTTAATTCTATCTTCTCAATGTGCATGATCAGTCGCAAATGATAATGTCGTCGGACTTCTCTTCTTTAGTTCGTTCTTCCCTTATTTTCTCGGAAGTTGGCATTTTCGTAGTTTTGGGAGCAATCTCGGACTTTAAATACAGAACATCCTCCATCAAGGTGCTCACGGCCTTCGAAAGCTCGGTTATTTTCGCTTCGATGTCCTTCAACCTCTGGTTTACTTCCGCGAGGATTTCCTCTTTCATGCTCTCGTAGTTCATTCCGACCACCTGTCTCAGGGCTTTAATCTCCTTCTCCTTTTCGGCAAGCTTCTTTTCGAGTCTCTCGATGAGAATGTCCCTTTCAGACATCCTGAATTTAAATACTGCACGTGCCTTAATATACTTTTCTGCACGGAAAACAGCTTTAATCTCGCCGAAGCTCACGTGTTTACCAGCGACGGTTTACTGCTAAAGGCTAACGTCGATCGATCTGCAGAGGATGGGCAAAGAGTTATCGGATAAATACAGTAGCTTTTATCAAAAGTCAAATTTTTACACGCAACGTTAAATAAGAAAACAAAACCCTTTCAACCTTTCCGTCCTTCGGAATCACGATGGGAAATCCCAAGCGCTTCTTAACCAGAATCCACGAACCTCTGACTTCGCAACCCCTCAAATCCTCCCAGAGGTTGAGGACGCCTCTACCGTCGACGATACCCTCTCTGCACACAACGATTCTCGAGCTTTCCGCGGACGAGGACGCGATCGTAACCAAGAAGAAGTTCAGGGGAAAGATCGCGTAGAAGGGATTCAACAGAAGTGCGACGAAAGTTAACAAAAGCAGGAGAACGAAAGTGGTAAGAAAGAGCTTGGAATACCTGAGCAGAGCTTTGAGGCATTCGTAACTGCCCGTCTTCACTTCTACTATACCCTCCACCTCTACCACTTTCACGTTCTTCGCCAAAACTATCAACGGAATTCGCAGAGCGAGGTAGAACGTGAGAATCAGCAACACAGCTACGAGAGTCGACGACCTCAGAAAAAATATCAAAACTGCGACGAAGATAAGCGTGAATGTTGCCAGCCAGAAGTCCCTCTTTTCGTAAACGATAGCGCGCGTCATCTGACGTCCACCCTCTCTGCAAGCTTTTCGACAGCTTTAACACCAGCGGGAGTCGAGAGAAGCAATAGCAGAACGAGTTTCTTCGAAAACATCAGCAGCGTTGCCACCGCGCTCATCACTAATAAGAGCAGAACGAAGTGCAACGCGGCAATTCCCTGCTCCACAGCTCTGCTCTCGTGCATCCCGGAAAACCTGACGCTCGGTCTCGACTTCGAAGCGACTTTTACCGCCAGTAGCGAGACTCCCGGAGAGAGAACGGCCAAGAGAGATACCGCAACGAAGATTGCCTGCAGGTTGAGTCCCGTGGGCAAGAAGAAGGCGAGGAGTGGAGAAAGAATTAACACTCCGCCCAAGAACGTTTTTAAAATGATGCCCCTCGCGAACTCTCCAACAGCATGGTTTACCCTGTAAAACCAGAGAGTCGTCGCTTCCTGCATCGCGTAAAAGTCCATGAAGCTCACGACGGGAATGATTGTATAAAACAGCGCGATGTTGGAAAAGCTTCGGGGAAGGTAGCTGCCAACGAATTTTCCGGCGAAAAACGAAGGGACCACAAAGAGCGGAGCGTAAACGACTTTCGACCTCGTGAGCTCCAGGAGAACCTTTTTCAAAGTTCCGCCAACCTTCGAACTTTTAACCTCTTTCTTCGGAACGTATCGGATCAGTTCGACGTCGACCGAGACCTTCTCGGAGACGATCGAAAGGAACAGAAAAGATAGTAAAAAGGTCACAAAAAACGGTAGCAGGTTCGGAGAAGTGTAGCAGCTGTGAATCGCGTCGATAACGACGTAGGCTAAATACGAAGCTGTAACGTTGCCCGTGAACGCGTCTGCGAGAGATAGAACCGAAAGTGCGAAAAGCAAATACCTGAGCCCGAGCATGCTCAAAGCCGTTGCTACGGCGGAGAGATATACTACTCCAAGAACGAAAACGACGAAGGCGAGTATCGACGAAAAGAGATTTCCGGAAATGTGCGAAAGCGAGTAAAATAGTGCGAACGTTACGAACGAAAGTTTGAGAAAGACGAAAACCTCCGCAAAAACTCTTCCGATCAGGAAGTCTCTTAGACTGATCGGGTGTATCAGTATCGGGTAATGCTCCCTCACGACCACGAGTCTCTCCTGCCTCATCGCCGACGTTAAAAAGATTATCGCCGAGATTACGGAAGCTAAAAGAACTTTCAGAGTTTTCAAGCTGACGATACTCGTCAGGAGTCGATACAACTCCACAACCACCTCTCCGCTCGTCGAAAACAGAAAGATCGGCATAACGCTAAGTATTATCAGCAGGTCGAACACCACGAGGAACTTGTGGACTCTGTAAGCCTTGATCTGATTCGCTATGAGAACTCTGGCGACCGTGAGGAACTTCACCTCGCCACCTCCAGGAAGAACCTCTCAAGTTCTCCAACTTCCTCCACGTTCGCCTCGGCGACGAGCTTTCCCCTGCTTATCACACCCACTCTGTCGCAGAACTTTTCCACCTCGCTGAGCTGGTGGGTAGAGATTAAAGCCGTGGAGCCCATCTTCCTCACCTCTTTCTTGAAGACGTGCTGCGACTCCGGATCCATGTTTGCCATGGGTTCGTCCATTATCAGGATCTCGGGTTCGTGCAGGAATGCTACGCAAGCAGCGAGTTTTTGCAGCATCCCCTTGGACATCCCGGCGACGACCTTGTCTGCGTCGAGCGAGAAGATGTCGAGCAAATATTCAATTCTGTCCTCGCAGTCGTCGATTCCGCGAAGCTTCGCAGAGTATTCCAGAACCTCTCTTGCCGTCAAATACGAGAACAGCGCTGGTTCCTCGGGTATGTAGCCAACTCTCTTCAGAATCTCGACCCTGTTCCTGACGTCGATTCCGCCGACTCTCGCAACTCCTTCGTCTGCCCTTTGCAGACCCACAAGTATTTTAAGCGTCGTGCTCTTCCCAGCCCCGTTTGGACCTATCAGTGCGTAAATTTCTCCGTATTCCACTGTAAACGACAGTCCGTCGAGAGCTACGGTTTTTCCGAACCTCTTCCTCAAGCCGATCACTTCGATTGCCGGCACGAATTGGCAAATTTGAAAGGAGATATAAATTTTTTATCATACTGCATGCTTTGATATCCTCAGCACATTTCTATAATTTAGTTGTAAAGTTCCGTTCCACCGCTTTTTATCAGTCAAAGGAAAAGTTTAAATATGTTCCAGACCTGAACTGAGTCGTTTAACGCGAAAGGTGGAAAAATGAGAAAATCACTCCCCGTATTCGTAGTGCTCTTAGTGATCGCCGTCGCGAGTCTTGGGTGTAGCAGCTCCACTAACGAAGCGAGTGGATTCGAAGAAGTCGTAAAGGTATTGCCAAACTCCACGATCGCCCCCGAAGTGATTTACTACGACGTCAAGCAATTTAGAGAGGACGCGAGCCTCGAAGAGTGGTTCGAGAAGTTAAAAGACCGATTCAAGTTCGAGGACTATTCTGGTTACGAGTTCCTCAGCGTGGAGAACAACGTGGACTACCTGGCCGCATACTACGGAAGTCTGTTAATAATCGGAGGAAAGTTCAACCTCAACCACGCGAGAGTGGTGCTGAAAAAAGCCGGCTACGAAAAGAGCGACTACAAGGGCTTAGAAATCTGGTCGAACGGATACAGGAGCGTGGCCATTGTTTCAGATAGACTTGTAATGATCGGGCTCGACGACAGGGTCAAGGAGAGTATCGACGTAATTAAAGGCGAGAAGATTTCTCTCGCTGACGGAAACACGTGCGTTCAGGACGTGATGAGCAAGCTTCCCGAGAACGGGCTGCTCTACGGACTATCGATCGTCGTCTACGACGCGAGGGCGAACTGCGGAGGATACGCGGTAAGCAAGGTTAACGAAAGCACCGCGAAAGTCGACTTCGTGATCGAATACTCGAAAGAAGATTACGCGAAAGAGTTCGCGACTGACTACGAAAAAAGGCTCAAAGAGGGGTCGGACTCCTACACGGGCCACGTCGAAAGAGACGGAAAAATCGTGAAGCTCGTGCTGGAAGGAGACCTCGAAGACATGCTGAGCGGTGCAGTCTCATAGCCCTTCACTTTCTTTACCTGCGTTGACGACGATTACCGTCGCCAGTCCGACAACAGCCGAGCCTACGAAGATGATGACCTGCTTTTCCGCTAAAAACTTGAAGTATTCGGCGAAGAAGTTTATCAGGTCCGCGATAAACTGGAAAAAGAAGACGTAAGATAGAACGATCAGGGCTACGAAAAGCAGCCACAAGAGAAGGAAAATGAAGTAATACCCCAAGAAGTTGATCGTGTAGTTGCCCTTCAACGCGTAAAGAATTAAAACGATGGCAGAGTAAGTTGAGATCGTGGCGAGCGCGATCTTGCTCCTCAGCAGTCCCCAGCCTTTCGAAGCTTTGCTCCTCAGTTCGTAAAGATTGTGCATAGCAAGTTTTTGCGTTTTTCTAAAATTTAAGTGTTGCTAAGTTACAAAACAAAAAAGTGTTTAGACCTAAGGCACGAGCCTCTGCCTGTCTCTCGGGAAAAGAACGGCTTCGCGAATGTTCTTGAGGTTAAGCATCGCCATCAACAGCCTTTCAACTCCGAGTCCCCAGCCCGCGTGCGGAGGCATACCGTAACGGAACGCTTCGAGGTAAAAACCGAAGCTCTCCGGCTCAAGCCCCTGTGCTTTTATCCTTTCCACGAGCAGGTCGTATTTGTGTATTCTCTGAGCACCGCTCGCGAGTTCGAGCCACCCCTTCATCAGGTCGAAGCTCTTGCAAACTTCTGGCCTGTCCTCGTATGGCATCGCGTAAAACGGCTTGCTCTCGGTAGGCCAGTCGGTTATGAAGTAGTAGCCTCCGAAGTGCTCAGCAAGAGTCTTCAGCGCGGCCGTGGACAGGTCTTCTCCCCAGGGCACTTCCTCCTTCTTCGACACTATCTCTATCGCCTCGTCGTAGGTTATCCTTTCGAAAGGCTTCTCGGGAACTTCAAGATTTGCTTTTACCCACTCAAGCTGCTTCTGACAGTTTTCGAGCACTTTCTCATGAATGAAGACCACGAGGTCTTCGAGGACCTTCATAACCCCCTCGTGGTCCGTAAAGCTGACCTCTATGTCTATCGAAGTGGCTTCGTTGAGGTGTCTGACCGTGTTGTGTTCCTCGGCTCTAAAAATCGGACCGATCTCGAACACCCTGTCGAAGCCCGCGGCCATCAGAGTTTGTTTGTACAGCTGGGGGCTCTGGTTCAGAAAAGCTTCTCTCTCGAAGTAAGATATCGGAAACAGCTCAGTTCCACCTTCGGTAGCCGTGGAAACTATCTTCGGCGTGTTGACCTCTATAAACCCTCGCTCGTGGAAGAACTCCCTGACCGCATTCAGCACCTCGCTTCTAATTTTGAATATGGCAAACACTCTGGGCTTTCTCAGGTCAAGGTAGCGGTGGTCGAGCCTCGTGTCGAGCTCAGCCGGGACTTTTTCCGTTACGTCGAGGGGGAGCGGTGCGTCCGCCTCGTTAAGAACTTCGAACTCCTCTGGAATTATCTCGAATCCGTTCGGAGCTTTCTCCTCCTTCTTTACGACGCCCACGACCTTAACGACGCTCTCTCTTCTGACCTTCTTCGCTCTCGCGAAGACTTCCGGATCCACCTTTTTCTTCGGGAGCGTTATCTGAGCGAAGCCCTCTCTGTCCCTCAATATCACGAAAACGAGTCCGCCGAGGTCTCTAATCTCGTGAACCCACCCGTAGAGCAGAACTTTTTTCCCAAAATCCTCCTCCGTAATTTCTCCCGTGAACTTCCTCATTTCAACCTCTCCTCCACAGACTTTGCGTGAAGTTCCAACCCCTCAGCTCTCGCGAGTTTTACAATAGTATCCGCCAACCTTTCGAGAGCTTCTTTCGAGAGCATTTGATAAGTGATGTGCTTCATAAACGTTTCAGTGCTCAGACCGGAGTAAACTCTCGCGTATCCGCCAGTTGGCAAAACGTGGTTCGTTCCGCTCGCGTAATCACCGGCTGCGACAGGCGAAAACTCTCCGATGAAAACGCTTCCAGCGTTTCTAACCTTCCCGAGCTGCTTCAATGCGTTTTTCGTAAAGATGCAGAGGTGCTCCGGCGCTATCCTGTTTGCGACGTCGAAAGCCTCGTCCAAGTTCTTCACGACGAAGACCTTGAATTCTCCCTGACTTACAAGCTCCGAAACTTTCTTCCTGACTTCTTCGGCGAGTTCCTTCGAGGTCGTCACGAGGTAAGCTTTGGATAGCGGATCGTGTTCGAGTTGAGCTGCGCAGTCGTAAGCGATGAAGTCCGGATTCGCCGTCTCGTCAGCGATTACTAAAACTTCGGAGGGACCAGCAGGCATGTCTATCGCCACGTCCTTCTGAACGAGTAGCTTAGCAGCGGTGACGTAGATGTTTCCCGGTCCGGCGATCTTGTCCACCTTCTCCACGCTCTCCGTTCCGTAAGCCATGGCCGCTATCGCCTGAGCTCCTCCCACGGCGTATATTTCGTCCACTCCAGCTATGTCGAGGGCTACGAGAGTGACGGGATTTACACCCTCCTTCGACGGCGGGGTGCACGCGACGACTTTATCAACTCCAGCGACTCTCGCGGGAATTACCGTCATTAAAGCCGTAGAGGGATAGCTCGCTCTCCCTCCCGGAATGTATAGTCCCGCTTTTTCTATCGGAACGTAGATTTTTCCGAGTATCGCGTCGCCGTAATCGACTCTTATGCTCTCCGGAGCAGTAACTCTGTGAAACTTTTCTATGTTTTCCTTCGCGACCTCAAGAGCGTCTATCAGCTCGTCGCTGACCTTTTCGTACGCTTCGTCTACCTTTTCCTCCGGAACCCTTATGTAATCGAGCCTGACACCGTCGAACTTTTCCGTCAGCTCGTAAAGAGCTTTATCCCCTTCGTTTTTGACTTTTTCAACTATGGGTTTCACTTTTTCGATGCACTCCTCAAGGTTCATTTCATGACCTCCTCCGCCATTTTCGTGAGGTAATCCCTTATCGTTTCGATCGCCCTCTTTAAAACGACTTTGTTATCGAACCTCTCGAGAATTTTTCTCGCTTCTTCCTCGTCTATCTCTTCAGCGAACTCCACCATCTCCGGTATCGCCCTGACTATGTTGTTCACGATCGTTATGTCTGCCATTCTCGCCGTTCGCGAAAGAGGGTTTAAATCGATCGCAGCGACCTTCTTTCCGTGCTTTTTCAGAATCTCACACCTGTCTCCGTCCTCAAGCGGAACCAAAACTGCGTCCGCCCTGTAAATCCCTCTGCTATCAACAATCCTTCTCGCGTGCTCCAACCCCTCAAGAGTTGCGTCGCCTCTGTAGTAGACGGTAGCTCCGTATTTTTCGAGCTTCTTCGCTATCCTCTCGACCCTCTCCTTCGAGTAGTGAAACACGTTTACTTCGAGCGGAGCGTTTAAAACTTCCGAAAGTTCTGCAAGTTCTTTAGGAACTAAACTTGCCGCATTTCCGTTAACCGATATTACGGGATTCTTCGCGAGCTTTAAGAGTGATACGGCGGCCTTTTCAGCCTCGACGGCAAAGTCGTGAGTTTTCTCTCCAAGGATGTAGTCGAAAGCTTCTCCCCTACCGTGAGCTATGAGGCCCTGCAAAACCGCCACACCTTCCTCGACGCCCTTTACGATCTTCTCCCTCGTCACCAGCGAAAGGTACCTCGGATGAGACTTCGGAATTTCCATACGCTCGAAAAGTTGCAGACGAACTTAAAAACTTAATCGCACCTAAACGAATTCGCCCCTCGCGACCATCACGACTCTTCCTCCAACCTCCACGACGCTTCCTTTCGCCCTAAGGAACAGGAGCGACGGTCTCCCAACCTCGTAACCCTGTTCGACTCTTATATCTATCTCCTCGCTACCGAAATATCTGTATCTCGCAAGGTAGCCAGCTAAACACCCGTTCGCACTTCCCGTTGCTGGATCTTCCGGAACCCCGTAGTATTCCGCGAAAACTCTCACGCTCAGGTGGTTATCCCCTCTCGTTTCCGGACAGAACGTCAAAATAGCCTTCGCATCCGTCGTCTCCACGAGTTTGAAATACTCCTCCCTGTTTATCCTTATCCTCCCTAAGCTGTCGAGATTCTTAACCGGAACGATTATGAAAGGCAGGCCTGTGGAAACCTCCTGTATCGGATACCTTCCGTCTATCTCGCTCTCGTCGATTCCAAGAACTTTCGAAAGCGTTCTCGCTGAAAACGTCTTGCCGAATTTCGGTGGTTTCTGTCTCATCCACAAAACTCCGTCTTCAGTCCTCACCGGTATTTCGCTAACTTTCAGCTTCAGAACGACTTCGCTCACCTCTCCGCCCAGAATTTCCTCCATTATTACGTAAGCCGTTCCGAGAGTGGGATGTCCGGCGAACGGCACCTCCTTCTCCGGAGTGAATATCCTCACCTCGAAATCTTTTTCCGACACTATGAACGTCGTTTCCGAGTAGTTCATCTCCTTCGCAATTTGCTGCATCTCTTCATCTGCCAGGCTACTCGCGTCTCTGAAGACTGCGAGCTGATTTCCGGTATACTTCCTTATCGCAAAAACGTCAACTATGTAAAACCTCACGCTCACACCTCCCAAGATGTTTCTGAGTCCCTTAAACTTCTTCCAAAGTAATCGACGCTCGTAATTTCTTCGATGCTTTTTCTCGGCTCTTTCTCCTTATCGTCTGCAGAAAACCCTACCGGAATCAGAACTTCCAACCTGTAGTCGTCGGGGCACTTTAAAAGTTCTGCCACCTCCTCCCTGTTCGGTGGAGTGTAAGTTAAGCTCGCCAACCCTTTTTCCTCCAGAGCCAGAAGCAGGTATCCGACAGCTATCCAGACCGATTCCCTCGAGTAAGGTGCCTTCTTTTTCGAGAAGACTGCTATCACGTAAGGCGCTTCTGTCAAAAAGGGCTTTTTCCAGCTCAAACCCCTGCTCCTCAACCACTCCGCCAACTCGCCTCTAACTCTCGAGTAAAACACCCTCTCACCTTTCTCGCAGACCTCTCTAAGCTCCTCCTTCAGCTTCCCGTCCCTTACCACGACGAAGTGCCACGGCTGGGCGTTACTTCCAGACGGAGACTCCTTTGCGACGTCGATACACTCCAGTATCAGCTTCAAATCGAAAGTCTCCAGCCTGAACTTCCTTACGCTTCTTCTCCTTCTCGCGAGTTCATATACGCAACCCATGTTTCCCGATAAGGCTGTAACTATTAAAATAGCTTCGAGCTCGAAAGTGTCGCGTTTGTTCAACCTTTTTCGGCTACGATCAACCTGAAAACGGACGTAAGAAGCCAGATTTCCTTGACGATTCTGAAACCGGCTTTCTTGATGTTTTCGTTCGTCCTCCTGTTAACCTCCGGACCGAAAACTCTGAAGATAGGGTTCAGAGCGTCGAGAATTTTACCGCCTATCTCATTTTCGCACCTCATGTGTTCAAGGAAGATCGCTTTTCCTTTAGGTTTCAAAACCCTGTAAAGCTCTTTCAGACCTTCAACTGGATTCTCCACCGAGCAAAAAACGAACGTCGATATTACCGCGTCGAAAACGTCGTCCTTGAACGGGAGAGATTCTGCATCTGCCTGAACGAGTTCCACGTCCCTGTCCAGCCTCAAGATCTTGCTCTTCGCTTTTTCGAGCATTTTTCTGCTTATGTCTACTCCGATGACGTTCCAGTCACGGTAGTATGGAACGTTCTTTCCCGAGCCTATCCCGATTTCAAGGATCGTGCCTCCGTCAATCATATCCATTACGAACCTTCTCCACTTTGAGAACGCCATCAATTCCATTGGAGATTCGACGAGGTCGTAAATTCTCGCCATTCTGTCGTATCTCTTCTTGTCCAAACCCTTTTTAGCCATGTTTTTCACCTGATGAAAAGTATTAAATAACTGTCGAGTCAAGGTTTTCCATGAAAAAACAGCTCTTAATCGTTACGGTGGTCGCCTTAATTTTGCTCTTCGCACTGAGAGACTTCTCTCAGAAGAGTTACTTCTCCGAAAGTGCCGAAGAGCTGAGAGTGGAAGTCTACAAAACCCCATACTGCAGCTGCTGTGAAAAGTACGTTCAGTACTTAAAGGAGGAGGGCTTCAACGTTACGGTCGTGGAAGTCGAGAGTTTAAAAGATGTTCGGAGCAAACTGAAAATCCCCCGAAAGCTTCTCAGCTGCCACACGTCCCTGATAGGTAAATACTTCGTCGAAGGACACGTTCCGGCAGAGGTCGTAAAGAAGCTCGTGATCGAAAAGCCGAAAGTTAGAGGGATCGCACTACCGGGCATGCCTCCCGGAGCCCCGGGAATGCCTGGAGAGAAAAAAGAAAACTTCGTAATCTACTACGTGAGCGACGACGGGATCGGCGTTTTTGCAGTAGTTTAGGGGCGGCAAAAACCATATATACCTAATTTACATCAAATGTAAAATATGGACAAGAGGTTGGTAGTTGCCGGAATACTCGTAATTATAGGAGCAGTAGCAATTCTATACAATTTTACCGGAAATTCCAAGGAGTCGAGCGACGAAGATCTGATAAAGGTAAGCTACGGAAACGTGCAGGTAACTGCGATGTTCCTCAATCCGAAGTATCCCGACCTGACCAGACCGACGTTTTACCTCAGATTCGACACCCACTCGGGAGATTTATACGTCTACGACATCCTGAACGCGACGTTCCTTGAAGTCGGCAGCAAGAAGTATAAAGCGTTGACCTGGAAAGAAGACGAGAGGTCGTGGGGACACCACAGGATGGGGATCATCGAGTTTCCGCAAGAGGCCTTGAACGACATCAAAAGCGAGAAGAGGTTCAAGCTCGTGATCGAAGGGGTGGAGGGGACAAGAGTTCTGGAGTGGGAAATATGAGAGCGCTCAGAAACGGCATCGTAGCTTCCCTTTCCCTTCTCGCGTTCTACTTACTCGTTAACTACGTTACTTCCGGTTACGAAGGAATCGCGTGGAACTTCCGAAACTACTGGCCGTTCGTCGTTGCGATCGACGTTGGATTCGGGATACAGATCGCCCTTTACACGCACATCAGGTCGTTTCACCAGAGCTGTAAGAGTGTAGCGACGGGAGGCATCTCTGCGGGAAGCATGGTCGCCTGCTGCTTGCACCACGTAACGGACGTGATTCCAGTCGCGGGAGCCGGATTAAGCTTCATGCTGTCAGCATATACAGAGTTTCTCATGCTGATAGGTGTTCTCTCGAGCGCGATCGGAATACTCTGGATGCTCTCGACGATCCAGAAGAACAGACTTTTCGAAGATTCGAGCACGCTCGCAAGGTTGATGGTCGTGAACTACGAAAGCCTAAAGCTGCCGGTAACGATCGTGGCGATCCTAATTGCTCTGTGGAAGTTCTTCGCCACACCTTCGAACTTGCCGGTCTAAATTCCAAATATTTCTTTCAAAGCTCTTTTGTGGAATTCGAAATCTCCGCGTGAAAACTCCACCCAGACCACAGAGTTTTCGATCGAGAAAAAGTAATGGGTTTTACCCATTCCGTAGACCCTGTAGACGAGCAATCTGTCAACTCTCACCTTTTCAGGCTGCGAAAAGTATTCTCCAACTCTCTCGGCCATCTCCTCCACGTATTTTCTCGCGGTTTCGCTGTCGTTTACGTAAGCGATCCAGACCCTTATGCCTCCCGAATACTCTCGAATTTCTGCGTTTACGACGTAGAAATCTCCAGAATGGATCCTTTTAACCATTTCTACTGCCTCACTACCGCTTATCTTACTTAAAAGCTTGATTTCTGGCTTTTGATGTGTGCTAAGCTGGTCGTAGATTAAAAAAGATCCGGCCAAGACGAGGATCAGAGAAATCAGTAAGGCAGACCTTCTTTTTGCCACGCTAAAACCCCTCCTTCAAGCACGTAGATTTTCTTGTAACCCATTTGAGCGAGCTTGGAGGCAGCTATCTTGCTCATGTGCCCGGACCTGCAGTAAACGAGGATCGTAGTATTTTTATCTTTCGGTAGAAGGTTCGCTAACTCCTCGATTCTGTCGTAAGGTATCCACGCGTCCGTTCCGGGTATGTGCTTCTGTTCCGGAACGTGGACGTCTACGACGAAGACGTTTTCGTCCTGCATGAGCCTGTAGAACTCTCTTGGCGAAAGCGACGTGTAAGCTTTTTCTCTCGGAAAGAGGACGTAGCTGTTGTAGAGAAGAAAAGCCACAACGACGCCGATCGCGAGAGTCGTTATCAGCCTCCCGTTCAAACGGTTCACCTCCAAAAAATAAAAAATTGGATTAACTGCACGAGCTGTGGCACTTGCAGACTCCGACTTTCTTTCTGCTCACCTTCTCGATCTTCATGTTCTTTACTTTACAGTTGATGTATAATAAAGTTTCGGGCGGGGAATTTTCAATTTCTGATGGTAACGTCAGTAGAGGAAAAAGCAAAGTATCACTTCTCCAAAATTTCCCTAAGCTTCGCGAATTCCTCCTCGCTTATCTCTCCTCTCGCCAGTCGCTCCTTCAAAATCTGGACAGATTTGCCTTCCTTGCTTTTGTTCCAACTTAGCGAATTTAAAAGGAAGTAAATTACAGCAATTATTACGGCTAGCCAGAAGATTTGCCATAAAAATCCCAGTCCGTAGTACTCCATTCCAAATCCGTAAGGTGTGCCAAATCCATAGGGATAACCGTGCATTCCGTAACCCATTCCGCCCATCATACCGCAACTACCGAAAAAATATGGGAAAGTCATGGCTCACCAGCCCATCATCGGGCAGTGGAAACCGTAGCCGTATGCCGGGGCGTATTCCTGCACCCACACCGGAGTTCTGGCATTGTCTTCTCCGACGGTCTTTCCGTTAGCCTCCACGAACGTCGGCACGATTACGTTTCCGTAGCTGAAGCCTTTAACCTTCACCTCGTCTCCCGGTTTTATTCCGAGGTTCGCGGCGAACCACCAGGGCATCTGTATGTACTTTCCGTCTTCAAGGACGATCGCCATCGGGTAAACTGTCAGCACTTTTCCTGTAACCTCGGTCACCTTTACTTCCGGCGCTTCATCTTCGTCGGCAACTGGATAGGCTCCGTGCCACATCGCCGGCATCATGCCGTAACCCATGTGGGCAGATGCCGTGTATACCGCAAGCACCAGCAGGCCCACCAACGCACCTAACACCACTCCTTTCTTCATCTCACATCACCTCTAAGACATGAATTCGCTTCGAGGCCAATAGGTGTTGGGGGTTAAAGCGAAGGTAAAAAGAGAGACAAAATCGTTCAGAACGCTTCACAAAAAGACGAGACGTTTTACTCCGGGTAAAAAATTGACGAAAAGTTAGATCAGAACGAGATAACTTTGTCGCACTCTTTTACGATTTCGTAAAGCTCCTTCATTGTCGAGATCGGACACACTTCCGTTTTCGTTCCCCTGATTTTCAGGCAGGTGCCACAGGCGTAGATTTTTCCGCCGCTTTCGACGAGGGGAAGGACATCAGAGTATTCGCAACGGAGTCAAGGCCGAGGCATCAGGGCTATCTGACGACAAGGGAGCTTGCGGATTATGGCATAGATGTCACGCTGATAGTTGATTCGGCCGTCAGGTACTTCATGAAGGAAGTGGATGTTGTTGTCGTTGGCGCTGACACGATCACGGTTAATGGGGCACTCATAAACAAGATAGGCACATCGCAGATCGCTCTCGCAGCCAAGGAGGCGAGGGTGCCGTTCATGGTTGCCACTGAAACCTACAAGTTCAGCCCCAAGACCCTGCTCGGAGAGCTGGTCGTCATAGAGGAGAGGGATGTGAGGGAGGTCATTGATGGCGATTTGCTTGAGCATCCGAATGTGACGGTCAGAAACCCGGCTTTCGATGTGACGCCAAGGGACTACATAGACCTGATAATAACCGAGATCGGCGCAATTCCACCTGAAATGGCATACATAGTGATAAGAGATCATCTTGGATACAGGGAATTTTGAGGAGAGGAGATAACTCTGAGTCTGGAGCACTACGATTGATTTTTTAAGTTTTATTACTACTTTGTGCTCTCTTTGATACCACAACAAACTTTAAATACTTTGAAGTATTTAGAAGTAATTGGTGGTAAAAATGTATGAGAGGTATGAGTTAGTATTTACAAAGGATGGAGTTGAGATCAGAAAAAGCTTTGAAGACCCTATACTGGGTAGAGATACTCGAAGTAAGAAAATACCTTACGAGGAATTAGAAGTGTTGAAAAAGATAATTAATAAATGGAAGCCCACAATTGAAGATATTAGCGTGGATGAGCTGAGAGAAGGCAACGTACTTAAAGGCATAAAAACGTTAAAGATGGAGATCGGAGTGAGAATAGGCCAAAAAGACAGTAACACAATATTAGCACAGAATTCGACCGAAATTAATAAGATGAACGAAATTAATGATCAAATAATCTCATGCAAATACTGTAATAAAACAATTCGTCCACAGCTAACAAAGAGTGATAGAGTATCAAATGAAAAAATTGAGAGAGCAATCATAAAGGTTATAGGAGACGGTGGTGGTGCTTTAAAAAGACCAATTGTTCACGAGAGAGTTTACCAAATTATAGACGAATTCAAGGACCCCTACTACCATGAAATAGAGCCAAACGGATACGAAAGGTGGGTCCACAGAATAGACACTGTTAAAGACAAACTGAAGAAAGAGGGTTACTTGAAAAGACGTTCAGAGGTGGGGTGGGGCATCTGGGCGCTTACTGAGAAGGGCTGGAAATACTACGAGGCAATAAAAGGTTCTACAATTTAAAGAGTTCTACAAGAGGAGAGATTTACCATGCCTAAAATTGGTAGAAGATTGTACCTCCAAGCAATGGAACAAATCCTGAGACAAATAGGATACAAATACAAAAAAGTAAAGGTAGAAAGAACAGATAGTTTTGTAGTTCACAAAAAGGACAGAAAAATTTACATCGAAGTTGCCGGTAAAAATCTTCCTTATTTTGGTAGATATGGTAAGCTGGCTTTTCTCTGGGAAATATTGATATTTCCAAAAAGATTAGATATTATATAATAGATAATCGTAGAGGATGGTTG
>CAYXDX010000019.1:0-23375 GCA_964463865.1 uncultured archaeon | reverse complement strand
TCTCTACCTCCTTTTCACGCACCTCTTCCTTTCACGTTCTTATATATAAAATCTCCTGTTCTGGTGGCGACGGAGGGTGAGTTCGGCAATCTACCAACTACCCCCGCCGCCACCATGTATTTATAAAAGCCTAAGCATATTTAAAGTTTTTGTTCTTAGTCGAGACGAGCATTCAGGCTGTCAGAGGCTGAATCTCAGAATTCTACGCTGCAGGAGTTATTTTTGAAAAGAAAATATATAAATTGTAAAAATGTTGAACGTATTGAAGGCCGAAGAAGTTGGAGCTTTGCTCTCTGATACTTTTGCAGAGAGTTGGAGAAGCGCCATTCTCTCGAACAGCCCGTTGATGAACGAAAATGAGCTCTCCAAGGTGGTTTAAAACTGATGCAGCCAAAAGTCAATAGAAACGTAATGTAAATATCGTCCCTTTCTTTTAGGCTTGGCCGAGTCGCTTGAAATTGAAAGGTTCTTTGCCGATAACATTTCCGTAAATGGGAAACAAGCCGTGGAGATTCTGATTGATGATGCGGATGAAAAAGTAAACGCCTTCATCGAGTTAATCGAGAAAAAGAAGTCCGAAAATGCCGATGTGGAAAGCATGGAGACCGAAAATACGATGGAAACGTCGCGAAAACAGAGTCCTACTACCGCTACCTTACAGCTACGCAGTTGGTTAAAATAGCAATATACGGAGGGAAAATGCTCGAAAAGCAAGATGAAACGATAAAAGCCGTGAAAGAATAATCTGAGAAAACGAGGGTTGAGCTGAAAAGTGAAATCAAAATTGTTAAGGAAGATGCTAATTTTGAAGAGAATTTACGATGAGATCGCCGAGATTAAAAGTGCTTTGAAGAAAGCCGGAATAATGTAATACGGAGATCTCTCCGGATGAGATGAGATCGTTTGAGCGAGTTCGCGTAAAGTTTGGGTTTTGAAGGACGGCGAAGCTCTTGATGAGGTCGAAAAGTGATTGGAAGGAGTCTGCGAGGCTCAGGGTATGACCATTCTCGATGCGAGCTTTCTGGCAGATTGTTTTAGAGGCGTTAGAGCACACTTACAGCGAGCGATGAAGGTTGTAGCGATAAATCACGTATAGTGGCTGGACCGAAGAAAAATTGCAAACGTGAAAAAGCTTTTCGGCGTGAAGGTTTATGGTTTAGCGTGGCAAGTGAGAAAGAACGGAAAGTTCGCTCTGAGATGCTTGCTGAATTACGATTTTACGGAAAAATCAAACCAAAAGCTGGCAAAACCATCAGCCCACATCTCTAAACTTCCCTCTCACGAATTTCTTGTAAAACTCCCACTCCTCCTCCGTGAGGATGTGGAGCTCGAAAGGAGAGAACTCGAAACCCTCCAGGACCTTCAGCTTAAGCTTTGCGATCTCGCTAACTTTTTTCGGAGCGTTTTTCGAAACTATCGCCACGTCTATGTCCGAGAGAGGATGAATTCTTCCCTCAACCACCGAGCCGAAGAGGTAAACTCTGGCGTCCGGCAAAAGCTTCCTCACCCTGTCACTTATCACGCCCAGGTAGTGGTCGAGGTTTTCAAAGTACTTCCTCCTCCTATCGTAAATTCTCTTAGCAAGTTCAACCGCTTTCATACCGCTCCACCAGCTCCTTCAACTTCTCGTAGAGAATGAATTTGTCCTCGACGTCCTCCTTCTCGTACCTCCTGCCGAGGTATTCGAAAGAAGGTAGCTGTCCTCCACAACGGCTATCTTGTCCCTGTTCTCCTCGTAAAACTTCCGGAACTCGTCAGAAATCTCAGAAGCCTCCTCAAAAAGAGTAGACAGTCTGTGAGTCTTCGAAAAGTATCCGATTCTCAAAGCTAAAATGTACCTCAGCAGGAGCTGTAAAGCCTGTTCAATGAGAAAGATCATCCAGTTGTAGTTTTCATCCTCGAAAGCTCTCTTCGCCAGCTCGTACGCTTTCTGACTCTGCTCCCTGAGAAACGCTATTTCCTCTCTCATCGAATTAAAGGTCTCGAGCAAACTTTTAAATCTTCCCGCAATCATTTTCCCCATGGAATACGAATTCTTAAAGAGGAATGCTGACGAATTCCTGAAAAACGCTAAATACCTGTTGAATCAGGGAATCTACAACCTCGCAGCGTTTAACGTAGAGCAGGCCGTTCAGCTCTTACTGAAGTATCTTCTTGCGAAGAAGCTCGGAGAGTTTCCAAAAACTCATTCGATAAAAAGACCGATCGTCGAAGCTTCCTCTTTCTGCCCGAAACTTGCGGAAACTCTTGAAGAGCACGTAAACGTCATAGGAGAGATCGAAGTTGCATACGTAACCTCCAGATACTACCCGATGGAGTTCTTAGAGAGTGAAGTAAGAAACATGCTGAGCGTAGCTGAGAAGATAAGAGAGGAGGTAGAAAAATGTCTCTGATGGACCTTCAGAGGAAAATCGTGGAGAGAGAACTCGAATACTATCAAAACCTCGAAAAGTATCTGAAGGTTATAAAGAGGAACGCTGAGAGGGTTTTCGAAAAAGCCGAAGTTTACCTCTTCGGCTCCGTTGCTGAAGGTAGGTATATACCGGGAAAGAGCGACATAGACGTCCTCGTCGTCGTGGAAAAAGCGCCGAAAACGGTTTCAGAACTCGTCGAGCTGAAGCTGAAAGTTCTGGAGGGCATAGACCTCTTCAGCCCGTTTGAAATTCACGTAGTTGATTCGAAAGGATTCGAACACTACAGGAGAATGTGCAAAAAGCTCGTGAAGGTCTAACGTTCAGGTTCGTCTCGACGAAAAATGTCAGAGAGATCGTTAAATCCTGCTTTTCTCGAAAGATTTTAGGTTTCCTTCGCCATTATGTAAACAGTATACTTTCCGCTCTGAGCGTCCTTGTCGACCTCGATGTGAACGTTTACCGTCACCTTACTCGGATTGTCCGGACTGCCAGCGGGAATCAGGAGTTTGTTAGAAGAGCTGATCCTATTTCCGTGAACGTCGTTCACGAAAACGTCCACCGCTTTCGGATCCGGCCCTTCGACGACGTAGTCGAAGTATATCTCCCTTTCGCTCCCGTAGTTCTCTATCGTCACCTCTCTAACGTACTTGGCTCCGCTTCTCAGATCCACGGAAAAAGACTGCGACGAGACGACCAGTTCTTTCTCGCTCACTTTCAGGTCCCCTTTCAGGGTGAAGTGATACACCGTTCCGGCAGCTACGCCGACGAGGATCAAAACCAAGACCGCCGCAGCCTTCCTCATGACTCGATCAGGAGACTTTACTCGTATAAATAATTTTTGATATATTATTGAATCGCAAATCATCAAAGCGAGCTCTCAACTAATTAGACTTTAACGTAATCTTCGCCGATGAACCTTCTGTAAAAGTTCCACTTTTTTCTCGTGAGCAGGTGAAACTCGAACGGCGCGTTAAAATACTCCTCCCACAAAAAGTCGTAGACGTCTTCAAGCTTCCTCCTGTCGGCAAACTCGTCAGACACTATCGCAACGTCTATGTCGCTCAGACCCGGAGAATAATCACCCCTGACCACAGAACCGAAAACGAACACTTCGCATTCCCTCAAAAATCTTGAAACTTTCTTTTTAATTACCCTCGCTTCCTCAAGGTAGTTTTCGAAGAACTTCACCCGCTCCACAGCAGATCCCTCAGCTTCCTCAAAACTTCGAAAGCCTCCTCGACCTCTTCTCTGAAAAACTCCTCGAAGTAATACCTCGAGGTGATGTAAGCTCTCTCCAAGTTTCTGAGCGCAACTTTGTTCTCCTCGACGAACTTCAAAATCGCGTCTCTCTTGTAAAATTCCGCCAAATCAAACAGTAACTTTCTCAGACTGTGCGTCCTTTCAAAATATCCTTTCAGGTGGAGGAGTTTCGCCTTTATTAAGAGCTGGCACGCCTGCTCTATGTGGAACATAGCCAAGTCGTAATCGCCGTGATCGAAGTCGAACCTCGCATCCCTCTCGAACTTTTCGGCCCTTTTCAAATACAGTTCGATTTCTTCTTTCACGAAACGCGTTCGTTAAAGGATATTGAAATAGTTTGCGGATTCCGTTTGGAATTCGTCCAATCCGATATTTTTTTATTTTCTCAAAATAATTTGCCGAAGTGTCGAAAGACGGTAAGCCCGTGAGGGGGATACTCAAGCTCCTGATACTCAAGGAGCTCGAAAAAGCTGACGCGACCGGATACGAGCTCATACAGAAGATCAGCGCCAAGACGTCGAAAAAGCCGTCTCCTGGCTCTGTCTATCCCCTACTCAGAGAACTCACGGAAGCCGGACTGCTCAACGTTCGGGTTGAGGGCAAGAAGAAGATATACTCTCTCTCCGACAGAGGCAGAGAAGTTCTGAAGGAGACGTCAGAAAAGGAGAAAGAGGCGATCAGGAGAAAGATAGAGGTCCTCCAGACGTCCGGAATAATAAGGGAGGACGAAGCTCAGGAGCTGTTTCAGATCCTCAGCTCGAAGAGGTCGTTCTGGTTCAGGCTGTTCGAACTCAGAAACTGGACGACGTTTTTGAGCCTGCTCGAAAAACTCGTTGAAAGGTCGAGAGAGGAAGTAGAAGAGGTCATCGACGACGCGATCGCAAAGCTGAGGGAGTTGGAAAGAACCAGAACCTGACTATCGATTACCGATATATTTTTATAGCAATTGATCGAGACGATCTGTCGACATAGTTTTGCCAAGAGGTGGGAGCTTGAAAAGATTCTTGCAGCTGCTCGCGATCCTGATTCTGACAACCGGAGTCGTAAACGGAGCGGAGATAAAGTTCCACGTCTCGGTTTTCGGAAGTCCGAAACTTCACCCCGGTGACGAGACCACCTTAACGCTTCTTATCGAAAACGAAGGAACAGAAACAAATTTTCCGCTAAACGAAAACACGTCGAAACTGCTACAGCTCGTAACTACCGCGAAAGACCTTAGAGTAGAGCTCGACGACAGCAACGTTCCGATAAAAGTCGAGAGCGCCAACCCTCAGCTCGTCGGAGATCTGCCTTCCGGCAGAATTGCCAAAGTTTCGTTCCTGATCAGAGTCGACGACGATGCGGAGCTCGGAGAGTATCGAATTCCCGTAAAGCTGAGGTTTACGAAGGTTACCTACTCCTTCACCAGTGCCGGAGCACTCGTGACGTTCAACGAAAACGAGTTCGACGTCGAGTATCTGAAGGTAGAAATAGCAAAGAAGGACTACGACTTCGACGTTCTATCGGTAAACTCCTCGCTGAAAGCAGGAAGAGAGTGTGTCGTGAGCGTCGTCGTCGAAAACACCGGAAACGAGGCACTCCACGACGCGACGCTATACATAAACGCCACCCCACCGCTCGTTCCGAATCCGAAGGCTTCGTCGGTCTACCTCGGAGACGTCGAAGCTGGGGAAAGAGCAAAAGCGTCGTTTAAGGTCTACGTCATGGAGGGTGCGATGAACGGAACTTATCCCGTGACCCTCGTCATGATGTTCAGAACATCGTCCGGAAAGCTCATCGCTCTCTCGAAGTCCGTCGGACTGGAGGTGTCGAAGGAGGAGCAGTTCGTGGTCACGGAAGTGGAGAGCTTTCTAACTTCCCCAAAGACTGTTCCGGAGTTCTCTCAGATCGCGTCGGCGATTAAAACGCTAAATCCGAAAGCTCAGCAGAGTTCGAAGCTCGTCACGATACCCTCAAGAGGTTTCGTCTTCGTAAGCGTCAAGAACGTTGGAGAGAGCGTGAGCGAGGCGGAAGCAATTCTAACGTTCGACAACCCGCTAATCAAGGTCGAAAACTCTCCGTTCGTAGGAGACTTCAAAAGCGGAGAGGTGAAAAGCTTCCTCTTCTACGTGACGTCTCTCGCACCGCCCGGAAAGTATCGCGCCCAGCTCGTCGTGAGGTTCAAAAACGAGATGGGGGACGAGGAGAGCGTAAAGGAGAGTCTCGAAGTGGAGGTTTCCCCGAGTCCGCCGCTGAAGGTCGAAAAGGTTTACGCGAGCCTTGGCGTCGGGTCGAGCGGAGAGGTAAAAGTCGAAGTGAGAAACTCTTTAAGCGAGGTAGTTTCGAGTGCGGAGTTTGTGGTCGTTCCCTCAAATCCTCTGATAATTCCTCTGAGCCCGGTCGCGTTTCTCAGCGACGTAAAGCCGGGTGAGACTGGGCAGATTAAGTTCAGACTATCGGTCTCCGACGAAGCTACGAGCGGCTCATACGAGCTATACCTGATCGAAAAGTTCAGTCTGAAGAAAGCCAGAGACCTCGTGAGCGTCGCCGAGGTTCCAATAGTCGTCGAGCCGAAAACCGCTCGCTTCGAGATACTCTCGATCGACAGCGAACTTCATCCGGACGAGACGGGTGACGTGATCGTAAAGATCAGGAACGCCGGAGATACGACGATATACAACGGCGTCGTGGAGCTCGACGTTTCGCCACCGCTGAGCGTAGCCGGTGGGTCGCTGAGCAGCCTCATCGGTAGGCCTCAGCCGGGGCTGTATTTCGTGGGAACGCTGAAGCCCGGAGAGACTGCAATTGCAAAATTCAGGGTTGACGTGGACAAGGAGGCGGGGGCGGGATTCTATCCGGTCACGATAAAGGTGAAGTATTACGACGCCGAGGGATACCAGCACGTTTCCAGCCAGATAGTCGCGTCGGTAGAAGTGAAGGAGAAAAATCCCGTTTCGCCGCTAATCGTCGCCTCGATACTCTTTGGGCTTGTAGCCGTAGCCTTAGCCGTTAGGTTCGTGAGAAAGAGAGCATGATGCAGAGATCGAGCTGGCTCGCGCTAATTCCGGTTGGTCTCGGTCTGTTCATGGTCATACTCGACGTCAGCGTTCTCAACGTAGCGCTGCCGAGCATAGCCGAGGACTTCCACGCGAGAATGTCCGACGTTCAGTGGGTTCTGAACGCCTACACGCTCACCATGGTCGTCCTGCTCGTTTTGGCCGGCAGAGTCGGGGACATGGTCAGGAGGGATAGATACTTCATGGCGGGCATGGGGCTCTTCGCTCTCAGCAGTTTCCTCTGCGCTCAATCTTGGAACATAGGGTCGCTCATAGCTTTCAGGTCGCTCCAGGCAGTCGGCGGAGCGATGCTCAGCGGCAACACTCTCGCCATAATCACCGAGCTTTTTCCAGCGGGAAAAAGAGGGGCAGCGATGGGACTCAACGCGATACTCATAGCTTCGAGCCTGACGCTCGGCCCGATCATAGGCGGGTGGCTGACAACTCACTTAAGTTGGCACTGGGTCTTTTACATCAACGTGCCCGTGGGAGTGGTGTCGATAGCACTCGCGTGGCTTCTTTTTCCTCCACTCGGAGCGAAGGAGAAGGTTCCGATAGACTTCGCCGGAGCCCTGCTTTTAACCATCGGTCTCGGGTTCCTCACGCTCGGAATAATAAAGGGTCAGGACTGGGGGTGGACGAACGAGAAGACGGTAGCGAGCTTCATCGTGGCCTTCCCCTACCTCCTCGCGTTCGCGGTCAGAGAGCTGACTTACGAATATCCCCTCCTCGACCTCAGCCTCTTCAGAATAAGGAACTTCACAGTCAGCGTCGTAGCACTCTCGATCCTCTTCTTCGGAATGTCCTCTTCCCTCTTCCTGCTGCCTTACTTCCTTCAGGGGATAAAGTCGCTGACCGCAGAAGAATCAGGATACTGGGTAATCGCTCTTCCGCTCATGAACACGTTCATAGCTCCGTTCTCTGGAAGGCTCAGCGACAGGATAAACCCGAAGATTCTCATGAGCTTCGGACCGATCCTTTTCACCCTTGGACTCTACAACCTCGCGAGCGTCGACAGAGACGTGACCTTCTGGGAGTTCTTCCTCAAGCTAATGCCGATGGGAATTGGGATGGGCGTCATGATGTCTCCGTCGTTCAACGTCATAATGTCGTCCGTTCCGCCCGAGAAAGTAGGAATGGCGAACGGAACCGTCAGATCGATTAACACGCTCGCTCAGGCTATGGGAGTAGCTATCGGCGGAGTTCTGCTCACGAACAGGATGAAGGACTGGATCCCGGGATACGGAAATCAAATTCCGGATCCGGGAACCATGATGCTGCTGAGGACGTTCGCAAGGGTAAATCCGGCTCCGCTCGTGGGGATGGTCGAGGGATTTATCGACAGCATGCACTACGTCTTCTCGATAGTCATGTGGCTTCCGCTTTTGAGTTCTCTCGTCGTTCTGCTGTTCTTGAAAGGTGAGGAGCACCTGAAGAGGATGAGGAGATAACGTTTTAAATATGTCCGTCGAAAGCGGAGCGATGAACGTTGAAATTGCGCTGATCGTCTTCCTCTCTTACTGGCTCGTCGTCGAGTATCTCAGAGTAAGAGGAGTTCTCGAAAAGAGGAACATCACTGCCTACGGGCCTCTACTCCTCGTGAGGTCGATGAAGATCGTCAGAATCCTCGAGAAGCTCTCGAAACACAGGAGGTTCTGGAGAGTTTACGCGACTCTCGGCATTCCGCTCATATTCGTCGGCATGGCGTTCATGTTCATCCTGATCGTCTTCATGGACTACGTCCTGTTCACTTCTCCCCCTCCGCCTTCCGAGATAACGAGTCCGAGAAACGTCCTGCTGATTCCCGGAGTGAACCAGTTCATTCCGCTCGTCTGGGGAGGTTTAGGCTTGCTCGTCACGTTGGTCGTTCACGAGTTCAGCCACGGAATACTCGCGATAGTAGAAAAGGTAAGGGTCAAGTCCGTCGGAGTCATCCTTCTGCTCCTGCCGATCGGAGGCTTCGCGGAGCCCGACGAAGAAGAGCTGAAAAAGGCCGATCCGAAAGCGAGAGCGAGAATATACGCGAGCGGCATAACCGGAAACTTCATCGTAGCCTTAGTTTCGTTTCTGCTCTTCTTCCACTTCCTGAGCTATTTAACGCCCGCGATAGCGGTTCTGTACGACGCTAACGGAAAGATTCAGCCGGGAACGAGAATACTCGAAATCAACGGGATCGAAGTGAAAAACCAAGCGGACTTCGAAAAGGCTATTCAAAAAAGCAACACGATCACCCTCAAACTCGAAGACGGAAGGGTCGTGAATCTAACCGGTCCGGCCGGAGTTGAAGTCGTCGGAATCATGAAGGGTTACCCAGCAGAGAGAGTCCTAAAACCGGGGATGATAATAGTAGAGGTTGACGGGAAGCGAGTGATTACGACTAAGAACCTCGCGGAGGTTCTGAGGAGCAAGAAGCCAGGAGAGAAAGTAACGCTAAAGGTCTGGAACGGGACGCGCTACGAAGTAAGAGAGATGACGCTCGCTGACCACAACGGAAGAGCGGTAATGGGCGTTTACATACGGGAGAACATCTCCGGAATTTATCCGAGCTACGGTTACGCTGAAAGGCTGCTCGAAAACCTGAGGTCGATACCGAAGATGCTCACGAACCCAGCTGGCTGGGCTGTCGTGATGGCGATGCCGATAACTACGTTCAACAGCTTCTCGGGGGTTTACGAGAAAATATTCGACGCGAAGTTGGGCGAGGTTACATTCTACTTCCTGAACGCGTTCTACTGGATAGGGTGGATAAACTTTTACGTCGGACTGTTCAACTGTCTCCCGGCGATACCGCTCGACGGCGGCAGGCTGTTCCAGGATCTGCTGAGGAGGGTGTCTCCGAAAGCCGAGAAGATATCGAAAGCCACCACGTTCATAGTCTTCGCCTCGATACTGCTCTCGATAATAATTCCGAACGTGAGACTATGATCTGCGAGTGTGGAAAAGCCGCGGTGGAGAAGTTGAGAAACAAATACTACTGCAGAGAATGTTACGCTCGAAAATACCTAAGCAGAGTGGAAAGTTCGATAAGAAGGTTCGGAATAATCAGAAAAGGCGAGAAAGTCCTCGCAGCTCTGAGCGGCGGTAAGGATAGCGTTGCGATGCTGTCGTCACTGAAAGCACTGGAGGATAAGCTCGGAATAAAAGTGGAGGCCCTCCACATAGACCTCGGGATCGGAGAATACAGCAGAAAGTCGAGAGTCGTGAGCGAAGAAGTCTGCAAAGTCCTTGGCGTCCCGCTGCACGTCGTCAGACTCTCGGACTTCGGGTTCACGATATCCGACGTCAAAAGAAAGCCGTGTAGCGTTTGCGGAAACGCTAAAAGATACATAATGAACAGGTTCGCGAGGGAGAACGGTTTCGACGTCGTAGCAACAGGACACTGCGCGGAAGACATAGTTGCCAACGTTCTCAAGAACCTCTACTCGGGAAACCAGGAGTGGACGGAAAAGCTGAAGCCAAGGACGGACGGCTACTTTAAATTCGTGGCGAAGGCCAAGCCGTTATTCGAAATCGGCGAAAAGGAGAACCTCGTCTACGTGATCTCTTCCGGACTCCCGTTCTTGCCGGACGAGTGTCCCAAAGCTCCGGATCCGAAGTGGAAAGAGCTCGTCTACGAGATAGAGAAGAAGATTCCGGGATTCAAAGCAGGAGTTCTCAGGAGCCTCGCGAGGGAGAAAAAAGAGAGCTGGGAACTGAAGAGCTGTAAGGTGTGTGGAGAGCCTACTTCAGCCGAAGTGTGCCAGTTCTGTAGGAACGTCAGAAAATATAAAAAGAAAGCTACTCCTCCTTCTCCTCCTTAACGAACCTTTCTACGAACTCCACTTCCTTCACTTCCGGAACGTGCTCGAATATTTCGTTCACCACTGCAAGCTTTCCGAGTATGAAGAACTGGTTGAACGCCGCTTCTCTCGGAACTTCTATAACCGCTTTACCGTCCTCGATCTTCGCTTCCAGCTCTCTTCCGGTGTGAATCAGCAGCAGAGCCTTGATCTTTTCTGCTGGATCATCTATCTTCTCCTTTATCTCGTACTCGAAGATTATCTTCTTCCCGGCAAGCGGGTGGTTGAAGTCGACTATTGCTCTTCTCCCAACAACTTTTTCCACCACACCGACCCTGTCGCCCACCCTCACTCTATCTCCCGGCATCGGCTTCTCCTTGAACTTCTTGAGCGTTATCATCTCCTTCTTTTCCGGATCGTACTCTCCGAAAGCCTTCTCCGGAGGGACTTCCACCACGCCCTTGTATCCTACCTCTTTCCCGACTATGTCCTCCTCAAGCCCCTTGACCACATGCCCTTCTCCGACCACGATTACGATGTCACCATATCTCGCGTGCTCCTCGTAAACTCCGTGCTCTTTCGCCACGTTCTCGTCCGTTGAGTCGATGACTGTCCCGTCCTCAAGTTTTGCCGTGTAGCTAATCTTCACGAAGTCCCCTTCCTTGATCGCCATCACATCAGCCCAAATCAGAAAGGTATAAAAAATTTCGGAATGTCTTCAGTGAGTGGAGGTCGAGGCCAAGTTCAAGGTCGACAGACCCGAAGACCTCAGGAAAAAGATCGCCAAAAGGGGTAAATTTTTAAAGAAAAAGCTAGAGGAGGACGTATACTTCAACTCTCCGTTCAGAGACTTCAGAAAGAGCGACGAGGCGCTGAGAGTCAGAAGAGACGAAGAGGGAGTCACAATAACCTACAAAGGTCCCAAGGTCGACGACGAGACAAAGACGAGAGAGGAAATAAAGCTCAAGGTCGAAGATTTTGAAAAAGCTGTGAAACTTCTCGAAAAACTCGGATTCAAACGGGTAAGAGAAGTGAAAAAGGTGAGGGAGCTGTTCGAAGTCGATGGGGTTCTCGTCTGCCTCGACGAAGTTTTTGGCCTTGGAAGTTTCGTCGAGTTCGAGGTCGAGAGCGAGGACGTGAGCCTTGCGAAAGAGAGGATCTTCAAACTCGCCGAGGAGCTCGGATTCAGGAGGGAGGACAGCATAAGGGTGTCGTATCTGGAGATGCTCGAAGAGAAAGGTTAATTACCCAAGCGAACCAAAAATTCTGCCGAGGTGATGAAAAACCTCTCAGCGGAGCCGGGATGATGAGCCCTCGTTAGGCTGAAGAGTGATGAAACCCTTGCCCCAGGACTGGCAATGACGAAAGGCATACGGTCTGATCAGATCAATTCGGCGAGAGTTTCGACGACCCCCTTCACCTCGTACTTCACGCCGTAGTGTTTGCTTAGGTCTTTCAGCTGAGTTCTACAGTTCTCGCATATCGTCAGGACTACATCAGCTCCGCTTTCTTTTATCTGCTCGACCTTCTTCCTTCCCGCAAGCATCCTGAAGTCCTTCATTTCCGGAATCGCCACGAGACCTCCACCACCGCCGCAGCAGAAGTTCTTCTCCTTGTTCGGCTTCATCTCCCGAAAGTCTTCCGCGTAACTCCTGATGACTTTTCTCGGCTCCTCTATGAGCCCCGAGTTCCTCGCGGCCTGACACGGGTCGTGATACGTGACGGGAGCGCTAAGAGACTTTCTAACTTCTATCGTCCCGTCTTCAAGGTGCCTCGCGGAAAGCTCAACTATGCTCATTATTTCGAACTCTTTTCCAAACCACTCCCTCCAGAACATCCTGAAGACCCTGTAAGCGTGACCGCATTCCGTAACGACTATTTTCGTGGCTCCGACGCTTTCGGCTTCGCGGTAGATCCTCTCCGAAACCGCTCTGGCCTTAGCCATGTCTCCGAGGAAGAAAGCGAAGTTGGAAGCCTCGAAGTAGCTGAGCGTCCAGTCTTCTTTAGCAGAGTTCAGAATTTTTGCCGCCGGGACGATCGTGTGTTCCCCCTGCAGAGCCACGTAAAGCGTTTCGGATTTCTTTCCAACCGGTATCTCGACTCCGTGCTTTTTCTCGAGAAACTTTATCGCCCTCTCGAACATGTCTCTGTGCCTTTCGAAGTTCCTGCCTTTCTCGACCTGAAGCTCCGCGAGGTCCACGAGGGCTTTCGCGTAGTCCCTGATTTCGCTTCTCGCTTTTGAGACGTAAGCCGATGTCTCAACGGAAAACGGGCAGAAGATCGTGCACCTCCTACAGCCGTTGCACTCGAAGGCTACAGGATCGCTCCTCTTCCTGAGTATTCTGATTCTGTTCGGTGGTGCGTGCTCTTTCCTGCCTGTAGAAAGGTAAATGTGGCAAGCGTCGAGGCAGTTTCCACACCTCACGCAGAGGTTCGCTGAGTCAGGCATCCTTCCACCTCAGTGCTGAGTAGTTCGAGTGAAAAGCTCCGATCGAGTGGAACAGCTTTCCAAACGGAAGGTAAGCGACGAGCATCTGTCCAAGTAGCGCGTGCACGACCAGAACGGGGTCATCCACGTCGACGTATTCGCCTCTCAGGAGAGAGAGCGCGTATCCCTGCAAGTCGACTCCGCTCGCTCTGAGGTAAAGCCCCGACACGGCTATCCCGAGCAGGAGGATTAGGACGAGGTAATCTTCTGCCGTGGAAATCGCTCTCAGGAAGAAAATTCTCCTCAAAAGTAGCGAGGCCAACGCGACGGTAAATATTGCTCCGAACAGCGTTCCAAAAAGCTGTGAAACGCTCTTCTCGATGGGCACTCCGAGGAACATCCTCAGGTGACCCAGCACGATCACCGCCAAGCTCAGGTGGAACAGCCAAGAAAGTGTCCAGAGCGCTCTGTCGCCTCGAAAGGGCTCGAACAGGAGTAGAGTTTTTACGTATTTCTTTGCTTTCTCCGAGCTGCTGCCAGACGCGTAGGGGAAAGTCGGGAAAATTCTGAACGGCTTGGACAGGTACCTGTAAGTTCTGTAAGCCGTGCCAAGCAGGAAGACTGTAAGGGTGACGAACGGCAGTTTGTAGAGGACTACTTCTTCAGCAGAAACTTGAAGCATTCGTTTTCCTCCACCTTGACGACTTTCCACCCCATTTTTTCTGCAAGAGCCGGTATCTCGCTCAAAGTTCCAGGATCGGTTGTCAAAACCAACACCTCTCCGTTACCGTTCTCGAGTTCGCTCCTCAGCTTTATCACCGGCATCGGACACGTAAGCCCGCGTAGATCGACGACCTTCATATGAAGAAAAACACATATGAAGCTGATTAAAAACTTTGCCGTCCTGCGAAAAGAATATAACCGGGGAAGTTAGACGTTCGAAGATGTCGAAAACATCACTCGGATTGGAAGAAAACGTCGAAGCCGCTTTGAGCTACGTCCTCCTGTGGATAACGGGAATCGTCTTTTACATACTCGAAAGAGAGAGCGAGTTCGTCAGGTTTCACGCGATGCAGTCGATAGTTGTGTTTCTGTCCCTCACCGTTCTGCAGAAGCTCGTCTTGGTAATTCCTCTGCTCGGAGCTGTCTTCAGTCTGCTCGTATCGGTGCTGGGTTTCATCCTCTGGATTCTGCTGATCGTTAAAGCCTACCAGGGAGAGTTCTTCAAACTGCCGATTGCCGGAGAGGTTGCGGAAAGGCTCCAGTAAAACTTTTTAACGATAATTCACGACACTTACACATGGTCTCGCTCCGCTGGTTCGGGCACGCGTGCTTCATGATTAGAGGAAGCAAGACTGTCGTGACGGACCCGTTTCACCAGAGAGACGTCGGATATCCAACGCCGGATGTGGAGGCGGACATCGTAACTGTGAGCCACGACCACTTCGACCACAACAAGGTAGAGGTTCTTAAAGGAAATCCGAAAGTCGTAAGAGGTGCTGGAGAGTTCGAGGTCGAGGGTGTGAAAATAAAAGGCGTCAAAACTTTCCACGACAGCTCCGGAGGAAGGCAGAGAGGAGAAAACGTGGTCTTTAAAATAGAACTCGACGGAATAAAGTTCTGCCACCTCGGTGATCTTGGACACGTGCTGGGCGATGAGGAAGTCAAAGAGATCGGAGACGTCGACGTTCTGCTCGTTCCGGTTGGCGGGTTCTTCACCATAGGACCCGAAGAGGCGAGTAAAGTTGTCGAACAGCTCTCGCCAAAGGTCGTCGTGCCGATGCACTACAAGACCGAAGTTATAGACTTCCCAATCAAGCCGGTGGACGAATTCCTGAAAGGAAAGGAGAACGTCAGAAGGTTCGACACGAGCGAAGTGGAGGTAAAAATTCCGGAAAGACGGGAGATCTGGGTCTTAAAGTGGGGTTAGAAGGGTAGAGAGTCCAAAAACGCTAACCTCTTCGGTATCGGCGGGTGAGTAGATAGGAACTCCTCAACAGGATTTACCTTCATCTTCTTCAACCTCTCGATGTCCGCGTAGGACACGTAAGGAGACGCTACTGCCTGAACGAAAGCGTATATGAACAGAGTCTTGAACTTGTCCGCCGCTACGATTTCGTGGTAAGACGGATACCTCGTGTAGAACGCGTGTATTTTAGCCAAAGCCGTCTGCATGTTCCTTTTTCCTGAAGCTCTCGCCCCTTCGAAGTCCGCGTAATACTCTCTGAGCCTGCTGAAAGCTAAGACGAGTATCTGAACGAGGAACGACGCTATGACTGCCGCAATGCCAACGAGAGTGAGCTGGTTCCTCCTTTCGCTCATGGAAGAGTGAATAGCCATGTATCCGAGGTAAAATATCACCGAAGGCAAAAGCCCGAGGAGAAGCATTACGGCGTTATCTTTGTGCTTGTGGTGTCCGATCTCGTGTCCGATTACCGCCTCAAGTTCCTCCCTCGTCATCGTGTTGAGCATAGTGTCTGTGACGGCGACGAACTTGCCGGTAAGGAAGTTTCCGTAAGCGAAAGCGTTCGGTGGACCTCTCACAACTACCGCCTTCGGACTCCTGACGCCGAGCCTGTTTGCGACAGTATCGACGATCCTCTGAAGCTCTTCGTCTGGCTTAGCAGAATAAGTGGCGTTTATTATGAACGGCGAAGCCAGATACATCAGGAGGTTCACGATGAGCACGAACGTCAGAATTCCGACGAAGCTGAAAGTCAGTCCGGCTACGCTCAGAACGAAGTAGATTATAGCCGAGGATATTCCGAGTATCATCACGGCCAGCAGAAACATCGAGGTGTAGAGCGAAAACTTTCCGGAAAGTCTTCCAGCTACCTTCGGAGCCACAGTGCTCGCTAAGATGAACATTATCGCGTATCCGAGCATGCCAAGTAGCAGGTATATCGGGTCGAATATCAGCAGCATGTTCCGTTGTTATGCTCATCTGTAAATAAAGCTTTTCTCAGACGTAGTGCTTCCTGCTCTCCTTATCTTCACGATCTATCGCCACGAGGATAGCGTAAAGCCTCTCCGCGATGAACCTCAGTTTCCTGAGTTCCTGGTAGAAGATCGTAAACGTCGCATAGGGATGCCCGCACGGGTAATCATACTTTATAATCGGACAGTTCTCGCACCCGAACTTCTGATACTTCAGGCAGAACGACGTCACCTGAACCGAAACTTCTTCCAGAGCTTCAAGAGCTTCGAGGATAGACCTCCACTTCCTCAAAGCGACCTCGGAGTCGTCGAAACCTTCTTCAATGTCTTTTTTCATGTCCTCAGCCGTGTAGAGTCTAACTTCTTTCATGAAGGTAATTGCGCTCGCAGAAGTTGTAAAATTTGTCCTCGATAGTATTTTATATCGAGAGGAAAGATGTTAAGCTATAATTTTTAAAGGTGAGAGAATGGTCAAGAGAGCAAAGCTCGTCAACGACGTTATAGAGTTCATCCCAATCCTCCAGTTGTTCTCCTCAGAAACCTACAAAAGAGTCTACGAAATTTTGCTCGACAACTGGAGGACGATAGACGAGTTAAAGGCGGAGGTAAAAGGGGACGTCGAGGAAGCTCTGAAGATTCTTAAAAAAGCTGGAATGCTCGGGTCGAAGTGGAGAATGCCAGAAGACCCCAAAGGCAGGCCGGAGAAAGAGTTTCACGTCAGTTACACCCACCTGAGCGCGAACTTCTACTGCTCGCTCAAGGACTTCAACACGATTCTGAACGTCATATTCATGCCGGACGACGAGTTCGAAGAGTATGTGGAGAAGATAGTCGAACAGATAAAACTCGGAAGAATGTCTGTCCAGCACATAAGTAAAGAGACTGGTCTCGACCCGACTTTCATAAGAGCGGTCGCCAAGAAGTCGCAGAAGCTCAACCTGAAAGGGCAGATAGTCGAGATAGTCAAGGATGAAGAAGTATAGCCTGAGAGACCTGATAAACAAGGTCCTCTGGCATCCAGAGTTGAGAGCCGAGAAGCTCGAAATACTTTTTCTGGACCGTCCAGAAGGCGTATCGTCCATAAGGGGCGACGAGATAGAGGAGGTTGGCTACAAGTTCGTCTTCGCCCACGTTCCAATACCGTATCACAGAATAGTCGAAGTGAGATACGACGGTAAGACTGTCTGGAGGAAAGGAGAAAAGGTTGACCTCAGCCGAATATGAGCCTCAGGTATCCCACGTAGGGTATTCTAAACTTCGCGACGCCGACTATCCACTCGGGTTTCACCGGCTCGGACAGGAACGGCTGGTCGTACATCGAGTTGGCGTCTCCCTTCGTTATGTAGCCCGAGTGCTTCGCCCTAACCCCTCCGGGAAGCATCTCTCCGGCGTTCACCCACCGTATGGCTCTGTGTATTATCGGAGTCCTGCTCCTGTCCCCGTTAGGATAGTAGACGATCACATCGCCGTAATCTCCGAAACTCTTGTAGTTCATCTTCTTCCCCTCGACATATGTTATTATTTTCGTCCTGTCTTTTCCCACGAGGATTATCACGTCCCCCTTGTGTATGTGCGGCTCCATACTGCCGGACTGCACGGCCACCATGAACGGCCAGGCGCCGGTCAAAATATATCCCACAGCAGCTATAACCGCAACAATAATTAACGTCGAGGCGACATCCTTGAGTAGCCCCTTTAGATTCATCGACTCAGGTGATGACGGATGGTAATTAAAGCTATCGACACGAAGTTCATCGTCAAAAAGTTCGCCCTTTACGGCTACAATTTGCACCCGTCAGCCGTGGAATACCTGAAAAAAGTCGACGTGAACGTCGACGATCTTTTAAAAGAGTTACAAAGGGTTTCAGACGGGAAGTTCATAATAACCGCAGAGGATATAGAGAGCGCCGTAAGAAGTCTCAAGACGAGAGTCGTTCAGCCAGTGCAGAAAAAACCGGTAACCAAAAGGGACGAGGTAAAGGTCGTAGACGAGCTTCGCATTTTAAAGGACGTGACAGGAAAATCCACGTGCAGGGGAGAGGTGGAAGACTTCGTCGCGTATTTTAACTCAAGATACGAGAAGATCCTGAGGATTTTGAGAGGTAGAGTCAACCCCGTGCCGATATCGTCCATATGGAAGCTCAGATCCGAAAAAGTGGACGTCGTGGGAATCGTAAACGAGGTCAGAGAGATAAACGAGAACACCGCGATATTAGAACTGGAAGACAAAACCGGAGTAGTAACCGTCCTGGCCACCGGGAAGGTTAAGGAAGAAGCCATGACGCTTCTTGGAGACGAAGTCATCGGGGTCTCCGGAACGATAAGCGGGAGAAAAATCATCGCGGACAGAATAATTTTCCCGGACCTTCCGATAAACGGAAACAAGAAGAAGAGACAGTTTAGAATAGCGTTCATCTCCGACATACACTTCGGTAGCAAGACGTTCTTAAAGGAGGAGTGGGAAAACTTCATAAAGTGGATTAACTGCGAGAGCGAAAACGAGAGGCTCGTAAAAATTGCCGAGGAAGTGAAATACCTGTTCGTTGCTGGAGACGTCGTAGACGGAGTGGGGATATATCCGGAACAGGAAAAGGAGCTCGAAATCGTGGACATATACGAGCAATACGAAGTCGCGGCGGAGTATCTCGACATGATAAGGAAAGACGTCAAAATAATCCTCGCTCCAGGAAACCACGACGCCGTCAGACAGGCAGAGCCGCAGCCGGCCCTTCCTAAGGAATTCTCGAGCCTGTTTTCAAACAACGTGATTTGCGTCGGTAATCCGTCGATGATAGATCTGAGCGGCTTGAAAGTTCTTCTATACCACGGAAGGAGTCTCGACGACGTGATATCGAAGATAAACAGGCTCGACTACACCAAGCCGCACGAGGCGATATTCGAGCTTCTCAAGAGGAGACACCTCTCGCCAATGTACGGAGAAAGGGTTCCGATAGCTCCAGAAAAGGAGGACTACCTCGTCATCGACGAAGTGCCGGATGTCGTGCACAGCGGTCACGTCCACACTTACGGAACCGGATTCTACAGAGGAACGTTCGTCGTCTGCTCGTCGACCTGGCAGAGCCAGACGGAGTTTCAGAAGAAGGTCAATCTGAACCCAATGCCGGGAATAGTGGCAGTATACCAGCCGGGCGGAGAGGTCGTCAAGCTGAAGTTTTACAGCGAATAGTTTTTATACAATAGATGAAGAGCTTCGAAAATGAGAAAGGCTTTGCTCGTTCTCGCTCTAATCTCGCTGATGTTCGTTTCGAGCGCTGAAGAGCTGAAGATCAACATAGAAGGATACGAAGGAGGGGCTGTCAGCGTCGAAATTTTCGGTGGTAACGTCTCGATAAACAAAACATTCGAAAACTCTTCGATAAGCCTTGACCTCGATCCGGGAGTTTACCACGCGATAGTCACGTATAAAAACCTGACTGCGGTAAAGAACTTCGAGTTTCCAAACACGAGCGTCCTTAATTTCAGCTTTTACGTTACCACCGACGCATCCAAGATTTACTACTCGAACAGGCACATAATCGTAGGAAACGATCTTGGAGTTGTCGAAATAGACATCATAACTAATCCAGACTCCGCTTACTTTAAAGGAGATCTGAAGAAGGTCTTTCCAGAAAACGCCCGAAACTACACGATACTAAGCTTCACTGGAAATCTCGAAAACTTCTCGGCGAGCAAAAACGAAGTCGTTTTCGAAAACGTCGTAATCCCTCCGAACTCGTCGATTCAGGCTGTGTATCAATACGTCCTGACTTCAAACGAGATTCCGATATACTTCGAGCTTCCGGCAAAACAGCTCGTTCTGTTTACCTCTCCGTCGATTATAGCCGTATCGGATTCTCTTGAGAGTTTGGGCGTTCACCAGCTTGGCAGCAACACATACAACGTGTATTCGGCGAGCAACATATCGAAGGGAGAGAAGATCGTCGTTAAGCTCGAAAGGTCGGAAACCTCATCGACCAGCGAAGGTAACGACAGAGGGTGGATATTCATGGTGGCCGGAGCGCTCCTGATACTGGCAGGAGTGGGCGTGTATTTCCTCAGTAGAGGAAAAGAGGAGAAAGAGAAAGACTGGAAAGTTTAATCAATTCTTTTTAACGATCGTTCCGACGATCTCACCCTTCAAAGCTCTCTTGAGGTTTTCGGGAGTGCCCTTAAAGATTAAAGTTGGTATTCCGCTCCTCTCGATTATTTTCGCAGCGAGCAGGTCTACCACGCTCTTGCTTCCAGCGGTAACTTTCGACTTACGCACGATTTCCACCAACTCCTCAGGCGTAAGTCTCTCAAGCAGCCGCGCGTCCGGATTTTTCGCCGGATCATCGGTGTATACTCCCTCGACGTTCGTAGCTATCAAAAGTCTCTCCGCACGCATATATTCAGCAAGCAGTGCAGCCGTCGCATCGGTTGTGTGCCCGGGAAACGTTCCACCCATGACGACCCTGTCGTAACTTCTGAGCAGGAGTTCCACCTCTCTAAAGTCCTTCGGAATTACCTTGGGAGCGTCTTTCATTGCCTGAGCCAGCAGAAGCGCGTTCAGTCTCGTCACCTCTATTCCCGCGTAATCGCAAAGAGTTTCGCTACCTCCGAGATCTCTGAGAGCGCCGATGTACTCTCTGGCAATCCTGCCTCCACCAACGACTACCGCGACTTTTTCGCTAACTTCCGAGAAGATTGACGCGTATTCCCTTATCTTTTCCACCGAAAGCTCGTTGAAAAGTATCGATCCACCAAGGGATACGACGATCATTAAATGAGCTACGTAGAACCTGGTTAAATTTTTTCCGCATTATAATAAGATTTATTAACGGCTTTTCTATCTTCAAATTTTGTAAATGGCAAAATATTTATATTCATTTTACTATACTACTATCGGTGGATATTATGGAGTTCAGCGAAAAAGATGAGAGGCTTGTTGAACTCCTCACAGAAGCGGGATTGAATAAAAACATAGCCAAAGTTCTCGTTTACCTCTCCAAAGTAGGCGAAACTGTTTCGAGAGACATAGAAAGAGCGGCCAACCTGAGACAGCCGGAAGTCAGCATAGCGATGAAAGAGTTGAAAGAGATGGGCTGGGTGAAAGACAGGGAGATCAAGAAGAAGGGCAAGGGCAGACCTCTAAAGAGCTACAAGCTCACTCTGGACCTGAAAGAGATCGTGGCCGAACTCGTGAGGAAAAAGAGAGAAGAGCTGCAGAGACTCGAAAAAGACCTTGAAGAGCTCGAAAAACTCGTAGGATTGAGATGATAATCGAAAGAAGGATAGGGAACAAAAACGCCTGGCTGTCGGTAGAGAGAGTTCTCGTAATCTGCCACGGACTCCCCTACGATCCGGGAAGCGTAGCCGAGAAAAGTTACCTCGACGTTGCAAGGTTTTTTGCCAGAAAAGGCTTCCCATCAATAGTTTTCGACTTCACCGGAACCGGCAGGAGTTCCGGGAGTTTCAGCCTTCTGAAGTGGCTCGAAGACCTCGAAGAGATTTCGCAAAACTTCGAGCGGGTATCTATTCTTGGCTTCAGCATGGGCGGTGCGGTAGCTTTGAATTTCGGGGAAGCTGAAAAGATCGTTGCCGTTTCTTCTCCCTGCTCCGTGAACGCGTTTACCGAAGAGGCGATAGAGAGAATTTACGCGAACGCCAGACTGAAATCTACTTTAAAGGGGCTAAAAGACTTTGAAAGCTTTAAAAAGCAATTCTTAGAAGAGTTTTCGTCGATAGAGCCGATAAAAGCCGTGGAAAGCTTAAAGTGTCCGGTTATGTTCGTCCACGGAACTAAAGACGATGTCGTTCCGTTTTACTGCTCGGAAGAGATGTTCAGAAAAGCGAGGACGAGGAAGAAGTTCCTGATAATCGACGGCGGAGACCACTTCCTCAGGAGAAACGTGCGAGTTCTCGAAAAAATAGCGGAGTGGCTCGAAAAAGGGGATGAAGGCGTAGAAGAGATCAGAGCTTGACCCTCTCGAGTATCTCCTCGATTTGTTTGAAGACCTCCTCTATGCTCTTCGTTCCGTCTACTTCGTAAAGCACGCCAACATTTTTGTAATACTCTTTAAGCGGTTCCGTCTGCTCCTTGTAAACCCGATACCTCTCCCTCACGATGTCCTCCTTGTCGTCGTCTCTCTGGTAAAGCTCGCCACCACACTTGTCGCAGACGTTGTCCTGCTTGGGCGGGTTGTATATCAGGTTGTAGACGGCACCACACTGCTTGCAGATTCTCCTGTAAACGATTCTTTTCACTATCTCCTCCTCCGGAACCTCTATGCTAATCACCGCATCAAGCTTCCTGCCCATGTCGTCGAGCATCTCGTCCAGAGCTTCAGCCTGCCTTACCGTTCGGGGGAAGCCGTCGAGTATGAAACCCTTCTCGCAGTCTGGCTGCGACAACCTCTCCTTCACGATGCCTATCACAACTTCATCCGGCACGAGCTCGCCTCTGTCCATGTATTCCTTCGCTTTCTTTCCGAGCTCGGTTCCTTTGGCAACGGCCTCTCTCAAAATGTCCCCCGTGGATATCTGCGGAATCCCGTATTTCTCTACGATCATCTTCGCCTGAGTCCCCTTTCCAGCACCCGGCGGTCCGAGGAGAATTAAGTTCATGGCTGAAAATCAAAGAAAAAATAGTTAAATTTTTTGATTTTTCGCCCAGCAGTGCGTGATTTAGCACGAAGAGTTTTTACGGAGCTACTCGAATTTTCCCGTTGCGAACTTCTAAAAGTTTCGCGGGATCTGTCGCTTTATAGACCGCTATTCTGTCAAAGTATCCCTCCGCGTAATACCCCCTGTGTGGATGAGACCCAAGATAAAGCCTCGAGCTCGTCAGATTTACAGTGGATCTGAGTTCTCCCGTAAACCTCTTTCCGTTAACCTCCATCCACATCGTCTGCTTCTCAGAGTCCCACAGCAATTTTATCTCGTTCCAGCCAGTGCCAAAAGATTCGTCTACCCAGTTTAATTCCTTCAGTTTAGCGAAAACTCCGAAAATTTTTTCCGTTTGACTTTATCAGGTAGTTTAGGGTGCCTCTGTCTTCATAAAGGTGTATCTGGCTCGATGAATAAAATTGTGTGTCTCGCATCCCAGTTCGATCTAAATCGTAAATCGACGACGTATCCGTGGCTCGTAAGATTTAACTTCGTGAACATCACGACGCATCTGTCAGTATACACCGCTCCGTCTTTGACGACTGACTTCTTAAATTCAACGCACCTGCTTTAGTTTTTTCGTAGTCTGGCAATGGCTGAAAAAACAGTAGTGAAAGTAAATAGCTCGCCACACCCAATGTCGCGGACAACATCGCGATAAATTCCTTAGAAGTTTCGATACTCCCGCGTTTTTTCATTAAGATTGAACTCAGAATAAATGCGAGCGCACCAGCTACTCTTGAGTCCACGTAAAGTCTACAAGACGACAGAGAACTTAACGCTCTCGAAAGAGCATTTTGACCAAAATCTCAAACCAGAAGAGGGCCCGGACCGGGATTCGAACCCGGCTCCTGGGATCCACAGTCCCAGAGGA